>CAZUHG010000032.1:0-17279 GCA_964620515.1 uncultured Candidatus Bathyarchaeia archaeon
GTCAACTCTCAACTTGCTATATCAAGCAGTGCACTCCCATTTAGATTTTCCCCTTTTTTGGTGGCAATGTTGCAGGGGTTTAAGCGCTTGGAGCAGTCTATACCTCCTTATATAAAGGAACTGCATACGATTCTGAGAGAAGTTTAGGCGGATAGACCTCCTCTACGGTTTTCTGCATTGATTGGCTGTTAGGCGACAAATATGCTGAGTTAGTCAAGAAAACTTGAGTCAAGAAATCTTTACAAAAACGCTTAAACAGAATGGCGATTGTTAATTCTATGTGGGGAGCAAGCGCAGGAGCAACAAGAAGATGTTCCTCTACAACAGCTCAGTCGACAAGCGAAAAACTTTGGCAGTAGCCCTACTCGCGACGCTGTTGATTGCAGCAGTTGTTTGCGTGCTTTTGTCGATAGCTACCTTTTCCGCAACTGTTTTTGCTTCCGAAACCGGTTCCGCCTCAGAGGATTGGCCCATGTATCGCCATGACCCAGGTCACACCGGATACACAACGACTGCCGGTCCCACCACACCGAACGTTTTATGGAATTTCTCCACAAGCGGCAACCCCGTGGATTCCTCCCCCACGGTTGTGGATGGCAGGCTTTACGTGGGCTCAGAGAACGGCAACATCTATTGTCTAGACGCCCAAACGGGTCGGCAAATCTGGGTAAACTTCAAAATAGACTCAGCCATCCGATCGTCCCCAGCTATTTCAAACGGGTTCCTGTACATTTGCGACACAAAAAACGTGGTCTACTGCCTTGACACCCAAACCGGCAAAATCAACTGGAACTTTTCGAGGGATGATGGAGTGCTTTCAGATTATAAGAGTTCTTCTCCCACGGTTGTGAACGGCTATGTCTACATCTGTTCCGGAAGCAATAGCCTATTCTGCTTAGACGCGTTAACCGGGCAAGAAGTTTGGGCCTTCAACATAACCAGCGTGGCACCTTCCGTCGAAGGAACCAAAGGGTGGGAAATCGGCCACTCAAGTGTGTCCACGTCCCCAGCCATTGTTGATTACCGGGTTTACGTTGGCGGATCAAACCTTTACTGCCTAGATGCCAATTCCGGCAGCCTAATTTGGAGCTACCCGGCAATTGTAGGGTGTGCTCCCACGGTTTCAGATGGGGAAGTGTACTTTTCCTCTTGGCAGGGAGACGCCTACTGTCTTAAGGCTGATACGGGCGAAAAAGTTTGGAATCAGTCAAACATAGTGGGGTGGTCAAGGTCGGGGCCGTCGGTTGCTGATGGCAGAGTCTATTTTGGCGGGCTGATTTACTGTTTGAACGCTTCTGACGGAGAAGAAATTTGGCATTACAGCATGGGAGACATCTCCGCAGCTTCCGCCCCCATCGTGGCAGGAGAATATGCATACTTTGGCACCACCCACGGGGGGTATGAAAACATCTGCACCTACTGCGTGAAAGCGGCTACAGGAGAGTATGTGTGGAAGAGCGCACCCCCCCTTTTCCAGTTCACCGGCAGTGGTGGACGGGGTCCTCTATGTTAGCGGGGGCGATTCCATAGTTGCCTTCAGCGATTCTTGGAACATCCCGATGCCGATATTGATAGTGGTTCTCGCATTCGTTTCAATATGCATCGTTTTTGTTCTTGCATATTTAGCTAACCAGGAAGGCACTGCACCTCCAGCTAAATGGAAAAAGTATTTCACAGTGCCAATGGCTGTGACTCTTATTGTAGTTATTCTGGTTTCTACAGTGGCATTTATCTGCATCACACTTCCCACCCCCTCTAATGAAGAAACTTCGTTTCCTTGGTTTCATCCAGCTAGTTCGCTGCTGTGGCAAACAGAAATTGGAGCTACCGCCTCCAGTATGGCTGTGGCATATGGAAAAGTGTTCATTACCGCCGGTTGGGCTGAAACATACGCTTACGACGCCCAAGACGGCAAATTGATCTGGAACCAGAGCAGTGGCTACAGCTACTACTACGGGGGACATGTAGTTGAAGCGTACCAAGGCAGCGTTTATGTCAGCCATGCAGGGGTTTATCGTCTGAATGAAACTAACGGCAAAATCATGAAACATTATGACGCAGCCAGCTACCTAAATAAAGGTAAATCTAGCTTCACTTTGGGCGATGGGAAGATATTCGTGGAAAAGGATGGCTTAGCCGTTTACGATGTTGATAGCGGAGGACTCTACTGGATGAAGGTTTTAGAGGGAGCATACGCCTCCTACTCAACGTTTGTCATGGGCGAACTCGGCACCGCAGAGACCAACAGGCTTGGTTACGTTTACATTCGCTATGGTGCTCGATTGGACGTCAACAGCGGTAAGACGCTTTGGGACATGGAACGTCACTCCGCTGTATATTTGGTGGTTGATGACAGGGTGGTCTTCTGGAATTTTGCGAACAGGATTCATTGTGTGGATGCCGCGTTTGGACAGACGCTTTGGGACTTTGACCCCGGAAGCCCCGTGTATGAGCCGGTGGTTTATGGTGGCTTATTGGTTTTCGGGGCGTCTGACGGTTATCTGTACGCTTTGGATTTGGCTGATGGCTCGCTGGCTTGGAAAACACAAGTTGACATCGATGGTTGGATTGAGGGCAACAATCTACCCGCGGAAGCCAAAAGCCTCAGCGACCCCTCTGCGTCTTCGATTGTTGTGGACGGTCAAACTGGATTGGGGGTTTGGGGTTTCCTGGTTACGCAACGCCAAGTAGAGGGAATAAACGGTGATAACCTGTACGTGGGTGTGTTCTGCAGCTTTGACCTTTCCAACGGCAACATCTCGAGGACAACAATTGTTCAGAACAGCTGCACTCTGAACGATAATGACGTGGTTTTAGCCCCTAGCCAAAGCGCACTGCTCTTAAGGGCAGGCTTAGACCTTTGGACCATAGACAGAGCCACTTTTAACCCGACGCAAATCCAGCACTTGGAAAACCCCATAGTTGGTCCAGTCTCAAGCGACGGCAAGGTTTACATAGCAAGCAACCGGTATTTGTCAGCCTATAGATAACCTTTGAGAAAAAAGGAATTTAGAACTGGGGCTTCCTTCTTTATCCGGATACAACTCTTTTTGTGAATAACCACTCAAAAGTCAGATTGATTCACAAAACAAAAATGCTGAAAAGATATAGAACAAAGACTTAAAAATATAGAGATAAAAGGCACCCTTCGAAATATAGCAACTGCAACACGGTGATGCAACCTGAACATGGAGAAAACCATTCTCAAAACACCGCTTAAGTTAGCGCTGGCAGCAATTTTCGGAGCGCTAGCAGCCGCGGTAACAATGGCATTCGTAATACCCATACCAGCAACGAACGGCTACTTCAACCTCGGCGAAGCAATTGTGTACACGGCAGCACTTGTGTTCGGTCCTTTCGTCGGCGGTTTTGCAGGAGGCAGCGTAGCAATAGCAGATATACTTGTCCCAGGCGCAGCGCCGTTTGCCCCTGGAACGTTGGTGATAAAGGGTTTGGAGGGCATCATCGTCGGGTTTCTGAACAGAAAACTGCTGAAGTACACTTCAAACCTCGGTCTAAGCGCTGCAATCTCTGTTGTAGTTGGGGGATTAGAAATGGTGACGGGATACTTTATCTACGAGCAGCTATTCCTCGGTTACTCTCTGCCTGCTGCGCTTGTGGAGGTTCCATTCAACATAGTACAGATGATTGTTGGCTTAATCATAGCGGTGCCAACAATGTACGCAGTCCAAAGGGTCTTCCCACAGCTTAAAAGCCAGATTTAACAGAGGATATAGTCATGAAACTGCCGCCTGGAAAAATCCCTGTAGACATCCTGAAAGAAGTTGTTTTCAAAAACCTAGGCGCCGAACGCAAAGAAGTCACTGTAGGACCCGCAACTGGAATCGATGGGGCAGTTTTAGACTTAGGAGACAAATCACTAGTCGTCTCCATGGACCCCATAACTGGTGCGGTTGAGCGAATCGGCTGGCTCGCCGTTAACGTGAACGCTAATGACGTAGCCACCTTCGGCGTTGAACCCGCCTTCCTGTTCTCATGCATCATGCTTCCTGAAAAAGCGGAGAGAAAACTCGTTGAAACCATAAGCGCCCAAATGAACACAGCAGCCAAAAACTTGGGCATAGCAATAGTGGGTGGACACTGCGAATCCACACCAGGCTTGGCAAATCCGATAGTTGTGGGCTGCATAATGGGCTTAACAGAAAAGGGATGCTACGTCACAGCGGGCGGAGCAAAACCAGGAGACAAACTCATCTTAACGAAAAGTGCAGGGATAGAAGGCACCGCAATCCTAGCTACCGACCGCGAGCAAATGCTTAAAAAAACCATGAGCAACACGATGTTGCAAGCAGCAAAGAACTTTTACAGTCAGATAAGCGTGGTAAAAGATGCCTTGACAGCGTGCAAAACAGGCGGGGTCCACGCTATGCATGACCCTACTGAAGGCGGCGTGGCGGGGGGAATCCACGAAATGGCAGACGCCTCAAACGTGGGCGTAAAAGTTATCGAAGAAGCAATTACAGTGCAGCCTGAGACTGCCAAGATCTGCAGCCACTTCCAGATTGACCCGCTACAGCTAATCGGGTCAGGCGCGCTTGTAATTTCAGTAGAAGCAAAAAGCGCAAGCCAGATTGTTGGCAGCTTGAAGCGTGAACGTATTCAGGCTGCGGTTATCGGCGAATTCACGAAGAACACGGATCAACGAGTGCTAGTGCAAAAAGACCGCGAGACAAAGGCTTTGCCGCGACCACTATCAGATCATCTTTGGACCGCGCTGAGGCGATAGAATCCTTTGATGCTGTGAAGGAAGAGCTGAATGAACCATTGAAGCATGAAAATCGGGTAATAGAAAACATACGTGTACATATGAGAATAAACTATGCCGCATCTGAATTCAACAATAGCTTGTGAAACGCCGTTCTGCAAACTCCAATTTGCTGGCGACTTAAAATGTAAACAGTAAATGTCGTCACCAACTACTGTTTTGTACCCTTTCCCTTTTATCCAGTTGATTATGTACGTGTCTTCGTAAGCGTGCAGCTGCTCAGGAATTCTTATTCCTTTCACAGCCGCGCGGCGGATAAGCGTGTCATGCGTTCCGCCTCGAAGACCAAAGCATTGCCTTGCAATCAGGCTCTGCAACTTCAGAATCCGTTTATCTTTCACGTTAGGGATAACATCAATGTTTACGCCCCAAACGGCTCCAACACCGCTTTCCACGTTTTTTTCGGCTTGTCTAAGCCAGTCGCGGCTGAGTATGACATCACTGTCCACGAACATGAACCAGTCGGTACTCACCCGTCGTATGCCTTTATCTCTTGCTTCAGCTCTTGAACCGTTAACTTTCAGAACTTCAATGTTCCCATGTGCTTCATTGAATTTGTTTATAATTTCCAAGGTGCGGTCGGTTGAAAAACCATCAACCACTATCAAGGTTTTAACAGGCACATTTTCATAAACAGAAGCCAAGCACTTGCCAAGCAAATGTTCACTGTTTTTTGTAAGCATCACAACGTCTATTGGCTGCATTACCGTGCCCTCTGAGAGTCTTGTCAAAGACTTGCGCCTTGATAAACGTTAATGTATGGAACCAATTGAAAAAAGTTTACCTAGGACATACCCATTTGATTCCTTGATGGAACTTTGAATATAAACGCACAGTTTTAAACGGCTTTTTTTCAGAATAATTAATAAATAGAAACGAAGCAAAAAGATAAAGTCACTGAAAATCATGAGGATTAACTGTGCTGGACATCAGCATCTTCATTCCCGTCTACAAAGAATCACAGCAACTACCCACAATACTAAATAAACTATTTTTACAAGATGTTGCCAAAGAAATTTTTGTAACGATCGACGCACCGACTGCACAATTCTTGGAAAATATAAAACAGTTCAGCAACGTTAAATTCGTAATTAACGAAAAAAGAATTGGAAAAGCAAATGCACTGAACAATTCAGTGAAGTTATCATCAGGCAAAGTGTTACTGTTTTTAGATGCTGACATAGAATTGCCAGATGACCCCGGTTTTTTGAAAAAAATAATCGAGGAAATGAAACATACGGAGATTCTTGACATAAAAAAGAAAGTGGTCAAAAACTCTTTCTTATCTAAAATGGCGTATTATGAATACTTCACGTTTAATATAGGTTCATGGCTCGCGTCAGAACATTTAAAAAAATGCCCAGCAACAAACGGTGCTGCGTTTGCCATAAAGAGAGCAACGTTTGATTCAATAAATGGTTTCAGAACGGTCGTGGCTGAAGACCTTGACCTCGCCACGAGAGCTTTTCTTAACGACCATTCTTTCGCGTATACGAAGGAAATTGAAGTGAAAAATGTAGTTTACTCTAACTGGAGTAAATGGTTCAGGCAGAGGAAAAGATGGGCTATGGGTCAAGCATTGTGGTTTAGAGAATCCTACAGAGCTTTATTCAAAAAATGCGTTAAAAAACCGCAGATATTCCTTCCGGGAATATTTTTCCTCTACCCATCAGTCATGGCGGTTTTCCTAACTTTGGCGGTGCCCAGCGCATGGATGCAAGAGTCACTTTTAGTGTTTTCTTTCTTGTTATCAGTGAACTTCAACATCGCGTTGCCCGTTTTCCTTGTGTCACTTGTGATTGCGGATTTGCTTAAGGCGGTACTTATATCGTTAGGTAGTTTTGCGTTAACTGCGATTGTTTTTTTTGTTTTCTCCCGAAAGCTGGGGTTCGAAATAAAACTTCATGAGCTCTTCATCTACTACTTTTTCTACTCTGTTGTGTGGATGGCGATAATAGTTATTGGGTATGTTCAAGTGTTGGTTTTCAAGAAAAAAGTGGCTCCAGACTGGGTAACGTGAACACCGACGTTTTCACCTGCGACCTGCGATAGGGAGGCGATAGGTAAAATTATATCTTAACGCGTTTATTTATGAAGTCTCTGTGAAGGGTCCGTGGCGCAGTACGGATAGCGCGTCAGCCTTCTATCACCCTGCTGGGTGTGAAGACAGCTGAAAGTCGTGGGTTCAAATCCCATCGGACCCGCCAGAACCTTTTTCCGTACGCCAGCTTTTTTCAATGATTCTTTATTCCATGTAAGACAAAAGATAATCTCTATCTTTGCACTTCCAGAGACAACTGCACTATGGTTTACTCAGTTTTTTAAGAATTTAGTGACAAAAAAATGTTCGTAGCTGTTAGAGACCTTAAAAGTTCAAGGTTTAAACGCTGATTTTGACCTTAAAAGTTTAAAGGTTAAGAAAAACTATTCTATGACCCCTCAACAGAGTACAGTTGCAAATGCATTTAAGCAGGGGCTGTCGGCTAGTTTGGTCCAGGCTTGTAGCCTCGGGCGCTATAGACCCCGGTTCAAATCCGGGCAGCCCCATATAATGCTCTAAATGATACTGAAATATCAGGTCAATGGAATACTTTGGTGCTGTCTCACCTGTTTGTTGTCAAACAACAAGATCTGCGAGATCCATGATTTGTTCGTAAATTTGCATTAGGAATGAAGCTACTGCCAAAATCTGTGGCGTTATTTCGGGCGGTTGGTCCTTCGCAGCAGTCCCAAGGTCCTTTAGCGCTGTCATGATTTTCGAGCGCATACTTCGTATGTTTTCGGATATTATTCTGTCTTTGTTTATGAATGCTTTCAAAGAAAAGCGAGCGCTACAGTGAGCGACGGCGAGCGCACTTTTTGCGTGTATTAAGAATTAACGAAGGTTAATTTCATATAGGTTAACTGGCGCATCCTTCTAGATGGAACTAATTATTCGGCTCATCAACTCTGGAAAATCTGAGATGCTTTCCACCGTTACCATTTGACAACCTGAGTCCGCGAGCATTTTGTTGCCTTCTTTGTAGTAGTGAAGGAAGGGAGCAAACCTAATGAAGTGGATTTGAACATCCATTTTTTGCATGGCAGTGATATGTTCCAATGCTTCTATAACGTCTTTTGTTTCAAAACCCATGTCAGAGAAGATGAGACAGAATCTTGCCTGACCTCGACTCACCTGCTGAAATTCCTCTCGCGCAAATTTCACCGCTTCTGAAAGTTTTGTGCCGCCCATTGGTTCCATTGTTAGCAGCCTGTCTGTGAGTTTCATTACGTCTTCTTTTGTAGCGAATTTTTTGATGACTTTGAGCCTGTCGGAAAAGAGTGAAATCGCGCTTTGGTCATCGCGTGGTAATCCATAAATTAGAATTGATCCACAGATAGCGCTTGAGACTAAGATCCTGTAGTCGAAGCTTGCACTCATGTCCTGAAGATAAAGAACACTTCTGCGTTGTCTTCTGGCCTGTCTAGTGAGAAAGTCTTCATAACTTAGTTCTTCAACTTTCTTACCGTCTGCAACAGCGTTGTCAATAGTCAACTCAAAATCGATTGCTGATGGGTCATCTATTCCGAGGCGATACTTGCGATTTGAATATCCTTTTTCTGTGCCTTGTCCAGGGACATAGAAATTATTGAGAAAGTGTCTGGCGTAGTACACTCCGGTTTTGGCTAAGGCCGCTCTGGCTCTGGCTAGCATAATCTTCTTCTGGTCCTCTTTGAAATCGTCCCTGTTCCTGAACCAGTCGTTGAGCACTTTTTCGTCGCTGGTTTTGCCTATGCCCCCTTCGGCCAGTTTAATGCCCGCCTCTTTTATTCTCTCGCGCGCTGAAGCTTTAAGACGAGTATATGTCATGAGAGCTGCAATCTGAGCGTCGTCTCTGATCTCGAGATGTGAGGTGATAACAGCGGCCTCGACATAGTCCTGTTCAGTCAATTTCGTCTTTCGCATAAACTTGGTTGTTAGCAATCTTGCTATCGCAATAGGTTGTCTTGAACTTGGCTTGAAGGCTTCAGGGATTGTCTTTGAAATGCGAATGCCATTACAGAATTCTTCGGCGAATTTCACGGGGTCGACAACGTCTTCCTTATTCAATGATATCCGCACGTGGGTTAGCTTTTATTTTGGAAAACAGTCTAGTGAAAGTGTCTTTAGCAACTTCTTCAGCGATTTTCTGAACGTTAGGAAAAGAGGTAACCACTGCCACGTTAGCAAAATCCTCCCCACTCAGTTTACCTTGTTTTATGTATCTAGCTGACAAGAGTTTGGCTATAGCAATAGCCTGTCTAGTGCTAGGTATAGTCATGTCTTTGCCTTGTCTCAACTCTCGAAATTTGGAGACGAATTCAACTGTGAATTGTTCAATGAAAACGTTTGGTTCTATTTGCAAGTCAAATTCTTCCTGAGCAAATCCTTCAGATAAACTTCAGTATACCGAGCAGTGTTTTCAGTCAAGGATCCAAGGAGCACCTGATAGGCAATGTCTACTAAAACGTCGTCGGTTAACAAGTCCATTTCCGCGTACCGTGAAGCTACACGTGCAATAGATATGCCTGACCGCACAGAAACAGACTTTGAAAATTTCTCGCTCTGCCTAAACTGAGAGACCATATTGTAGATTTTTTGAAGC
Organism: uncultured Candidatus Bathyarchaeia archaeon; assembly: GCA_964620515.1. GTDB lineage: Archaea > Thermoproteota > Bathyarchaeia > Bathyarchaeales > Bathycorpusculaceae > CAZUHG01. The sequence goes on from CAZUHG010000032.1 coordinate 9,412, forward strand.
GAATCATAATCGAGTTTGTTTTCGGGAGTATTTGCAGCTATAATTTTAAGCTCGGTTTCTTTATCAGGGTAATTTAGACTAATCCAAACATGAAGTCGATCTCGCAGAGCCTCGGAGATTCTGTGGACACCGGAAAATTCGTAAGGATTTGCCACAGCAATAAACACGAAATTGTTGCTGGCGCGGATCCTTCCAAGGCGAGGAATGTACAAAGTTTTTTCTTCCAGTGGTTCAAGAAAGCTGTTCTGACAAAATTCTGATGCACGGTTTAGTTCTTGTGCTACAAAAACGCCGCCTCCGACCATGGAGAGCAATAACGGTCCAGGTTCAAAGGCTTCCATGCAATAACCCTTGCTGACGAGTACTGCAGGGTTGAACGTCCCGATCAGATGACTTGGACTCATTAATTCGTCGAAGAATAATTCGTAAAATGGTCTCTGAGTATCGTAGGCAAATTTTCTTGCAAGTAATGATTTGCCTACACCTGGGGGCCCTATGATTACGGGAGTCAACCCAGCGGATACAGCATCATCCAGCAACTCGTAAGCTTTCTTGTATTGACCTTCCAAGACAATTTTTATCTCTGAGTGTCTTGGTGCTAAATGGCTGGCAAACTGCTCTCTAAATACTTCGGTTTTTTCACACGGTTTTTTCATCATTGCCAGCTACCATCAATTCGTTACGGGTATAGTTTTTTCTTTATTAGATAGCTTTGAGCTTTCTTGAACAGTTCACTTTCGTCAATTTTGCACTTGTCCCTATCAGTACACGTGTCGCAAACTGATTGGTCAGTGGTGACTCCTAAAAGTCTTATTCCGCTCATGGTGATCGATTGCTCAGAGGGTATAACACTCACAGCAATGTTCATTCCTATACAGAGGTTGATTTCTTTGCCATTTAGGCCATATACTTTTCCGATTTCTTTCATCCTCAGTTCCCCTCTAACATTGTTCGATGTGTCTGTGCAGTTATAATTACGTTAAGTGTACTTTTAAAGAAGGCTTCAAACCGTATATACACACTAGTTAGTTAATGTCGCAACAAACTATTACTTTAAAGCTGTAAATTCGAGTTTAGATTGAGAATGATGTTGGAAGCAGATAAGGAAAGAAAAGATGTAGAGAAACTTGCAAGCTTTGCCATAAAGAATGGCGCCAAGGAAGCGAAAGTCATGGAAGCAGACAAAGTAGTTGTTGATGAACGTGTTCAAATGAAGTGTCGATATCCCCCTTGCGCTAACTATGGCAAGAATCTGATGTGTCCGCCGTATGTTATGAATGCTAAAGAATTCAGAGAAATAGTTGCAAAGTACAAATACGCTATAGCAGTCCAACTTGAGTGCCTAGTTGACGATGAATTGAAAGCAATGATAGGCGGAGACAAAAGTTTTAAAGACCTTAGCAATAATGCTGAGTACCGTGCCAAGATTGAGAAAGTGTTCCAAGAAAACATTGCAAAGAAAATGGGGAAGCTGATTTCCGCTATTGAAAAGGAAGCTTTTGTAAAAGGTTACTACCTATCTCTTGGTTTAGGAATGGGTGGATGCATGCTATGCCCTGTCTGCGAGCTGAAATTTCCATGTAAACATCCTTGGGAAGCAAGACCGAGCATGGAAGCATTGGGCATAGATGTAACAAGAACTGTGAAAAACGCGGGATTGCAGTTGTCATGGGGATCCAAGGACATAATAACTTTGAACGGTCTGATTCTTATTGGCTAATGTCTATGCAATAGCCGAAGTAAGATGCAGTTAGTTGCAGAAAGAACAAACTGTTAGTTTTAAATAACGAAACCCTTTATTCACCCATACAATTACGCATGTGTAGAGGCGAACATCAACGTCAACAGGCAAGAAGATCGATGCAAAACCAGTATTGGTTATAAAAGAGGGGTCGGGGAACAAGGGCAAAAATGCTCAATTGAACAGCATACGGGCTGCCCGCACAATTTCTGAGGTCATAAAAAGTTCTCTGGGTCCTAAAGGCATGGACAAAATGCTGGTCACCAACTTTGGCGACGTATTAATTACGAATGATGGGCGCACGATGCTGCAGGAAATGGACCTTCAACACCCTGTAGCTAGGATGATGGTTGATGTCGCGAAGACAATCGACAACGAAGTGGGAGACGGAACCACTTCGAGCGTTGTGGTCGCAGGCGAACTTCTCGGCAAAGCTGAACAGTTAATCAAGAAAGGAGTTCACCCAACTATTATTGTGGACGGTTACGAGAAAGCGGCAGAAAAAGCATTGGAGACACTTGAGAAAATTGCCATTCCAGTTTCTATCGAGAATAAGGATGAATTGAAGAAGATCGCGGCCACATCATTGGCGAGCAAGATTATTGCCAATCTCAAGGACCCTTTGTCTGGAATCGTTGTTTCAGCAGTTTTCAGCGTGAAAAGGGAGATTGCTGGAAAGAACGTCGTTGATTTAGAAGACATTATGGTTGAGAAGAGACTTGGTGAGTCTTTGGCCAGCACCGCGCTCATTAGAGGTGTAATCATCAATAAGGAAGTACTTCATCCAGCCATGCCGAGACGGATTGAAAAAGCGAAAATCGCATTACTAGACAAAGCATTGGACATTGAGAAAACAGAATTCGACTCTAAACTGCGGATTGACAGCCCCGAGCAGATGGAAGAGTTCATCAAGCAAGAAGACGCTGTAATCGGAAGATTAGTTGACAAAATCGTCGCCACTGGTGCCAACGTGCTGATTCTGCAGGAAGACTTGAACAAGCTTGCACACTACCTGTTGACCAAGAAGAGTATCTTGACGGTTCGACGGGTACAACACTCTATCATGAAGAAAGTGGCGAAAGCCACGGGCGGGCATATTGTATCCAACCTAGATGTTTTGACTGAGAAGGATCTGGGCTTTGCAGAGAACGTTGAGGAGCGCACCATCGGCGGCACGAAGATGCTTTTCGTAGAGGATTGCAGAAATCCCCAGTCGGTCACAATATTGATTCGCGGGGCCAACAAAAGAGTAGTCGACGAGGCTGAAAGGTCAATTCATGACGCATTATGCGTTATTCGCGATGTTGTACGAGAACAGAAGATTGTTGCTGGCGGTGGGGCACCTGAAATAGAGACTGCACGGACAGTAAAAAAGTTTGCCGTTACACTTTCCGGAAAAGAACAACTTGCAGCGATAGGCTTCGCGGAAGCCCTTGAAATAATTCCAGCTACCTTGTCTGAAAACGCCGGTTTGAACTCGATTGACATTTTGCCAGCGCTCCGAAGTAGCCACGAGAAAGGTGAAGTCTGGGCGGGAATCAATGTATTCGAAGGAAAAATTCAAGATATGAAAGTCCTTGGAGTATTTGAACCATTGTCGGTGAAGAAACAGATTATCAAATCCGCAACTGAAGCCGCCGTGATGATACTAAAGGTTGACGAGTTGGTTTCCACTAAGAAAAAGATAAGACGAGAAGAAGAGCCGAAAGGCGAGCGCGCCAAAGAAGAGAAACGTCGTGAGCGTATGCAACAGTTTGCATCCATGATGTGAAAGGAAGAACCGTGAGAGCATGGTGACGAAAGTTAAAATTTACCCAGGCATATGCAAATTTACAACAGTTGTGCAAGCTGAAAAACAGCCGAATAGCGAATTGAAAATCGACATTTTCTCGGCGTGTCCTAACCTCGAAGCGTTCAAGGAAGGAGTCAAATCAGTAAAGGCGCTTGAAGCCGTAAATGTTCCCAAAGTCAATGCTATCTTGAAAGCGGGTCAGACACTTCCGCATGCATGCTGTCCTATACCGGTGGGAGTAATCAAAGCTTGTGAAGTGGAGATCAAATTTGCGCTTAAGAGCGAAGTGAAGATCGAGTTCATGGATCCGTTGGTCAAAGTTGAAGATCAAGATGATGAAGTCGGCGGTTAACCAAGGGTTTGCCGATGTTAGGCTGAAAAGGGCTTTTGAGGAACATTAGTTTAGAGCTTTTTACAGATTTCTTTCCCAGGGCTCTTTGTATCCTTCCGCCGTTTTCTCCATGACTTTGGGGGTCATCTCTTGCTCTATTTTTTCGATTTCTTCTTCTGTTTTCGGTTCTTCAGGCTTCTTTTCACCCTTTGATCTAGCGATCATGGAATAGTCGATTCTCAGAATTACTTCTGCCGTCTCAAAGGCTGAATTCAAAGCCTGCAGTTTAACGCGTATAGGTTCGACAACGCCAAGTTTCTCCATGTCTTCGAGGGTTTTCGCATAGGGTTCAATTCCAATTGCCTTTTCGCCTTTAGCGTGTCTTGACTTGAGCTCAGGCACCATGTCAAGCGGATCTACACCGGCATTCTTGCAAAGCAACATGCAAAGTTCCTCGAGTGCTTCAGCAAAGGCCTTTATGGCGAGCTGCTCTTTGGTTTGAATTTCGTTAGCGTATGCTCTGAGTTGGGAAGCAACTTGGATTTCGAAAGCTCCTCCACCGTAAACAGCTCGTGGATCCCTGTAGATTTCCCTTATGGCTGACAGACCATCGTTTATTCCTCGGGCTGCTTCGTCGACAAGATACTTTGAACCAGCACGCAGGATTATTGCGGCAGCTTTGGATTCCTCTCGACCCGTGAAGAAAGCGTATTCTTTTTCGTACATCTTCTGTATGTAAACTAGTTGGCTGAACCCCAGAAATTCCGAGGTTATTTCGTCTACATTATCGGTCAGTTTGCCGCCTGTTACCTTCTGTATTCTTGTCAGGTCAGGCATGGGGATCCGCTTGAACGCAAGGATCTCTCGTTTTAAAAAGTATTCCAAGGCAGCATCGTCGATGTTCCAATTTGAGACAACCACGTTAGCTCCTGAGGAGACGATTTTCTGGGCCATTTTTAAAGCAATTTCTTTTTCTTTCTCAGCGAAACCTTGGATGTGTTCTTTTTTCGTGATGTCTATTTTTATGAAGTCGCAGTATTTTGAGTATTGACCCATCGAGAATGCTTCGAGTGGGCGAGTGATGAAGGCAATGCGTGCGTCTTCGATGCGTTCTGGCATTTCGAAGCGGCTCATTGGATAAGCGACAACCCAGCCACAAAAGAGGTGGCTTTCTGACAAAAGGCCGTTTTCTATTTTTTCAACCTTGATGTTTGCCAGGTCAAGTTTTTTGTTTTCTTTTTTTTCTTCGGAGGCAATTTGGACCGCTTCTGTTACGAGATCGGTTATATGTTGAACAGAGCTCGAAATCTTGGTGCTCATCGCTGTCAAGGCAATTTTTCGGAGAGAAGCTCTATCCTGAACGCTCAAAGGAACAGCCAGAGTATTAGCGATCTCAACTGCCTTCTTGCATGCTTTCTGGTAACCGTCAATTATAGTCCTGGGGTGCAGTCCACTGTCAATTAATTTTTGAGCTTTACTCAGCAGCTTGCCAATTAGGATTACTACTGTCTTTATTCCGCCGCCGACTTCGTCGTTAACTACTCTCGCCGTTTCGGTTAGTATTTGACCTATCGGATTTGTGAAGTTCGTTCCGTTTATGATTGTGAGACCATCGTTTGTCATCACATTAAGGTCTGGAGCCCAGCCAAGTTCATCTCGAACAACAATCATCAGTTTCTTTGAACCTTTTGGTCCATATCCAGCTTCTAGCATTTCACCTATGACGGCGGAAAGTGCAAGGTTGCTTTCCCGGACTTCTTTTGTGTTCATATGATCCGCGTCTTTGAGTCCACTTTGAAGTGTTAGCGTATCTCCTTTGGTCTGAAGGTTTCTTGATCCGATGTTCTGACTGTTGCTCAAGTTACTGCATCTCGGTTGTTCAAATTATGGTTAGTGCTATTGTTCAATCAAGTTCTGTTCTTTAGTCTTTCGCTTATATCTGAAAAAAGCCTCGTGTATGAAGGAATAGTGACAGATGTTATATTGTGCTTAGGTTTAGTTGCAGTTCCTTTACAGTCACTCTCGCTATAGATAAGATGCGATAGTGGGCGGTCACGCATTTGCCTTAGAGAGGCAGACGATTTACATTTTTGTATGTTTCTTATATAATTTGACAACGCGATGCATTAGGCTAGAATTCAGTCGACAACGCGTGCTTTTGACTCAGCGGCTTAACCTCTATCTTTCTTTTTGTTAAGGTTAGTCCACTTTGCACATGGATAGAATGTTTCACAAGAAACTAGCAAAAGCATAAAAACGAAATCTAAGAGACATGCGCCTCATAGTATGAGGAATGGGAAAAGAATTGATAGTGAGTAGTATAGTCTTAGCAATCGTTCTCCTGATACACGCCATAGTTGGCCTCGCGGCATTTTTAGGCGCAGCCATTGGAAAGAAAAACATGCAGTTCTTCATGAAAGCATTGAAAGTGACAACTCCGCTGAACTTGATAATGGCCATAGTTGACATCGTCGTCGTAATTCTGTTCTTTCTGGGCATCTAAAGCCCCCCCATTTTTATCTATTACTTTATTAACTTTGACAAGAAGAGCAATTATCCCGAAGCGCGCCCTTCAACTTATCTTCAAATTCTATAGAGCAGACTCCAAGGGTACAAGGTTTACAGTTAACTTTTCTTATGATGAAAGGATTTTTACGTATCATTTCCTCTGCAGTCACTATCGCAATAGCCTTATCCATTTTGTGTATTTCCATGAAATAATATTTCACAATCATATCTCGAGCGATAACGAAAGCGCTTGTTTCAAGACTACCAGAATTCTGGTTCTGACAGTAAATACAGTATCTTGAGTCGAATTTTGAAATGAGCTGGCTTTCTAGTTCACATCCGCAACGAACACACCGTTTAGTTTCACTAGACACCTTAATTACACCTTTAGTTTCTGATTCACGGTTGATTTTATCCTGGAGTTGCCTGGATATATTCTCAGTTTCGTCACCATGCTTTTTTTCCTGATGCATACTCAAGACTGTCATATTGGAAGACCTTTTTCGGACATTCCAGTTCGCATTTCATGCATGCATGACCGGTACAACTTTCGCTTAAAACTTTTATTAAGAATTTACCGTTACTCTTATCTTCGACTGCAAGTGCTCGTGACATGCAACTTTTCTCGCATATTCTGCAACCAGTGCATCCCTCGAAAGTCGCAGTTAAAACTATACCTGTGTGATCCATTATGTGAAGCCCCTTTGGCCCGAAGTCTGCTATGTCTCTAACAACTACCTTGTGCACTTTGGCTTCTGTCCTCTGATCAGGGTAGTTGGGCACTCTGAACCTCTGCGCAATTTTCTCTCTTTTTTCTGGAGTAAGACCATGTTCCCAATAATCCATTTCTATGATGTATGCTTTTTTGAATACTTCGTCTTTTACGAAGGCGAAATAGGTTGGTTTCATTGCGTCAGCCATTTCCTGCATCCTGTCAAGCCATTCGGGATCCACAGCACAATCGTCAGCCATAGCAAGAGAGGTGTTGCCCACTTGGTGTATGTCGCTGACTGTTGGCAGGGCTAAACCCATTTTCTGAGCTTTCACTGCGTCAACGTAGGTTCCGCTTGCACCACAAAGGTACATAGACTTGATGTCCTCGAAAGCAACCCCGCTTTTCTCAATTAAGCTAGTGTGTCCGGCTTTGAATGCGGCAAAGCAACGTGTCGAGTTTACATAGTCTTTCCTTGTAAAAACTATGTTTTGTTCCTTGATCAGGTGGAGACACCCATCGGGCGTGTTAATGTATGGAGGTAAACGTTGAAGCATGTCTGAGTCGAAGCCTACAGCCATTGTGGCTATGGTTCCTGTTCCGGTTATTCCTCTCGGCTCATAATGTGTCTGCAGTTTCTCTTGCGTCTCGCCTGTTTTGGGATTGGTTATGAAGCTGTCTTGAGGGATCATGTCATCGTTGAGAACTTTCACTTTCCAGTTGCCATTGCCTAAATCGCTTATGTCGGATATGGCTCCGGGCGAAGCCAAGATTCCTTTTTCGA
>CAZUHG010000033.1:0-16229 GCA_964620515.1 uncultured Candidatus Bathyarchaeia archaeon
AGCTTTGCCTTTGCCGCCAGCTTTTTCATCTCGATGTAACACTTCGATGCATTTGCAGTGCCTTGAATACTCTTCAGCAATCTGTCCAGTGTGGTCAGATGAAGCATCGTTGATGACTATGACCTGAAGCTTATCTAGTGGATAAGTCAGTTCGGTCATTCGCTGCAACAGTTGCCCAATAACGTTTTCTTCATCGCGTGCTGGAATTATTATTGAGACAGTCGGTTCATACTTTGGGTCGGCAACAAAATCAACATTTTTGGGTTTTTTTGCCCTTCTTAAAACGGTTAATGTAAAAATGTAGTGCCGAACAAGGTAAGCTATTATTAGTGCAGTGGAAAATAAAAATACAATTTCCAAGACTTTGACAATCAAGTTTCCACCTTCGCATGTATGCTTTTGGGGTTAGGAAGAACAGATAGACTCAGAGACCAGAAGGATACGATCCACATGAAATTTAAGAAGGGATAGAAAACTGCGTAGAGAACATTGAATATTTCGCCAAAAACCATGATCCCGACCATTGCAAAAAAATAGAGAAAAAAGTTCCAAAACAGACCTATGATGTTGCCTAAGGATAGCATGCCCAGTTTTCTATTGAGCGGTCCATTTAATTGAAAAATAAAGGAGAGAAAAAGTAAATTAAAAATCAAAAGAGTAACTGTGGATTCGATGTTGATAAAGCGGAAAGATGCAATCAAGCATAACGCGATTGCTCCTAAGAAGAACCCGAGAACTAAGCGGCTGCTTCCAATTTTCATTCATTTGCTCTCCTTTCTATTCCACAATGCGCTCTCCACAGAGGATTGTTCTAGAAGTTAACTCTATAAGATAGTTTCATGTTTTAAAACTTGCGGATACACCTTATTATGAAATAATAATTTTATTCCCAAAAAAATGGCAGAAAATGCTATAGATTTTCACTTTTGAGGACAATATTGTCCATTACCCTGCAGAGAACCTGAAAAACCTCTTTTGCGCCTAAATTGTCAGTGTCCAAAACCAGATTAAACGGCTCGAAATCTTCGCCTAATGTGAAGCCGTATAGTTTCTTGTAGATAGCCGTTGTTTTTGCTTCTTTTTCTTTCAAAACTTTTAAGGCTTCTTTTATGGGAATCTTGTCTCTTTTGGCGATTCTTTCAGCTCTCTTTTCTACTGAAGCAATCAACCATATTTTAAAGCCCGTTTTTAGCAGCCATGGCATTGTCCAGCTGTCTAAAAGAACGCGTCCTTGTTGCGCGTATTCCACGAGTTTATTGTCGACAGCCTTGTCGAATTTCAGGTTTTTTTCTCTCTTCTCTAAAAAGCTGAGTCCTTCTGGGCTTTCCCACCATCCACGGATGGATGAATCGTATCCTTCTTCCGCCGCTAAAGCCCTTAGGGCGTCTCCACCTGAATAGTACTTTAGCTTGTATTTTTTGGCGAGTTTCTTGGATAACGTGCTCTTTCCAGTTCCCGCCATTCCGGATATACAGACCACCAAGTTTTTTTCGGGAGCGCTGTTCACCTTTTTAGCTTTGGTCATGACGCTCAACCGCGCGTTTTACGCTATAGGCGTTACGCCTACTATGCGTGAGGCGAGGGTTCCGAAGAAAAATGAGCAGATCATGTACCAAAAGAACACAGGTATGCCTGTCGCCATTAAGGCACCTGGTGCGAGTCCAGGCACAATCGCCACGGGGGCTCCCCCGAAAGTGGGAATTAGAAAGAGGTACCAGATTACTATGTAACTCATGGAAATCGGGAACAAGATCATTTGGGGTTTCATCATCTTGTTTTGCATGTTTCTTATTTGTGTTTCTTTCCTTTTCAGCTTCTCGACGCGTTTTGTGTCGTTGGCGCGCATGGCTTTCATCAATTCAGACTGATATTCAGATGTTTCTTTTCGCATTGCTTTGTATTCTTCCCATCCGCACATGCGGGTAATTAGAAGGCGGTTAATTACCATGTTAAGGAATGAAATGGCAACCGCGACAAGCATTATTACAAATGTCGCCAACGGTATGGCAGAAATAACTGTTGAGAGGCTGAAACTCTGAGTGGCGCTAAATCTTGAAGTGGCATCTTGCAGAGTAATGTTGTATTGCCCTACTGGAAGATCAGGTACTGCAAAGTTTGCATCCACATAGTATCCAGTTGACGTGTTGTTGACAACGAGGCTGTCTCCAAAATAGATCAAATATGAACCGTTAGCGGTGTCTATAGTGCCTTGAACACTAACTTGTGACCCAATGGTTCCTGATGTAGGATTAACAGCAGTTATGTTCGTGCCAGGTTGCTGCCCCAAAACTAATGAGAACGGTGCATACAGAAACGCAGCGCTCATTAAAACTAAAACAGTGAATAAGAATGCTTTTTTCTCCAAACCAAATGTCTCCTGTATTCTGTAAACCTTCACCTTTGCGATTGAACATTTACTACTATCAGAACGTTTTAAACTTTCTCTTTTAAGTTCTATCATTGTCTCCCACTTATGCCTGCCGAAATCATTGTACCCATCAAATTTAAAGAGAAAGAACTCTGGACAGAAACGCATTAGCTAATCCAAGCAGTGTCTAAGACTCAATAATAGGCATCTTTGCCGTTCTTTAACCTTTTTTGTTTTCTCGGTAATAACCATTTTTGCTCTTGAAAACGACTCTGTTAACTTCAGGGAAAGGCTTCCTCCATAAAAAGACAGATTAATAGGTGAGTGAGGTTGGGAGCTAATCCTCTAAATCTGGCAAAAATTCAAGAACTTTAGCGAGCCGTTCCACTAATGCGCTGTCAAACTTTTGGTCTTGTTCTATGTTCACAAGCGGAATAGGGCATCCCATACCAGAATCCATTCGACAACCACGGTTATAGCAATTTTTGTTGTTCACGCTTCGAACTTCGAAGTAACGAGAGTGTTTTTCCCGAAATTTTTAACATGTTACTGTAATTTTTTGGCATATCGCCAAACCAAAATTGCAGTATTTGATATTGTGACATAGCAAACTTGGGAAACGAAGGCTTTTTACAACTAAGTTTTTCGAACAGTTTTCCGCACACCATTGCGCACGTAAATTGAAAATATCTTTCGCATAGCCCAACCTGTCTATGATTTGTGCTTTAGTCTTTCTGCAAAACATAACTAATGACAAAAAATCTATTAAATAAGGAAGGGGTAGCTTGCCGACAGCAACAGAGTCTCTGGTTATTCTCCTAGGATTCTTCTGAAGGCAGGGAACATTTCAGCCGCTCTTTCCCGCATCAGCAGCTCGTAGTACTGGTAGATTATGCCAACGGCCAATAAGATGCCTGTTCCTGAGCCGAAAACTCCTAGGAAATCTGAAATTCCAGCGACTAAACCTACAATTACTCCTCCCAGAATCGTGACCACAGGAATATAGCGTTTAAGAATGGCCTCAATGGGTTTTCCCGATCGCCTGTAACCAGGGATTTGCATGCCTGAATCCATAAGCTGCTTGGCAACCTTCTCCGGTCCGAGACCGCCAACTTCCAGCCAAACAAGCGAAAAGACCGCGCAGAAAGCCACAAGAATAGCCAAGTAAACAGCTGCTCTTATAGGCTCAGCTGCCACACTTTGCACGTTGTTGGGTGGCGTTACGAAGTAGGCGAGACCTCCCACTGGCGTAATACTTTCATTTGTGCTAGCGAAGTCACCTATGATCTGGAACAGTATATTTCTTCCAGGAAGAGGTTTTCCCATCTGGCTCCAGAGAAGTTGCGAAATGAAGTAAACATTAGCGAAAAGCGCAGACGCAAAGATAACTGGAAGATTTGAGACGTATAAGAGCTTGATTGGATAACGACTGCGGAAACCCTTGTAGCCCGCATAGGTCATGGGAAGCTCAACTCTGACGCCTTCCAAGTAAATTATCACCAAAAACGTGCCAATCGTTGCTATGAACCCAATTAAAGACGGATAAACCCCTGCGCCAAGTATCCAATCAACTAACTGATAAGTCTCCTGACCTGCCAAAAGCTGGGAAAGCCCACCCACAAACAATCCTGTCCCAGGGTTAAATGATTGCCAGAGAATGTTCTGTGCAACTCCAGCCATAATGAATAGGCTGATTCCGCTGCCGAGACCCCAGCCTTTCTGAATCAGCTCATCCATCAGCATCACCATTACTCCAGCGCCTAAAAGTTGAAGGAATATGACTATGGTTGTTGGTCCTGAAATGGAGCCATACATGCCGCTTATTATGTAAGCTGAAGCCTGAACTCCTGTGAGAAGTATAGAGAAAAATTTGCTTGCCACCGTGAACAAGCCTCTGTCTTCAGGATTTGACATGTCACATTGCACCATGGAAGCGCCAACTAACAGCTGCAGTATTAAGCCTGCCGTGACTATGGGGCCTATTCCAAGTTCCATTAAGGTGCCGCGGTTTGAAGCGAAAATCACTCTCAAAGGAGCAAAACTCTCTTGTACATCTGAGGAAATTCCGTAAAGAGAAATCTCCGACATAACCAAATAAACAATAAGGACCAGCGCGGTCCAGAAAATTTTCTCGTTAAACCCGACTTTACGTTCGGGAACTTTTATTTCAGGCAATACTCTTCCAAGAGGTTTGAAAAGGCTTAGGAATCTTCCGGCCATTGATTAATGTTACTCTCCATGTTCCTGAGACGCTGTTAAGACTTGCCCACCAGCTTTCTTTATTTTTTCAGCTGCAGATTTTGAGCATGAAGTTACATTAACGAATAACGCTTTTGAAACTTGGCCTGTACCGAGAAGCTTAGTGTAGCCTAGGCTGGCTAAGTCTATGTTTAGTTTGCCTGTTTCTTTTTCAACTGAAAACTTTTGTGAAAGCTCGGTAAGTTCTTTGAGGTTTATTATATTTTCCTTGCGACTGAGACTTTGGGGTGAAGTGAAACCGTGTTTGCCGAAGTAATCAGGTTCGTATGTTGTAACGTAGCTCCAGAGGTGCTTGTGGCGTCCGACTTTCCGATGTCCTTTTGAACCTGCGTCTCTATGTTGCCCTATTCTGCCGTAACCGTGTGTGCGGGAACCACGCTTTTTTCTGACTTTCCTGAGTTTGTGAGGCATCTTTCAACCAGCTTTTTTCTCAATGGTTTCTTCTTTTTCAGCTTTTTTAAGTTTGATTTCGAGCACGCCATTTTTGTAGGTGGTGTGCATTAGGTTTGGAATCACTACCTTCGGTAGATTTAAACTTTTATAATACCTTCGGTCTTTAGCTTTTGCGGATAACGTTATTTTCTGGTCTTTCACATTTATCTTCAGAGTTTCCCTATTAAAGCCTACGATTTCAGCGACTATTGTTATCCAGTTTTTCTCTTGAAAAATGTCAATGAGAGGCTTCGGCTCTTTCCATTTTCTCTTTGCATAGTTTTGGGAAGACCGATAATACGGAGGACAAACGCTTCTTGCAATCCGCATGTTTTCGACGCGCGGCGTTTTGGAACTATGCTTGGCGATGTTTTTGCTTGAATCCTTCAGGTCCAGCCACTTAAGATGTTTTCTGCTTCTCCGCCACTTCGTGCTCAAGTTCGTTCCTCCTAGATACAATGGCATTTCCACAGTAACTATAAAATGTATCGCATAGATGCGAATGTTTTTTGTGTAGCAGATTATTCCATAAAATTTTATATAAAGTTCAATATGTTAATAGTGGGGATTGGCTGTGAATAAAAAAAGTCTCTTAGCGGCAGTTTCCATTTTAATGCTTCTTTTTTCAGTGTTAGCTGGAGTGCAGTTCGTTAACTTGGCAGCAGCAAACCCTGGAATGTCAGACATGATTATTGCCATGCCTGAAGAGTACATTAACTACACCATTGTCTGTGTCAATGGGACTTGGTGGGCGAAAATTGATGGAACATACCCGATATACATACTAAGTGAGTCTGAAGGTGGTTTGCTGTGTGCTCTACCTGATATGTTGCCAATGGCTTATCCAACTCCGCCCAATACGACTAACGTTCACGTGAAATTGAACGAAACAGAGCTTGACTGGAGCAACTACACCTATGATACCCATCACACAGCCATCGGCAACTGGTCCATGATTGCTTCCTTAATCATGCCTGTTTCAGATTTCATGGTGCTTAAGATTCATTATGAACACCCAATTCAGATTATAAACGGAAGCTACCTGTTCTTGTATGACCTCAACATACGTGACTACCTTTCGCAGTGGAAGACTAAGTCGACAGCTTACTTTACTATACGCATGGAAACAAACGTTTCAAAGGTGCAGGCGTTCACCACAGAAACTGACAGTATATGGAATCCAATAAACTACACAAGCAGCTACGAGGGTACAACGGAAATAATATCTCTTCAAATGCTCTCTGAATATTCTAGGCCGCTGTTAGGTGATTTGGTTATTACGTTTTCTGAACCTGGCACGGAAGCTGCGGAGGTTCCGACATGGGTTGTGATACCCATACTTTTGATTGCGGTTTTGCTGCTGGTGGTGGTTTATGTGAAGTGGCGCAGGCAGAACATCAGTTCTCAGTTGCGGGACTGAAATAGAAACGTGCAGTTGCGCTTTGATTGAATGGTATGCGGAACAGCTTGCTTTTTGCCCTTCTGCCCTTTCAGGGTAAGGCTTTTGCGGCCGTTTTATTGGGCTGTTTTTCGGGTATCCACACTGTTCTGCGCTTTTTGTAGCAGGGAATTTCGTATTCGAAAAGTGGCGTTTTCTTCATTCTTTTTCGCTTCGCTCGCATTAGGGCAAGCATGTGGCTTAGATTAAGCATTCTCGCTATAGAAACTATAAACTATATAGTTCAACGTGTTAGTATCTTGCAGTGTCAGGTGGAAGCGCTTGGTTGGCGAGGAAAAGCCGAGAATTGCCTATTGGCTGGATAACAGCCTTTACTTGAACATCACTAACAAGTGCTCTAACAACTGCTGGTTCTGCTTCCGCAACTTCAAAAGGGGCGTTGGCGGCTTCAACCTGAAGCTGGAGAGGGAGCCAACAGCAGTTGAAGTGAAAGCCGAGTTGGAAGAGGCTTTGGGGTTGCGTCGTTGGGGTGAGGTGGTTTTCTGCGGTTTTGGCGAGCCAACTGCAAGGCTGGATGTTTTGTTGGAGGTTGCGCGGTGGTTGCGGAAACGCTGCGGCAGTTCCTTTCCGATTCGAATCGACACAAACGGTCATGGTTACGTGCTGAACAAGGGCAGAGACGTTGTCGAAGAGCTGCAAGCTGCTGGCGTGAGCAGCGTCAGCGTGAGCTTGAACGGTCACGACGAGGCAAGTTACGCGGAGAACTGCAGACCCATGCTTGGTGGCGGCTTCGCGGCGGTGCTGGAATTCGTCAAGAAAGCGAAGACTGCTGGGTTAGACGTGGAGGTTTCAGCAGTGAGGATGCCTGAAGTTAACATGGAAAAAGTTGGGGCGGTTGCCGAAACGTTAGGTGTGCCGCTGAGGATTAGAGATTACGTTCCATGCTTCTGGTGAACTAATGCGATTTTTGACTTATACCCCCTCTATAAATAGAGTCAACTAGAAGTTGACAGCGTCACGCATTATCGTTCGGAGAAGACAATAACTCCTTGTATATAGAAACTATGTCCCTCACTTTCTCCTACTAATTTTGCTAAAAAACAAAAACATGTATGCAAAGCTTCACAGCTTAACGTTTACGCTTCTTGAAATAGACCAGCAGACCTATGCATATGATAGCTATTGACGCGCACATGATGGCTATTGACTCTACAGAAACAGTTGGGAAAGACTCTGGCTCTGGCTCAGGTTCTTGAGAAGGGGAAGACAATGGTAAATAGACGCTAGAAATTTCGCAAGGATTCATAAGCGGATGGCGGTCTATGTTATTCTCGTTGATGAAGTAAGAAGTATCGCCCACGCCCGTGATGCCAGCTTCCGAGGCGTTTAGATACCGCGACAAGTAATCGCTCCAGTAATTGCCTTCTCTCCCATCATCCCAAACGTTGGCGGCGCCAGCTACAAATTTAGGTAATTCTTGCTTTTCACCTGAATGGACAGTTTTATTGAGTCCAGGATAACTCCAAACGCCCGCGATGCGCACCTGAAGATTTTCAGTAGCGCTGTTGTTGATGAAGTTATTATGGTGAATACTGTTATTTTTCTGAGAGCCCTCTAGTTCGATGCCCCAGCCGTTATTATCTACGATAGTGTTTAACACAACAGTGTTTTCAAATGCATTGCTTATCCAGATTCCTTTGCCGTTTCTTGAAATGTAGTTTCCTCTAATCACACCGTTTGGACCATATCCAAATCCAATTCCGCAACCCTTGTTAAGTGTGATGTTATTTCCAATAACTTTGGAATTTTTAATGTCCTTGAAAAAAACGCCATTTCCATTGTTCTCCATCACACTGTTCTCGTTGACAGTGTTATTATCGGTTGTAAGGTCAATGTACACGCCATCATTCACATTAGCAACTATTTCGTTCTTCGAAATAACATTGTAACTTGAGCCGTAATTAAGACTGATGCCGTATCCTTTGTTGTTTGTAATCTGATTGCCCGAAATAACATTGTTGGAAGATACCTCAAGTTGTATACCGTTCAAATTATTCGCTACGGTGTTTCCACTAACCGTCGAATCGTTTGTGCACCAAAGCGAAACACCATTCACATTGCCTTCAAGGTTCAAATTCTGGATAGTTATGCCCCTGCAGTTCTTGAGCACCACCCACCCAGCGTCAGAAGGCACTGTCTTATTGTGCTGTCCTACCCAATAATAAACTGGTTTGCCGTTAACCGTGTTTGAAACGTCAATGTCGTTAATAGTATAGCTCTTTTCCGAAATTGCACCATCGTTGTTACTAAACTGGTTATTTCTAAAAACGACATTTGAAGCTGTGACAACGCCGTAGGTGTTGCTCGCAATGTAGTTGTCTGAAACCTCGCTTCCTGACGAAAAATCGTAAACTAGGATGCCACACTTGTTGTTAGTTATGGTATTGCCTGTGACCTTGTTGTGTCTAGGTGTTGATGGCGAACCGTAACTCAACCATGTGAATTTGATGCCGTGCTCGAAGTTGCTTATTTTCATGTTCTTTATTGTGACGCCGTTTCTTTCTTGAAGGAAAACGCCAGCGCCATTTCCGCTTCCCTGAAGGGTGTATCCTGCGCCATCAAGCACTATGTCGTCGCGCTCGATAACGATGGTGCCTTGAATGTCGCTGGTGAAAGTGTAAACGTTACCACCGCGTTGAATCTGGTCTGTCCCTTCAACTGCTCCAGCACTAGTAATTTGAATACCTGACGGAATTTGTTCTGGGAAAAAATTTGCGGAAGCGAAATACACCAACTGTGTCCCAGTTACTGTTGATAGTATAAGGACTGAAATGAAAGCTATGGATAAGATCGGCTTGTTTTTCACTCGCTATCCCACGCTTAATGCTGGGTTTTTTGGCTGTAAAAAGCGTTTTTGTCAAGGTTTCTTGACTAAACAAGCCCAAAACACAGTTTTTTAGTCAAACTTTCTTGACAAACACCGTTTTCACGGGTCAAGATTTCTTGACAAGGCGATTACATACATGCATCTGCAGAGTTAACCAAAAGTGGCGAATAGTTTTTGTCTGTCCTCAGCCATAGTCTAAGCCAAGTGTGCTTGATGCCGCTGATTTCGCGTTTCGACCCTTGGCGTTCCAGCCTTTGCACTTGCCCGCCCAAGTTGACTTTTAACCCTTACAGCGGCTGCGACCACCACTGCGTCTACTGCTACGCGTCAAGCTACATTCCCCGCTTTTCCAAGTGCAGACCCAAGAAAAGTTTGCTTTGCACCCTGCAGCGGGAAGCCGCGAAGCTGACGGGCGAAACCGTTTCCATCGCCAACAGTTCCGACCCGTACCCGCACATGGAAGCGGAAGCAGGCTTAACGCGGAAATGCTTGGAAATCCTCTCGCAGAGCGACTGTCGAATCCAGATAATCACCAAATCCACCCTAGTCACACGCGACACCGACCTCTTGGGCAAAGTTCCCTGCACCGTCGCCGTAACGATTACAACAGATGACGACGCCACTGCGAAACTAATCGAGCCCGACGCTCCATCCTCAACAGAACGCCTTAAAACGATTGAAGCGTTGATCCGCAAAGGCATCCCAGTGTCAGTCCGCATCGACCCTATAATTCCCCATGTAAATGACAACCCCGCAACCCTGATTGATACACTTGCAAGCATAGGTGTAAAACACGTTACAACCTCAACCTATAAAATGAAATACGACAACTGGGACCGCCTCGCCCAAGCCATACCGACAGCAGCGGAAAAACTGCGAGTCCTTTACTTTCAACAAGGCGAAAAACAGGGTGGAAACACGCTTCTCCCGCGTGACCTGAGGCTGAGGCTCATGATGAACATCCGCACCCTAACCACTGCGCACGGCATGAAGTTCGGCGTCTGCCGAGAAGATTTGGCTCAGTTGAATACGGCGGCGTGCGATGGTTCATGGTTGATGCCGACTAAACCGAGGTGAAACGCTGTGCCCATGCAAACGCGAGTCGTAATGCTGGCAGATTTCGACTATTTCTTTGCCCAATGCGAAGAACTGCGGAATCCCGCGCTCAAGGACAAGCCCGTGGTCGTGGGTGTTTATTCGGGACGCACCGAAGACAGCGGCGCCGTAAGCACCGCCAACTACGTCGCCCGAAAATTCGGCGCCAAATCTGGAATCCCCCTGTACTTGGCGAAGAAGCGGCTGGAAGGCACTGAAGCGGTCTTTCTGCCCGTTGACGCAGAGTTTTACGAGCAAATCTCCGACAAGATGATGCAGGCGCTCAGGGGCTACGCTGACAGCTTCGAGCAGGTGGGAATAGATGAGGCGTATTTGGATGTCACGCAAAAGACTCAGGGCAGCTTCGAAGAGGCACGCGATTTAGCTCAGAAAATGAAAAACAACGTGAAAAGCCAAGTGGGCATCGCGTTTTCCGTGGGCGTTGGACCGAACAAACTTGTGGCTAAAATCGCGGCTGACAGCCAGAAACCCGACGGCTTAACCGTTGTCAAGCCTGAGGAGGTTGAGAGTTTCCTGTCGCCGTTGCCTGTTGACCGCCTCTTGGGTGTGGGGCGGAAGATAGCTGCGAAAATGGCCGAGTTAGGCATAAAAACTGTTGGCGAGTTGGCAAGGTACGATGTGCAGAGGCTTATGGACGTTTTCGGGAAAAACCTTAGCGTCTACTTTCACAACGCCGCTAACGGCGTGGATAACGAGCCCGTGCAGGAAACAGGTGAAGCCGAATCAATCAGCCGAATCGCAACGTTGAAAGAGGACACACGTGACTTGGTGCCTGTGCTTGAGAAAACCGACCAGCTAATTGAAGATATCCGCAAAGAAGTCGTGCAGAGAGGCATTAGCTTCAAGCAAGTTGGAATCGTCGCAGTCATGACTGATTTGAGCGCTCGAAGCCGATCGAAAACGTTGGAAACCGCCACAAGCGACGCGGAAATTCTCAGGCGCGCTGTTCGAGAGCTCTTCGAAAAGTTCCTCGGCGAATCGGAACTTGAAATCCGCAGGGTCGGCGTGAAAATCTCCAATTTCGCCAAGGACGAAGCCAAGCAGCAACAGTTGACACGCTTTTTCCAGAACACCTAAGTCGTACGCAACATATTTCAAGACAGGAGCAGTTGTTGAGTTCTGTTGAAGAAGGGCGTTTTTTGGGTGGAGAGAGAGCTGGTAAGTTCTCCGAGTTAGCGCATGTCGTTATGAACGCCCAAACATAACGTTTACAACGTGCAAACAGCCGCTTTTAAATTTATTCCCAGTTTTTCTAGCAATTGCACGGGATGGTATCGTTAAATATTTTGAGAAAAAGCTCCTCTATCTCTTTCTGTTAAGAAACAGCACCATTAACGCGATAGCAACCACTGATGTTATGATGCTGTAAGTGACTGCCATTGATGCGCCGAGGTATTCCCATAAACTTCCCACCACAGCGTTTGAAACGAAGAAAGCGGAGCCGACGGTAAAATAGTAAATGCCGTATGCTGTTCCGACTAGGCTTCTGTCCACATATTCTGGAACTAAAGCTCTCTGAACAGTTTCAATGACTCCGAAGTAAGCACCATAAGAGACGGCGACCACGAAAGCGTTAAACCCGTTTAACGGCAGCAGCAGAATCAGCAGGACACTGAAAAGGAAGACGCCGTAGCCTAAGACCATGACTTTTTCCTTTCCCACCCGGTCAGAAAAGACGCCTGCTGGAATCGCTACAGCAACATGCGCCACGTTAACAGCCGCATAGACCAAAGGGATAAGCGAATCTGCAATTCCAGCTTCTTGCGCGTTGAGAAGAACAAAGGAGAAGTTGAATGCGCCCAGAGAAAAAATGCCGACTATGACGAGGATCCGAGAAAAATTACCTTTCAACACAGTCTTAATGCCCGCAAGCAGATGGAATTCACCAGCGGATTTGCTAACCCGCTCCTTAACAAAGAACAAGAGGATCAAGAGCGCAATGGTGCCAGGTATCAGCGACAGCCAAAAGACATCGCGTATGGCGAGACCCAGAAACAGCAAGGCTGCTGAGGCAAGCACAGGTCCCACAATGGCGCCTGCTTGATCAAGTGCTCTGTGTAAACCGAAAGCCGCTCCGCGATGTTTCTCGGAAACCGACTCGCTCAGGAGGGCATCACGGGGTGACGTGCGAACAGCCTTTCCAACCCGATCAGAAACCCTGATTACCAAAACATCTAAGGGTGCTCTGGCTACCGCGAAAAGAGGCTTAACAGCGTTTGACACGCCATACCCGACTAAGACAAACAGTTTCCTTTTTCTGAACTTGTCAGAGAAAATTCCCGAAACCGCCCTCAAAGCGTAACTCAAGGCTTCAGCAGTGCCTTCCACAAACCCTAATATCGCTACGCTAGCGCCAGGCAGACCAAGGAGAAAAGTGGGCAGAAGGCTGAAAACCATTTCACTGGATACGTCGGTGAAAAAACTGGCAAATCCTAAAGCAAAGACGTTCCTACGTGAGTTAGTATTGACTTCTGCCTTGTTTTCTGTTGTCATTTAGCACTTAATTTGCGAGTTCAGACTACTTTAGCTTTTTTGATTGTCCTGAGCGCAAGCAAGTACATAACGATGGCGAAGCCGAGGAGGAACACTAAAGAAGTCAGCATGTTATAAGCGCTGTAAGTGTAGTAGGTTCCAAAAGAGTAAAAGTTTGAGCCGAGACTGAAATATCGCAAGCCGTTTATGAAGTAGGATAGAGGGTTAATGTAACTTATCAGTTTTATAGCCAAAGGCAATGAATCTATTGGGTATAGGGCGTTGCTGGCGAAAAAAAGAGGCAGCGAAAGCAAGGTTATTACGCCCTGAAGCCCTTCATGGGTTTCGATTCTCATTGCTATTATGATGGAGAGAAACAGCAGCCCCATTGCGAAAAGCACTATGAACAGCACAATGCCTAACACTGACAACAGGGTGCTCCAGATTGTGAAGCCTTCAAAAAACCGCACACCTAACAGCAAACCAAACGCGATTAGGATTACCGCCTGAATCAGCGATTTCGTCACTCCACTCAGGCTAACTCCTAAAAGTATGTGCGAGCGGGGAAGCGGAGAAGCCACCATCTCCTTCATTAGTCCATAGTACTTGTCAAATTGAAGAGAAATTCCACTGTACAGGCACGTGAAGAGGATTGTCATCGCGATTACTCCAGCCGCCATGAAAGTCAGATAATTCACTGAAACCACTCCTGACGGACTTGGGCTTCCTGGCGTGATTAGATCAAGGTTGCTTGACATGGACAACCCGTAGATGGCTAACCATAAGGCTGGCTGAATCAGAGAGGTGAAAAGCACGGCTTTAAGTCGGAAAAATTTCTTCATGTCCCGCCAATATATTGTTAGGAATTCAGTTCTCATCAGTGCACTCTCCCACTATGTACAGCATCATTTTTCTTTTTTTCTTCATCTTCTCTCAGTTCTCGTCCCGTAAAATGAATAAAAACATCATCTAAAGTTGGCTTTTTCAGATTAACGCTTTTTATCTCTATTTTCTCCCCTCTGATTCTCTCCACCAGCTTCGGCATAAACCGCGGACCTTCATCTTTAAGGGAAACAACCAGCCCCCTTGAAGAAGGTCTAACTGCGGTCACTTCTTTCATATCTTTGATGAGGTGGGTTGATTTCTCGTCATTGTCCGTTTCGAGATAAATCATGTCCATTCCAAGAGAGTTCTTCAAACTTTCAGATGTTCCATTCGCGATTATTTTCCCTCTGTCGATGATACATATTTCGTCGCTTAAATGGTCTGCTTCATCCATATAGTGAGTTGTGAGGAAAATTGTGACTCCTTCCTTGTTTACTTCTTTAATGTAATTCCATATCTTCATTCTCGTGTGAGGGTCAAGACCTATTGTTGGCTCATCCAGAAAAAGCACCTTTGGACGCGTCAAAAGCCCCCGCGCAATTTCTAAGCGGCGTTTCATTCCTCCACTGAGGTTCTTCACAAACTCGTTTCGCTTTTCAGATAGTTCAACAAGATTGATAAGCTCGTCCATTCTTGGGCGCCTGTCGCTTTTTGGAAGCGAATAAATTCTGCCATGGAACTCCAAGGTTTCCCAGACGCTGAGGTTCCAGTCAAGCGTTTGGTTCTGGAACACTATGCCTATTGACTTGCGGACGTTGTCTTGCTGTTTGTCCACATCGAAACCCGCGATTGTTACCTTTCCGTTCTGAATCGGCATGAGTGTTGTTAGAATGTTGATGGTGGTGGTTTTTCCTGCGCCGTTTGGTCCCAGAAAGGAGAAAATCTGTCCCTTTTTAACGTTAAAACTAATGTTGTCTACGGCGGTTACTTTGCCATAGTTGTAAATTAACCCTTCAACAGAGATTATAGGGTCTTCCATTATTCTACACCTTTTGTTTCCAGTTTTTGTAAAGTTGCCAGTGTCTTTGAGAGGACCGCGTTGATTTTCTCAGGTGCTACACCATGCGTTAGAAGACTGGATACTTCGTTAACTATGGGATTAATGAAAGTTGAGTTGTTAATTAACGCCACATGCAGGTCGTCGAAGGTGTCGTGAGCCAAGGAAATTGATCCCGTGATTTTCTGTGCGTAATAGTCCTTCATTGCGCCGTGTGCCATCACAACTTTTTTGCCGGAATCACTGATTTCGTAGAGGGTTTTGTCGTTAACCTTTTTTCCAATTATCCATCCTTTGTTTTGCATGGATTTCAGTAATGGATAAACTGATCCGGTGCTGGGTTTTTTGCCGGTTAACTCGTTTACCTTCTTGATTATCTGATAGCCGCTAATCTCGCCTTCCGAGATTATTTTAAGCATCCACATTTTAAGAAGCCCTTGGAGCATTATAGCTACACCGACATGTCTAAATAGATATGTCGACGTAGATATAAGCCTTGCGCATCTTCAACGCATAAACAAGGTCACAAGAATGAAGTGGCGACCATGCAATATTCGAAGTTGACTCTTGACACAAAGCACTTGCTATTGGTTTCACTTGCTGATGAATTTTACGCCGTCTACATTTTTTAGGTGTTGGTCGCTGGTTACAATTTGGGCGCGGTAGGTTTTTGCCGTGGCCAGGATTATAGAGTCTGCCATTCCAAGCTTTAAGTTCATGCTGATGTCAGCTGCCTCTAGACACAAAGCGCTTGTTAAGTCAACGATTTTTGTCCGCGACATCTGCGCATAAGCTTCTAACGCTTTCTCTTCACCTTTAATGCTTTTGATTTTCTTATAAACTTCGTAAACGACAACGGTGGGCGTCACAGTGCCTTTTGCATCCGCATTTTCAATGAAAACGGCGTAACTGTCCGCCAGTGGACCTTCCCCGAAGTATTCTATCCAACCGTATGAGTCGATGAGAATCAAAAACGGTCCTCTTCATGCCTCAACTTATCCGTGGTTACGCCTTTGACGAATCCGCGCATCTCTTTCATAGGCTTCTCAGGAATTAAATGAACCACACCGTCTTTCTCGACAACTATGACTTTCTGTCCAGGCTTCAAATTCATCTTCGCTCTAACATCTTGAGGGATAACCACTTGGTATTTGGAAGAAACGGTCACTTCAGTCACAGACAAATCCCTGTTTAACAGTGGCGCCATCGATATATAAGACTTCTTACGACCAACATGCGGCTGAGAAGAAACACGACAATAAGTGAAGTGGCGCCCAGGCCGGGATTCGGACCCGGCTCTGGTCACAGAGCATTCCTTCTCTGCGATGTCTAGCGGGCGACAGCCGCTTATACTGGACCGGACTATACTACCTGGGCTATCTATCAGATGGCCTAAGCGCCGCAACAATACACG
>CAZUHG010000034.1:0-16149 GCA_964620515.1 uncultured Candidatus Bathyarchaeia archaeon
ATTAAATGGTTTATATGCCCACTAAAACCGAAACCATGCTCGGCTTCAATGGGCAGCATAGCATCCTTAATGCTTTTCTAATAAGGGTTTGTCAGAAGTGGTTCTGATTCTCTTGCGTAAAATATACAGGTTGGGATGAAACGCGCGCAGTTTTCGTGCAAAGAACTTGGCTATAGCTCAGTTTTGAACGGAAAAAATAACAGAAAAAAATCAGTCCAAAACAGAAAAATAAGCGCGATAATCTGTGCGCGCTGCGACTTAATCCAAGGTATGGCAGCATGTTGGAAATTATCCATTCATAAGCGGATAGTTATCCTGATTATTCTCGCCGATAACGTAGGGTGTGTCCCATAGCCCTGAACTATCTAACTCTTGGGCACCAGGATACTTTTCTGTGTAATCGCTCCAGTAGTTACCGCCAGAAGAATTACCGTTATCCCAGACGTTGGTTGAAGCGGAGGCATACGCTTGCTCAGCGTTGTCTGCAAATTTGTTATGATAGATAATGTTGTTAGAAGACCCAACAAGGTTGATGCCGCCAGAATTGCCTGTTATTGTGTTTCCTGTTATGGTGTTATTTGACGAATAAGTTAACCCTACACCGTTAACACCGTTTGTTATGCTGTTTCCATCAATGCTGTTGTTTGGAGAATCCGCTAGATAAATGCCAACACCACACTCTGTTATAGTGTTTCCAGAAATACTGTTACCAACAGAAGAAGACTCTAACTTGATACCGTCTTCAGCGTAATCCATCTCGTTGTCAGAAACGCTGTTATCATTCGATGAAACAAGCACGATTGCTTCAGTAGTATAGGCTATGCCGTTTCCAAGAATAGTGTTGCCTAACGAAGAATTTAGGCTTATTCCATACTCGCCAACTGTTACGCTGTTTTCACTTACGGTATTGCTTGAAGAAGACTCCAGATGAATCCCATAATCGGTATCTGTTAAAACGTTGTTAGAAATAACATTATGCGATGCCCCATAAAGATAGATGCCATAACTAAAGTCTGTCAGTCCTAGGTTTTTGATTGTCACATTACTCCTTCCACTCAAATCTATTCCCCTGATACTAGTGTTACCCTGTCCCTGAAGATAGTGGTCAGCCCCATCAATGACGATATTATCTCTTTCAATTACGATCAAGCCGTAGATGTCAGCTGTGAATGTGTAGGAACTGTTGCCCACATTCGAAATTGGCACTGTGGAAGGAGAAACTGACCCATCAGCCCTGATGTGAATAGTTGTGAACGGTTTTGGAGCGTACTGCCATACTAAAAAAACTCCAACTATTATGGCAATTAAAGAAACTGCAACGATTATTTTTTTGTTTTTCGATCGTCGCCGCTGCTTTCGTTTAGTTTCTTCGCTGTCTCTCTGCAGGTTATGGGCCTCTTGGGCTCTCTGCTGCTTTATTTGCCGTTCATGCTGCAGTTCCTGCCAGCTTTTCTTCTTTTCCTTTTTTGGCAATTTTTCAGTTTCAGCCTCAAACTGAAGTTTTTCTGTCGTGACGACCGACACTTTTCTTACTAAAAAGCTTTTCGGAATCTCTGCTGTGATGCTCTATTTAAGGAGCGTAGCCTACTTCTAGATAGGATATTGCTGCTTGTTAACAGAAAAATTGAAATAATGCACTGTTACTTCTATTGAACCGCACAGTCATTATTCATAACTATTATGGAGTGTCTATGTCAAGTGAAAATAGAAGTGCTTGAAAAAGACGGGACGAACATTCGCCTAGTTATAAGAGATGCGGATGTGCCGTTGATGAATGCTTTGCGGCGGATAGCGCTTGCTGAAGTGCCTAGTATGGCTATTGATGAGGTTGTTATGATTGACAACTCGTCGATTCTGCAGGATGAGATAATAGCTCACAGGTTGGGACTTACTCCTCTGAAAACTGATTTGGACAGTTATAACCTTCCTGGAGAGTGCGAGTGTAAAAGTGAGTTCGGCTGCAATTTGTGTCGTGTGACGCTTACGTTGAATGTGGAGGCAAATGAGGGAACGCGTGTGGTTTATTCAGGGGAGCTTGTCTCTGAAAACCAGGATATAGTTCCAGTTTCGGATAAAATTCCTATTATTAAATTGGCTAAAGGGCAGAAGCTGAAGCTTGAGGCTTATGCTAGGCTTGGGAAAGGGAAGAATCATGCGAAGTGGCAGCCTGTCGCTGTGTGTGCTTACAAGTATTTTCCGAAGATAGAGGTTCCGAGTGAAAGTTGTAAGGATTGCGCGAAATGTGTGGAGATATGTCCTAAAAGGGTGTTTGTGATGAAAGAGGGTAAGGTGGAGGTTCGAGATCTTTTGGCGTGTAATCTCTGCATGGACTGCGTTGAAGCTTGTCCGCAGAAGCCGTCAGCCGTAAAGGTGGAGTGGGAGAAGAACGCTTTTATAATGAATATAGAGTCGACAGGTGTGCTTCCTCCGGAGAGGATTATTCGGGAAGCCACCAAGATGTTGGGTGAACAGTTGAAAGAGTTTGAAGAGCAGTTGAAGGTGGAAGCAAAGTGAAAGAAACCAAATCTACAAATCCTGAGCTCGTTCAGCTTATCCGCTTCCTGAAGAAGCAGGGTAGAGAGAACGGCGCGGAGATTTGGCGGGATGTAGCGGAACAGTTGGGTAGCGCAAGGAAACGGCGTGTTGCGGTGAATTTGAGTCGGATAAATAGGCATACGCAGAAGAGTGATGTGGTGGTTGTGCCGGGCAAGGTTTTGGGGGCAGGTGCCTTGGACCATTCGGTGACGGTGGCGGCTTTTGGTGCTTCTGGGAAGGCGAAGGAGAAGTTGGCGGCGGCGAAAGCAAAATATTTATCAATTGCGGAGCTTGTGGAGAAGAATCCGAAAGGTGCGAAGGTTAAGATAATTCGGTGAAGAAAATGCAAACCACGAAAAATCCAGTTGTCATAGTGAATGCGGAGGGGCTTATCGTCGGCAGGATGGCTAGTCAAGTTGCTAAGAAACTGTTGAACGGAGAGAAAGTGATTATAGTTAACGCTGAGAAGGCGGTGCTTTCTGGAAAGAGGAAGAGTAAGGTGGCGGAGGCTAAACAGTTTCTTGAGGTTGGCGCTCCGATGAGGGGTCCGTTTCATGATAGGCGTCCAGATAGGATGTTGCGGAAGACTGTGAGGGGGATGGTGCCGTTTAAGCAGCCGAAGGGGAAAGTGGCTTTTAAGAGGCTGAGGGTGTTTATGGGTGTGCCTGACGAGTTTAAGGGTCGGCAGATGGTTACGCTTAAGGATGCCGAAGCTGCAAAGCTGAGGGGTCCGCATTTGACTCTTGGGGAGTTAGCTAAAGAAGTAGGATGGAATAGTGAGTAATATGCCAGGTAAGAAAGTTTTGGTTGTTAGTGGGAAAAGGAAAACGGCGGTGGCGCGTGCCGTCGTCAAAGCCGGCGTCGGCAGAGTAAGAGTTAATCTGGTTCCCGTGGAGATTTATGAGCCAGAAATCGCTCGCGCAAAGATTACGGAGCCTCTTTTGCAGGCTGGGGAGGAAGTTTGGAAGCAGGTGGATATGGATGTTAAAACTTCTGGTGGAGGCTACATGGGGCAGGCGGAAGCTGCGCGGATGGCAGTTGCGAATGCGCTGTTGAAGTGGACGAAGAGCAGTCACTTGCGTACAGTCTTCAATGAGTATGATAGGACCATGGTTGCTGGGGACTCGCGAAGCAAGGAGCCGAAGAAGTTTGGTGGTCCTGGCGCGCGTGCTAAGGAGCAGAAAAGCTACAGGTGAGTGAGAAAAGCAATGATTATTCCTGTGAGATGTTTCACTTGCGGTAAACTCGTTGGAGACAGTTGGGAAGAGTTTACGCGGAGAGTGAAAACGGGCGAAAACGCCAGCGATGTGCTGGACAGCTTGGGCATTAAGCGGTACTGTTGCAGGCGAATGCTGCTTTCAAACGTGGAAATACTAGATGAAGTTTTGCGCTTTTACGAAGAGGCAGAGAAAAGAAGAGAAGCCCGAAACATGTACTAAACCTGTTCAAACACGCTTTTTACACTTCATTTAAACCTTAAAAGGTAGTCTATTCACCCTTTAAAAAGATAAAGCCTCGTAAAATCCTCTACCATCACACTTTCAGAAACCCGAAGAAACACAAAACTTTTGCTGTAAACTCTCAACTATGGAAGCAGACTGGTTTCCAAAAAGTCAAACTATCGTATGGCAGCATGCGACTAAAGAGTGTTACATTTATGCTCATCGTTAGTTTTTCAATTCAATAACCTATGTAATAAGCAGAATTTCGTTATAGTTATATAGAATCGTATTGGAAAAGCTTGTTTAGCTTGCTTTTTTCATCCACAGTAATCCAACAACCATCCATTTTAGAAAGGGATATTGGCTATGCGTCCCCATTCCAAACCAGCATTCGCAATTTGTTTTCATTCTCGTGAATAAGCCTTCGCGCACCTTTTCTTTAGCAATCTTTTCGTCATTATAACGCCCGTACAACTCGTTTGCGCCAAAATCAAAGCATTGCATGTAATGAAATTTGTGGACTTGAGAGCACATTTCGCAACCTTTCTCTCCGCACTTAAATTGATAGGTAAGCGAAATTCCATCATAAGGATGCACTTTGAAGGTGTCTCCATTTAAGGTGACCTGCTTACCCTGTTCCTCGGCCTTCTCGACTGAGAAACCAAAAAGAATCGGTTTAATGAGTGATAGGGTTCTTTTGGTTTTTTGGGCATCTGGAAGGAATGCGTCTGTATGTGCGTTGAGGAATTCTCGCCTTTCTTCTCTATCTTCAATTGCACACCCCATATTCTTGACAGTTTTATTGTCTATCTTTCGACTCTCTGGTCGCAGGTCTTTATCGGGCTTTGTAGTTTGAACTGTAATTTTATCCCAAACTTTTATCCGCTGGTCTCTGATTGTACTCCATTCCATGGGATACAGTCTTCGCCATTCGTTGTTTTCATTTATTCCCGCTGTACAGACTGTGTAGTGTTTTAAGTGATTGCTCCAGTTTGGCGTTGCCTTAACTAATACAATAATTGATTCTTCTTCTGAAGACGTTTTGGAGTTTCACCGCCGTTTTCATCTAGTAAATTGGATTACATAGATAAATTCGTTTTCGTTCCATTCACCGTGCAAATTCTTCCACACTTCTTTGAATTGTTCCAGTGTGTACCCGCCTTCTTTTCGGGCATCTTCCTCTGTAAAATCTCCCAACCGCTTACGTTGAATTGAGGTAATTGTTAGTTCAGCAAAGTGAGGTTCCCAGACAGCTGCGTGGATTTTAGCACCAACTCTGACTTTTGGGTCTGGAATACCTTTTCGACTAGTTTGAGTTTTAACACCTGTTAGAATAGGGTTCATGTGACTAAGTCTAAATGGGAGCTCGTATGGAGTTTCGATAACCTCTTTTATCAATGTCTCTACAGGTTTTTCAGGTTCCTTCGCAGCTCTCGATATTACCTCTCTTGCCTCTCTTCTGTAAATTGGTTTGCTAGCAATCTCTTTTGCAACTTCAATCTGTCGTTCTTTGCTTTCAATACGTCTAGTTATGGACACTGCAGTATCCCAGTCTATTTTTCCAGTTTCCCTTGGCACACCAATTTTTTGTGTTGGTGCTACCATTCTTTGGATTTCTATGGGCGCCTCCACCAACTGGAGCCAACTTCTTAAAGTGGTTCCTGAAACACCAATCTTGGAAGCCACAGCATCTACATTCGGATATATTTGCGGATATTTTTCCATTAATTCTTTGCATGAACGACCTTTTTCAACAGCGCTTAATTCAGTCCTCTGAATATTCTCGATAAGGTTTAATTCAACCACTTCATCATCAGAGTACTCACGGACAAAAGCGGGTATGGTCTTTAGGCCTATCTTTGTCGCCGCAATAAATCGTCGTTGCCCAACGACTATTTCAAAATCTCCTGAGTTTATAGGGCGAACAATTATAGGTTGGAGGATGCCTACAGCGCGAATGCTCTGAATGAGTTCATCAAGTTCTTGAGGGTTGATATCTAGTCTTGGGTTTAATTTACTATGGCGTATTTTGGTTAGCTCTATTGCTTGTAATTCTGACATGACATTTCTCCTTAGCCAATTATAATTAGCTGTATAAAATAATAATCACCTGTATCAGCTTTTCCTCTATCTTTTTTAACTGGGCCTTTCGATTGGGTCTTTGAGGTCTTGAGCTGCAGTTAACTTTTTTATTTATCGGGTTAAGTTCTCGTTATTTTTCATGCGCCCTGCAAGTTGCAGGCGATTCCAAGCAGAAACCAAAACCAAAACTTGTAAATTTGTTGGTAAATTTGTGAATTGGTGAATTTCGTTAGGGTTCAAATAGTGCTTTTTGGCTTTTCAAGGGCTTGTTGAGAACCCGCCATGTCAACAGGCATGTTCCAACAGGTTTTCCGCGGAGGTGACAAGTGCAGAGTAAACTGTTTAGCCTCCGCTGTCCAGTCAGCCCTCCACAGAATCGCATGCAGTCAACTACCAGTTCAAGCTATATATAGAGGGGGTATAGACAAAAAATTGCACAACAGTCAGCAAAACACCCTCAGCAACATGGAACAAAACCGTGGTTTGCAGCAGATTCTAGGCGATTTCCGAAACCGTTATTTTTACCGCACAACTATTTATGTGTCTTCAGAGATGCCAAACGTGAAAACCGACCGTTACGCCTTCATTCTCGTCTCAGACGAAAAATACTGGAACAAACTACGCGAACACAACAAAGCCAACAGGGAAATTCATGCTTTCGTGCGAAAAAACCAAGTAGCCCCAAAAAACACTCAAAAACTCCTGTTCTACGTCAAAAAACCCGTCATGCAAGTTCGCGGAACCGCAGACTTCATTGAACGATTAACCGGCGACAGCAACGAATTATGGCGAAAACACGGCGCAGAAAGCTGCTTCGAAACATTCGAGGAATACAACGCTTTCGCTCAAGGCAGAACAATGATGACGTTCGTGCGGTTCAAAAACTTCACAGAACTCAAAAACCCAAAAACCACCAAAGCCACCCGCAGCATTCTCGGCTCTTTACAGGGATTCAGAGGCAAATACGTGAACCTCACAGCAACAAAGCAGCTGATAACCTGAAAAACCGTTTCCGCCACTCAACAGCTTAAATCTACGATACACCTATTCTCTATACGAACGTGAACCAACATGTTTCGAGTCAGAGTCAACAAAATCGAATCAACACGAGACCTAGACGGCAACCTCGGAAAACGAATAGAACTAGTCGAAGAACGAGAAATCTCACCCTACATAGTCAGACCACAAACAGACGAAGCAAAAATGGCTCAAGACATACTTCAAGCAATGCAACAACAGATGCCCTTCCTCCCACAAAGAACACAACTCACCACACCAAAAATACTCCTATTCCTAACAGAACAAGAATACGACAGCTTAGGCATAGACTTCGACGTGAACCAAGTCTTCGAAGTAACACTGGAAAACCAAAGCATCAAATTCAAGAAAGTCTCATAATAGCGCCTCGCACCTGCTTCAGCGCCGAATGCTCAGGATGAAAAGACAACACAAAAACCATTTTTCTCAAAGTTGCACAAATCTCAGGCAGATCACCCACCTTACCTTTGTCACAATAAAGCGGAATAGGCTCATCATAACCATTCTCATAATAAACGTAAATCTGCGAGAAACTCTTCCTAAACCTAACCATTCCAAACTCCAAATTCAAAAGCTTGGCAGTTTTTTCAGTCGCCAGCCTAACAGACTGCAACCGCTCTCTATCAGAAGCACCAGTTGACGCATACACCAGCAACTTCCCAAAATTATTCTTAAACATTCGCAGCCACCAATACTTTCACAGGCAAAAACACTTTTAAAACACATGCACAAACGACACACCCACACCGCAGAGAGGTATGTTAAAGTAAAAACGCTTAAACCGCAAAAAACAACAAAAACATGTTGTATACTGTAATCTAGAAGGCACAAAAAATGAAAACCCGTGCGCACATGCTTGTAACCGGCAGAGTCCAAGGCGTATTTTTCAGGTCAGAAACCAAACACAACGCAGACCGCAACAACGTGAAAGGATGGGTTCGCAATTTGCCTGACGGCAGACTGGAAGCAGTGTTCGAAGGCGAAAAAGAAGCAGTGCAAGCACTAATAGACTTCTGCAAACGCGGACCAGCAGGAGCAAGGGTTACAAACGTTGATTTAAAGTTGGAGAACTTTACTGGAGAGTTCAGCGCCTTCAAAGTAAGATACGACTAAGCTACTTCTTGGGAACTCGGAAATGCGACTCTTTCCCAGCACTTATGTACTCACCGCCCATACCGCGCACTGCTGAGGCTATTTTCGCAAAATTTTCAGACCCCAAAAACTGCCTAGGCTTCACCATTATGTAATCGCTTTTTTCTTCGAAACTGAGCAAGCTGTCTAAATCTTCTGGGAATGCAATTCGAATATCTTCTATGGTTTTCTTTTCATGAGAGACAGCTGCAGGAGTTTGAGAAGTTGGTTGAGTAATCTGTGAACCTACCATGGACTTTATTGACGCAGACACAGTTCGGAGATCTTCAGAAACCTTGTTCAGAACCACGAGAAGTTCGTCAACTCTCTCCACAAGCCTGTCCAATTTCTCTTTTTCCGTGCTCATACACGCTTTCCCTTCAAATTCTAAAATACTTAAGGCGCTTATTAATTATTTGCAACCTCCATTTGAACCTGAACTCAGCAACATCGTTTGGGAGAATTCCAATGTTCGAAATCGACGGAAGCCAAAAGAGCGGAAGCGGCACAATCCTGCGACTCGCAGTAGCCTTAGCTGCCGCCACCAGTGAACAGCTACATATCTTCAACATCCGGCAAAACAGGCCACAACAAGGTTTGAAACCCCAGCATCTGGAAGCCGTATTGACAGCGGCTAAACTCTGCAACGCAGAAGTGAAAGGAGCAACACTGGGCTCTAAAGAACTCTGGTTCAAGCCCCACGAGGTAAAAGGCGGAAATGTTGAGGCAGAAATCGGAACCGCAGGAAGCATTCCTATGCTTCTGATGGCTGCGTTGCCCATATGCGTATTCGCCAAAGCCACAGTGCGCTTGCACGTGACAAAAGGCGGCACAGACGTTTCCCATTCACCCACCATAAACTACCTGCAAAACGTGTTTCTCCCAGCGCTGAAGCAGATGGGACTTGAAGTGACCATAACCGTGCACAAATACGGCTATTACCCAAAAGGAATGGGAGAAGCAACTATGACTGTAAAGCCACCCCATGCTCTGCAGCCAATTCGGCTAAACAGCTTCGGCAAACTAAAAAGCGTGAAGGGCATTTCGGTTTGCACGTTCTTGGCTGAAAGAAAAGTTGCCGAGCGCCAAGCCAAAGCAGCACATAGCTATCTTTCTGAGAAAGGCTATGCAGCGGACATTCAGGTTGAAAATGACCAGTCAAACCCCTTTCAAAGGGGAAGCTCCATCGCCTTGTGGGCTGAAACTGACACAGGTGCAGTAATCGGTGCAGACGCCATAGGAGAACTGAAAAAAACAAGTGAAAATGTCGGCAGAGAAGCGGCTGAAAAGCTTCGCGCAGAGCTTTTCGTTAAGCCCACCGTTGATGTGTACTTGGCAGATATGCTTGTTCCTTACATGGCTTTGGCAGACGGCACCTCCAGCTTTTTGGCAAGAGAGGTTTCGGAACATTTGGAGACAAACGTTTGGCTTGCGGAAAAGATGTTGAAAGTGCGATTTAATATTCAAAAAGTGAATAACCTCTTTAGGATAGAAAAAAGCAGCTGATTACACATGTCTGAGCGCTCACTTTGCATTAAAATCAAGAAAATTCACGGCGAGAAAGCCATAGCTTTAGCTAACAAGCTTGGACTAACCAATCGGGAACTCAAAATCCAGCAGAACGCGAACCACATCTGCATCCCGCTTATTCGGAAAATAGAAGAGGCTGAACTGGCAAAACTGAAAGCGCAGCTGCCAGATTTCGAACTGGCAACAAACGTTTTCACCAAAAAGAAGCAAAGAAAAACGCTCACTCAAGTTCTTGAAAATCAGTTGCCTCCGCATTTGCTGGCTAGTTTGCCGCAAGCACTAGACGTAATCGGCGACATAGCAGTAATCGAAATTCCACTCGAACTCAAAACCTATGGAAGCCTAATCGGCGAAGCAATCTTGAAGACACACAAGAACGTGCGAACCGTGCTTGCAAAAGTCGGTGCAGTCACTGGGACGTACCGCCTGCGCGGTTTTGAGGTTATTGCTGGAGAGCACCAAACCACCACCATCCACAAGGAACACGGATGTCAATACAACGTTAACGTGGCGACAGCGTACTTTTCTCCGCGTCTTTCACACGAACACAACAGAGTAGCATCTCTCGTTCAGAAAGGCGAAACTGTCGTGGACCTGTTCGCTGGAGTTGGACCATTCTCAGTGCTAATTGCCAAGAAAAATGCGGAAGCAAGGGTTTACGCTGTTGACATAAACCCCGAAGCAATCGAACTCTTGAAGAGAAACACCAGACTCAACAGAGTGGAAAACCGTGTCATCCCAATTTTAGGCGACGCACGGCAAATCATTGAACGCAAATTGTTGGGCGTTGCAGACCGCGTGATTATGAATTTGCCCGAAAAAGCAATCGAGTTCGTTGACACTGCCTGCAAAGCAGTAAAACCCGCTGGCGGTACCATTCACTATTACGCGTTCATCCGCCTTCCCGACTCCTTAGAAAACGCGCAACAAAGTTTTTCTGAGGCTGTAGAAAAAGCGGGCAGAAAAGTGGATGCGTTCCTTTCCGCAAAAACTATCCGTGAAACTGCACCGTATGAGTGGCAGGTTGTTTTGGACGCGAGAATTCTCTAAACGCGCACTGCAAGCGTAATTTTCACTTTTTGCTTTGGGTTCTTCAGTTTCTCTACAAGTTTTCTGGGCAGGTCCTGTGCGGCTTTGTCTGCGTGAACCGCCAATGTTCGGCTGCATACGTAATCGCTTTTTCTAATCACTATATCTGTTGGATGAGTAAGAATTAGCTGCGGAGAACCTTCCGCTTTCACCTGCTCGATTATGCCGTCCGCTTCTATTTTTATGGTTAGTTTCGCGTGTGGCTTTCGCAGGGTTTCCTTGAATTCAGCGGTTAGATCGGCTAAAGCTTTGTCTGCGGCTACTGTAACTATGCAGTCTCCTTTTTTTGACAGGTGCGTATCCTTTGTAAATTCCAACGTGGTTTTGTGCGTTGCCTGAATATTCTCGTGACCGTACCCAAAAATGACCTCTCTTATCTCGAAAGTGGCCAATTCTATTCCATGACCTCGATGGAATCAACTTTTCCGTCGCCGTCCAAATCGAAACCTTGTATGACAGTCGCGAAAGTTTCCTCATCACGGTATTCTTGAAGGGTTTTCTTCCAAAAATTTGTCAAAGCTAAAACGCAAGCTTTGGTCCCCACGGCTTTGTTTCCCGCCAGAACCACGATGCGTTTGCTTTTATCCCATGGATTAACGATTTTGGCTACTACCCCCACCACATCCGCGGTGTAAACACGCGAAGTCTTTTTCGAGGATAAACCTCCAAGCAAGAACCCTTGCTCACTTGATTGCATGTTAAACCTGATCGGCAAATAATCATTTATTTCCTGTGTGAGCAAATTTGTTCCTGGACCGCCGACGAGAATCAGGTTATTTTTTTCTTCTTTTTCAGCTTTAACATCTACGTCTAGCTTTATGGCGAAATCTGTGGGCATCTTGGCGAATTGCCCTATGAAAAGCGTCAGATACGCAGCGTAGTGACCATCTCTGGCGCTGGTTTTGAAGGGACCATGTGGTGCGGGGCTGCCCACAACTATTTTTCCTTCCAACATGCCATTCCCATTAACGAACTCTTTGAAGAATCTTTGGATTTTCTCATCCATGCTCTGGAGTGAGATGTTCTGAATTGTTTTGTATCCTTTGGGGAACTCTATGCCAAAGGCGGGAGAGACTGTTTTAAAGTACTTTGCTATTGCTCCCTTCTTTTTTTCTTCTTTCTTGACGGTTATAGCTCCTGCTTTCGCCAGTTTTCTTATGTGATAATAGACTTTCTGTTCGTGGATGCCAAGTTTCCGAGCGATTTCCAGAGGGTACATTTCCTCTTCAGAGAGCATAGTCAAGATTTTCCAGCTTAGCTTGCCCAAAATCATCTTTAGTTTCTGCGCATCTTGCATAATGCTGATTTCTTTTACTTTTTGCGTACTGCCCTCGTCTTGGAGCAACAGTTTCTTTTTCATGTGTTTCTCCCAATAATAAATCTCTATCCATTATTAAAAATTTTATTATAGTGCTCCACGGAAAATACCTTTCAAGGCTTGCATGGCTTCCGAGCAAGTTTAACTCAATAGAACCATTAAAAAAAAAATTTTAGAGTAGATAGTTTTCTCCTAACAATCCTTATTAACAAAAGAACCATTTCGGTAAGGCTTAAAAGAACTAGCCAGGGCAAAATGAGGTTTAAAAAATGTGTGGAATTTTCGGTTGTATACTCAAAGAAGGGAACGCTGCACCTTTAATACACGCTTCACTGAAACGACTTGAATACCGCGGCTACGACTCCGTAGGCATAGCCACAATCCACGATGGAAAAATACACATAAAAAAAGACCAGGGAAAAATAGACGATGTCCATAGAATTTTGAACCTTGATGATTTGCCAGGTAACATGGGCATAGGACATACAAGATGGGCTACGCATGGCGCACCGTTAAGGGTCAACGCGCATCCGCATACGGACTGTACTGGAAACATAGTCGTAGTTCACAACGGAATCATAGAAAACTTTTCTGAGCTAAAACTTGAACTGGAAAACAGCGGTCACGTTTTTGTCTCAAAAACGGACACTGAAGTAATAGCCCACCTCATCGAGGAGAACTTCAAAAAAAATCCCAAACTAAATTTGGCAGGTGCGGTCCTTGAAGCTGTCAAAAGGCTTGACGGCTCTTACGCAATCGCCGTAATCTCAACCAAGGAACCAGACAAGATAATATGCGCCAGAAATGAAAGCCCCATGGTTTTAGGGGTCAGCAAAAACGGCGTTTACTTAGCATCCGATATTCCAGCGTTCTTGCCCGTAACCAACAAAGCCGTTTTCGTAGAAGACGGGGAACTCGTAAGCCTTTCCGCCACAGGCTACGAAATCAGTAAGATTAAGGATTCAAGCGTTGTAGCGCGGAAACCAAAGATTATTGATTGGACGCCTGAAATGGCGGTTAAACAGGGCTACCCACATTTCATGATCAAAGAGATTCATGAGCAACCTGCAACCCTTCGCAACACACTGCGAATGCAGGAGCACTATCTCGATTTAATCGCAACCTTTCTTGATCGTGCCACTGAAGTTTTCTTAGTTGCGTGTGGCACATCCTACCACGCTTGCTTGGCAGCATCTTACATGTTTTCAAAGCTTGCGTTCTTACCAACGTATCCTGTTTATGCCTCAGAGTTTACGGAACAACACGGCAAATCAGTCAACATAGACAGCACCATTCTGGCGGTAAGCCAGTCAGGCGAAACAGCTGATACGCTAGCCGCGGTCACATGTGCGCAACAGCGCGCCGCAACAGTACTTGGATTAACCAATGTAATCGGCTCAACTTTGACGCGAGTTTCTCGGGTTTACGTAGGTCAGCAGTCGGGTCCAGAAATTGGAGTGGCAGCCACAAAAACTTTCACTTCGCAGCTTTCCGTGCTGGCGCAACTGGCACTTCGGCTGTCAAAGAAAAGGGGCAAAATTTCGCAGGATGAGATGGATTACATCGCGGAGCGACTGGAAAAGCTGCCGAATATTGTTGAGACCATAATTCAAACGCAGGAAGAAAAAATCAAGCAGATTGCCAAAAAATACAAGTATGCAAAAATGTTCTTCTTTTTGGGTCGAGGGATAAGCACAGCCACAGCGTACGAAGGGCGACTCAAACTGATGGAGATAGCGTACATTCCATCAATAGCCTTTCCAGCAGGAGAGAGCAAACACGGTCCAATCAGCCTAATTGAACCAGGTTTTCCAGTAGTGTTCATCTGTGCTAAGGACGGAACCTATAGGACTTTGATCAGCAACATAATGGAGATGAAGGCAAGAGGTGCCTCAATAATCACGATTGTAGAGGAAGGCGATGAGGAGATTAAGGCGCTGTCAGACGATTACATTGAAGTGCCAAAAGGGATACCTGAGGTTCTGTCGCCGATACCTTTCGCGATACCTTTGCAGCTTTTGGCTTACTACATGACCCTTGAGAAGGAGCAGAACCCTGACACTCCGAGGAACCTAGCGAAGTCTGTCACCGTAAAATAACTTGAAGCCAATGAGCTTCACTTTTAGGATACACA
The DNA here is from genome assembly GCA_964620515.1 of uncultured Candidatus Bathyarchaeia archaeon. Classification (GTDB taxonomy): domain Archaea; phylum Thermoproteota; class Bathyarchaeia; order Bathyarchaeales; family Bathycorpusculaceae; genus CAZUHG01. The sequence continues at coordinate 14,300 of CAZUHG010000034.1, forward strand.
TATGTTAAAAAGACCCCTCTGCAATATTTTGTCGGTGCTTTAATTTGGAAAAGACAGAGTGGGAAAAGCTCATCGATGGCTTGATAAAACAGGGCGTTTTGGTCTCGCCAAAAGTGATCAAAGCGATGCGCGCTGTACCTCGGGTGAAGTTTCTGCCCCTTGACATGCAATCTTACAACTCTGTGGACACACCGCTTCCAATTGGTTTTGGCCAAACAATCTCGGCGCCACATAGTCTCAGCTGCGTGCTGGGCTAGGCGATACATGGTTTCGATAATGAATGAAGCTCTCCAATTGGATGTTGGCCAGAAAGTTTTGGAAGTCGGTGCAGGTTCAGGTTGGCACTCGGCTACGATAGCGGAGATAATTGCGCCTATGGATGCGCCTAGAAGCGAGTGGGGGTATGTCTACACCGTAGAAATAGTTCAGGCTTTGGCTGATAATGCAAGGAAGAACATAATGAACGCAGGTTACAGTGACCGCGTAAAAATAATCAACGCTGATGGCTCCAAAGGTTATGCTGCAAAGGCGCCTTATGAGCGTGTTGTAGTGACGGCTGCTGCTCCTAATGTGCCAAAACCTTTGGTTGACCAGTTGAAGCCTAATGGTATTATGCTTATTCCAGTTGGTAGTGTTTCGCTTTTTCAGAATCTCTTGAAGCTCACGAAAGGGTCTGATGGGAAGATTCAGCAGGAGAATCTTGGTGGAGTGGCTTTTGTTCCTTTAACTGGTGAGTACGGGCACAAGTTTTAGCTGTTATCCAAACCATTTTTCCAGAGTGGTTTTTCCCTCAAGTTTTTTGGTGCCTTCTTGCATTTTTTCCAGCGTTTTTCTCACGCGGTCTTCTGAGAAGTCTTTTTCTCTTACTAGAAAATTTACGATGCCGTCTACGTTTGGCTCTTTCCACTCTAATTTGTAATCGCTACGTACTTCTGGGTGCAGGAAGATTTCGCGTATTTTCTCTGGGGGATGCGGGAACTCGGGGTTTTTTATGTGAGGCAAAGCGTTTTCTAGGGTTCCGTGTTCTTTTATGAGTTTCAAGGCGGTTTTTGGTCCTAAGCCTTTGATGCCGTCTGGGTTGAAGTCTGTGCCGATGAGGATTCCAACGTCGATGAGTTGTTCGTAGGTGATTTCGCATTCTTTGAGGATTTTGTCTAGTGTGAATATTTCGGGGACAACGTCGATGTAGATGTTTTTGCTGGGTAGTTTTCTTCTGCCTGAGACTGTTACGTTTCTGAGTAGTGTGGGTGCGCCGAAGAGGAGGCTGTCGTAGTCTTGGCTGGCGCAGTAGTCTGCGTCTCTGCGTTTGGTCATGTGTGCGGCTTGGGCTTCGCCTTCGCTGGGGGCTTGAATCCATGGTAGTCCCATGAGGTTTAGGAGTTTTTGTGCGTCGTCTTTCATGTAGTCTTTCATGGTTGTTGTGGCTTGGGCGTATGTTCGGGCTTTTGCGATGTCGCCTTTCGCTATGGCTTTTTCGTAGTGGGCTGCGGCTTCGATTTTTACTTGTTTGCGGCGTTGGATTTCTTCTGCTTTGAGCACAGGTGGTTTGCCGTCGAAAACGTAGATGGGTTTGATGCCTAACTCAACGAGGTTGCTTGTTCTGTAGAGCAAACCGCTTAGGTGGCTGGTGACTTTTCCAGTGCTGTCTTTTAGTGGTGTGCCGTCTGGCTGGCGGATTATGGCGAGAAACTGGTAAAGCGCGTTGTAAGCGTCTATGGCGATGGTTTTTCCGCTGAGGTCTTCTAGTTTGATTTCGGTTTTTGGTACGATGCCGCGAAGGTTTACTCCCAAAATAACCCCTGTTAAATTATAGGCGGGAAACCTCAATAATAAACTTGCGAATGCGGCTC
>CAZUHG010000035.1:0-15683 GCA_964620515.1 uncultured Candidatus Bathyarchaeia archaeon
AGCTTGAAGGCATGCAGGAAGACTTGATGAAGCTTTTCAGCGAACGCTTCGGAGACCTGAGTTCAAAAGTTGAAGAGTTGCGGTCAAAAATTGACGTGAAACCTGTGAAAGAGATACCTGTGCAGATGCCGAAAACACCGATGCCTGAGGCGCTGGAAGAGACTGAGGAAGAAGAGGAAAAGAAGCCGAAAAAGAAGAAGCCTGCAGAAAAACCAAGCATAAAGACCGAAGCTGAGAAACGCATAGAGGAAATCAGAAGCGAAGTGGAAAAAGTCTTAGATAAACTGGGGCAGATGGAAATTGAATCTTGAAACGAAACGGGCGGAAGAGCTAAAGCGGAAAGCGGCTTACGAGGCGGTTAAACACGTCAAAGACGGTTTTGTCGTCGGCTTGGGAAGCGGCAGCACAGCCGCCTTCGCCATAGAAGCGTTGGGTGAAAAAATAAAACGCGAACGCCTAAACCTGTTAGGTGTTCCAACGAGTTATCAGGCGTTTTTGTTAGCTGTCAAACACGGGATTGCGGTGACCACGCTGGAAGAGCACGGTGTGATTGACGTAACCATTGACGGCGCTGACCAGATAGACCCAAAGCTAAACTTGATTAAGGGTATGGGTGCAGCGTTAGCCAGAGAGAAAATCGTGGCTTCAGCCTCAAAACTGAACATTATCATAGCTGACGAGAGCAAAAAAGTGAAGGCGTTAGGCGAAAGCGGTCATCCTGTGCCCATAGAAGTTCTGCCCTTTGCCACTTCCATTGTGAAGCGCAGACTAGAGAAAATGGGTGGGACACCCGTTTTGAGAGAGGGAAAAGGCAAGGTCGGTCCCGTAATAACCGATAATGGAAACGTGGTTATAGACGCCATTTTCGTTCCCATAAACGATGCAGCAACACTTGAAAAGAAGCTGAAAATGATCCCAGGCATAGTGGAAACGGGGCTTTTTGTGGGACTTGCGGATCTTGTTTATCTTGGAACGCCTACTACCATAGAGAAAATTGAGAGAAAACAGCTAAAATTTTAGCCTTCTTGAAGTTTTTGTTTTGGCAGTGTGTTCTCTGGTGTGGAAAGAGTCTGTATTACAGAAACAAAACCGCACACGTTCAGCCTATTTAAAAGGGAGGGGGTAGTCACCACAGAGCATAGCGATTTGCAACAAAACTTCTTTAACACTCGGCGTACAATAATATAGGCATGTGAGGAATCAAGTTATGCCTCTTGAGACGACACCTGAAAAAAACGCGATTCTTTTCGTGTGGTTTAACCATTACGCTGGAGTACTAATTAAAACCCCCTCGAAAACACTTGTTATAGATCCCGTGGATGTAAGGGCACGCAGTTTCAAGGATGCAGACGCGATTCTGATAACACATGAACACTATGATCATCTGGACCCACGGCTGATAACGGAAATCCAAAAAGCCACCAAATGCATGATCATAGCTGATTCAGCCTCCACGCAGCGCCTGCAACACGCGATTCCCCCAGAGAAACTGCAGCAAATCCGCCCAGGTGAAGAAATTAAAGTCGGCGAAGTTTCGGTTAAAGCGGAAAAATGCAAACATCCTGCAACTGCGCCAGTAACCTACATAATCACAAGCGAAGATGGCGTCAAAGTCTTCCATACCGCTGACAGTTTGCCTTTTCCAGAGCTTGCCGCCATCGGTGAACGAGAAAAATTTGATGTTGTATTCTGCACTGTGGGGATTGCTCCAGGCACATCACCGGAAACAGGCTTCGAAATCGCAAGATTAACAAAGCCTCAGGTGGCAGTGCCCTACCACACAAACTCGGCAGCCTACCAATACAAGTTTGCTGAACTTCTCAAAAAAGAACTGCCGAAAACCGCGTGTTTGATTCCTGAACCCAACAAGATTTATCAAGTTTCAAAAAGGAAGTGAAACCTTCACAGCCCAAAAAGCTAACCAGAAAAAGAAAGTTGAAGTGGCCAAGACCCTGCATAAAATAGACGCTTTAAAATTTGGTGTTTTCAAACTTACAAGCGGAAAAGCCAGCCCTTACTACATAGACCTGCGGGTAGTGCCCAGTTTCCCAGACGCTTTTAGGCAAATCTGCGATTTCTACGGGGAATACATAACCCGCGAAGTGGGGCTTGAAAACTTCGACAGGATTGCGGGGGTTCCTCTCGCGGGCATACCTTTCGCGTCCCAGATTGCTTACAACTTGAGAAAGCCGTTTCTCTATGTGCGCAAAGGCGTTCGGCGCCACGGAAGACAAAGAAGAGTAGAGGGCATACTCGTCTCTGGAGACCGCGTTTTGCTTGTTGACGATTTAGTCACCACGGGCTTAAATTTGAAAAAAGCGGCGCATGCCATAAAAGTAGAAGGTGGCGTAGTGAAAGAAGCCGTGGCTTTCTTAGATAGAGAGGAAGGCGGAAAAGAAAAGCTCGAAAAAAGCGGAATAAAAGTTCATACGCTACTCAAAATAAGCGAAGTAGCTAACACGTTGTACGAAATAGGCGCCATTGACGAAGAAAACCTCAAAACTATTATGAAACAAGTCAAAAAATGACAGAAAAATAAGGCAGGAAAATTCTACCCGCCGTCATTAATCATAGAAGATTAGTTTTTTCTCTTCCAGCAGCACATGCAGTTTTTGTACTGCGTCATAAACGTCTTGTTCTCTTTTGGCTCCGGTGCAAACAAGTTTTCCACTTGCAAACAGCAGAATCACAACTTTCGGCTCCTCCATTCTGTAGATTAAACCTGGAAACTGTTCAGGCTCATACATTGTTCTTCCAAGCGTGTAGGCTGCTTTTTCCAAGTCAATCATGCCGCCTAGGCTTGCTGAAGCTACAATATTCTGTATTTTTAACTCTGGTTTGCTGATGATTATTATTCCGCCTTTTTTCAGTTCTTTTACGACTTTCATAACGGCTCTGCGTGCCTCTTTCTCGGATTTTGCGCCCGTGCACACCATTTTTCCCGAGTTAAAAATCAGAGTCGCCGTCTTTGGTCTTTTTAATCTGAACACGAGTCCAGGAAACTGTTCTGGACGATACTCTACGCCTGGGTATCCTTTTACCACCGCGTTTAAGTCGACTTTTTGGTTCAGTGTTGCAGAAGCAACGACATTTTCGATGCTGATTGTAGCTTTAACTTGTGGCATTACTTCCCCTACCCATTTAGCTGTGGCTAAACATCATTCTTATACAAAAGGTTTTCTTTATAAATACATCTATGGTTGATTTTGTGCTTGTGCTTCTTCCTGCTGTACGGGCGGTTTTTTTCCTCTTAGTAGGGGAATTATGAACTCGACAATCACTAATATTATTATTAGTGCTATGACTATTGGCAGACCTACAGAGTTGCGCATGAACATGACAACGTGCCCTAGCCAAGGAATGCGCATAACCACCTTGCCAACCACGAAATCCTCAGAAATTCCCAGATCATCGTTCCACGGGTCGTATTCGGACGTTGTAGGAATGCTTGGCCACTTATGGGATCCGTTTCCATCACCTTTAGTATAGAAGTATAATACGCCGTCTCTTTCTTCTTTTTCCACTATCCTGTGCACAATGAGTTCATCTGGGTTGGTGGGCTTGTGATAAACAATTATGTCGCTGTTTGGATAATCCGCGTTTAGGTCTTGCGGATCTACTCCTTGGACAATTATTAGATCGCCTTTGTGTAAAGTTCGATCAAACGGATGGTTTACCGAGATCCAGCCGTCACATGCGCCACCGTAGGGTAGGCACATGCTGCCGCTTACCACCGCCAATGCAGGATACGGTGTGTTCAGCACTAGTTGCGATCCGTACCAGAAGCCGAAGACTGCTAGAGCAATCAAGCCAATAACAACGGTGGTCTGGATGTACTCGTTCTTCCAAAGTTTCTTGAGGTTAGCGATCAAATCAGTGCCTCGGTTTAATGGTGAAATATTCTTGTTCAATAAGTGCTCTATGTTTTAAAACTTACCGCTTTTCTCATAGGATAGAAAAAAAGAAAAATGAGGGGTGAAATAGTACCTCTCAACTGTTAGCGTTCAGTGAAGTTTCGCTAATTGCTTTGTTGGTGTGCGCTTTAGATTTTCTTTTTGCTCAGCACTTCGCGGAAGGTGTGACCCTTTGGGCACTGATATAGCCCGATTTCCAGCTGCATTCTTTTTCCAGCTTTGTCTGGGCGACCGGCCATTTTCCATGACTTCTTCATTTTTGGAACATCGGTTCCACATTTCGGACATTTAGGCATTTACTTTTCCTCCATGATGTTACGCTTCATGGTTTCTTATGATGGTAGATAAAAAACTTTCCATTGTGTTTGAATAGAAAATGTACATTCAAACATTGAAATTATACATGTTCGTGTAAAAGACTGTGAAACCGAGCTAAAACGGCTAAGCATAGTATAAACAGAATGCGCGCAAAAACCTACAGCAATTCTTGATCACATTCAGCATCTGAAGCGACTATCAAGTTCACATTTTCTATGTGACCTTTATCCCGTTGCAACTATGCGAATTAGTTAGAGTGTGCCAAAACGTTTTTACAGCGGATTCCCCGCTAATGTTCTCGGAATCTGAGGCTTTGCTGTTTGCAGGGATCTTCTGAAAACGTTTTTGAGTTGCTTGTGAAGCCAGTTCGAAGGCTCGTTGAACAGAAAGGGTTCCCTAAGCCTACTGAACCTCAGGAGCAGACGATTCCGAAAATTCTCGAAGGCAAAAACGTTCTCCTCATTTCGCCCACGGCAACGGGAAAAACCGAAGCCGCGTTTCTCCCAGTGCTCAGCATGCTGTTGCAAGCGCCGCAAACGCCGGGAATAAAAGTTTTGTACATTACGCCGTTGCGTGCGTTGAACAGGGACTTGCTTGAGCGGCTTGAGTGGTGGTGCAACAATTTGGACATAAAACTGGCGGTGCGGCACGGCGACACTGACACAAAAGAGAGAACGCGCCAATCAAGAAGCCCACCTGACATTCTCATAACTACGCCTGAAACGTTGCAAGCCATACTGTCTGGGTGGCTGTTGCGGCAGCACCTGCAAAGCTTGCGGTGGGTGGTAATTGACGAGGTGCATGAGCTTGCGGACAGCAAGCGCGGAAGCCAGCTGTCTCTGGCTTTGGAACGCGTTAGAACCCTCATCGGCAAAGACTTTCAAATGATAGGGTTATCCGCCACTATCGGCACTCCAAAAAAAGTGGCTCAGTTTCTCGTAGGCAACAAGCAAAGCGTGGAGATTATCCGCGTGCCCGTAGCCAAAATGATGCGGTTGCAAGTGCTTTTTCCGCAGCCAACCGAGGAAGACTCGAGGCTTGCAGGGCAACTTTACACGCATCCAGAAGTGGCAGCTCGATTAAGGCTAATCCGCGATTACATGGGCAAACGTAAATCAGTGCTTTTGTTCACCAACACCCGTTCGGTTTCGGAGGTTTTGGCAAGCAGGTTCAAAGTGTGGGACATAGATTTTCCAGTTTCCATTCATCATGGCTCCCTCGCTAAGCCATCGCGTATAGCGGCGGAAACAGGGCTGAAAAGAGGTGTGCTTAAGGGGCTTATTGCCACCAGTAGCCTCGAACTCGGCATAGACGTAGGTCGCATTGACTTAGTTATTCAGTACATGAGTCCCCGACAGGTTACAAGGCTTATTCAGCGAGTGGGAAGGGCAGGTCACAGCGTAGGTCGCGTGGCGGAAGGCGTGATTATTGGAATGGACTCCGACGACACGTTAGAGGCTTTGGTGATTGCGAGAAGGGCTTTGAAAGAAGATTTGGAGCCTGTTGAAATTCCACCTAAACCTTATGATGTCTTGACGCACCAAATTGCGGGGTTGCTGCTTAAGAACAGGCGATTAGCCTTTAACGAGATTTTGGAGCTGGCGCAAAACGCTTACCCCTACCACGACTTGACCCTTGAAGATGTGGAGAAAGCGCTCAGGTACATGCATCAGCGTTTTCCGCGTTTAGCTTGGGTTTCTTTTGAGGACCAAGTGGTTCTGAAACCTTCGCGAACCAAGGCGCTCTTTGAATACTATTTCGATAATTTGTCCATGATTCCTGTAGAGAAACAGTTTCTTGTAATTGACGACTCAAGTGACTCTTCGATTGGAGTGCTTGACGAAGCGTTTATGGCGGAGTACGGCAAAGCGGGCACCAAATTCATCATCAGGGGTAGTCCGTGGCAAATAATGCACACTACTGAAGACAAGGTTTACGTTAGGCCAGTTGACGACCCGACAGGTGCCATTCCGAGCTGGATAGGTGAAGAGATTCCTGTGCCCTTCCAGATAGCGCAGGAGGTGGCTTCGATAAGGGGGTTTGTTGAAGAGAAACTGAGAAGTGGTCTCTCGCCAGAAGAAGCCAGCGAGTTGCTTAGTCAGCAGTATCCAGCTGACAAGGACACCATAATGCGTGCGTTAGCGGAGACTGTGGAGCAGGTAAATGCGGGCTTGGCTGTTCCCACAGCAAATCGGATAGTCTTTGAAGACTGGGAAGATTTCGTTATACTCCACGCCAACTTTGGTTCCCTCACGAACCGGGCTTTGGCGCAACTGCTTGGACAGATACTTTCTGACAAGCTTGGACACGGCATAGTGGTTCAGCATGACCCGTACCGCATTTTTGTGCAGACAATCGGTGCAGCCAACGCAGTTCGCGTTCTCGAAGTTTTTGATGAGTTGCGGACTATGTCTAAGCAGACAGTTAAAGACACTTTGACGAGGTCAACGGTGAAAACAGGGCTCTTTAAACGGCGTGTAATTCATGTGGCTCGTCGTTTTGGGGCTTTGAAAAAGTGGGCGGATTTCAGTAATGTGAGTCTTCAGAAGTTGGTGACGAGTTTTGAGAATACGCCTATTTACGAGGAAGGTTTGAAGGAGGTTTTCACGAAGGACCTTGACGCAGACGGGCTTGTGCGCGTGTTAAACAAGATTCGTGAAGGCGAAATCCAATTGCAGGTGCTGGAGACTGGTGGCAACGCGACTCCAGTTGCTCGTGTGGGCATTGAAAGGGTAAGCATGAAAACTGATCTTATTCCGCCTGAACGGATGCGCGCCGTGCTTGTGGAGTCAGCGAAGGCGAGGTTGCTGAACGAGACGGACAATTTTGTGTGCACGAACTGTTGGGATTACTTGGAGATGGTTCGCGTTAAGGATTTGCCTGACCAGCCTAAGTGTCCGCGGTGTGGGTCTCACGCGATTGGGCTTTTGAAGGTGGATGAGGAAAGTGCGCTTCCTTTGGTTGAAAAGAAAGGTCAAAAACTGACTATGGCTGAAGAGAAGTTGCATGTGCAGGCGTTGCAGACGGCGCAGTTGATGGCGAAGTATGGCAAGGCGGCGGCTGTGGCTTTGAGTGCGCGTAAGGTTCGGGCGTCTGATGTTGCGGGTGTTCTTGAGAAAGAGCCGAAGCTTAATGATAGGTTTTATGAGTTGGTTCTTGAGGCGGAGCGTAAAGCGTTAAGCAAGCGGTTCAGGTAGAAAAGCAATAGCAAGTCTCTTGTCATCTAGTAATGATTTTTTGCTAAGTTTAGGCAGAGTTAACAACCTTTTTAAGGTGAAAGTTCCCATAGCTTCAGTATTCATTGCAACCGTAGGAGATCAAAAGAGTGGAAATAAGTCGAAAAAAGCTTCGCGATGAAGTTCTTGAACGCATCAAGTACGTTAAAACGTGTGTTATGGCTAGAGAATTGTGTCTTCTCGTGCGTACGAACAGGGCAGTGTTGGAGCCTAAGGATGTGCGGGATGTCTGCCTTTACGTGTCAACTCTTTGCAGGGAGGAAGGCTGCTCTGAAGCCAGTGAACTTTGCCATAAAGCCGCTAGTGCCGTAGGCTCTAAGGATGAGGAAAAGTACTTGGAGCTGTGTGCACAGAGTTGCGTTAAGTGCGGAGAAGCTAAAAGACCGATGCCGAAGAAAGACGCATACGTAACCTGAGGAAACGCATATAACCTCTAAGAGTAGTAATGTTTTAAACCAAATCGGAGATGCATGAGATGTTCATTGCCCCTTTCGTTCCAAGTCCGCCTTCAGTGGTTCAGCATATGCTAAAGTTGGCTGATTTGAAGGCTGGCGAAGTTTTGTTTGACTTGGGAGCGGGGGATGGCAGAACTGTTATAACCGCCGCGAAATCTTTTGGCGCTAGAGCGGTAGGTGTCGAGTTAAGAGAGGATTTAGCTAAGAAAGCGTTAAGCACCATTCACAGTGATGGCTTGGCGGATAGGGTTACGATTGTTAACGGTGACTTGTTTAACGTGAATTTAGCTCCTGCTGACGTGGTTTTCCTGTATTTGACGACGAGTGCTAACGAGAAAATCAGGCCGAAACTGGAAAATGAGCTTAGAAAGGGTGTTAGGGTGGTTTCACATGACTATGAAATCGTAGGGTGGAAGCCCGTGAAAGTGGAGACTTTCTGCGAAAACCCGAAGATAGGTTATCCTTCACACACGATTTACCTTTACGAAAAACCATAGAAACATTTAGTTTTAAACGAAAAGCGCCAAGTTCCAATTAACTTCTTTCCACTCTCCGCTTGCGTTTTTTTGACATACCCAAGAAGACATATACTAACAACAGTCACTATCGACGCAACAGCTATGACCTTTATTGTTAAACTCGAGATTTCTTGACTAAACCAGACATGTCTGTTCCTAATAGGAATAATACGCAGAAAACCTATAGAGAGTAGGCTGCTATCGGCGGTTTCCGCCGTCATTAGCATGTTTAATTTTGACGCTTTGAATAAGGGAGGTATAGTCTGTTCCAAGCGCTAGAGTTCAGGGCAAACGTTTAAGCGCAAAACAGATTATTAATTTTGCAGTTTATACTCCTTGATGTGTATTGGCGTGATAAAGAAAATCTTAACAGGCTGTGGCTGCATCGACAGCGAACTGCACGGCGGAATCTCTCCTGCAAGCGTTACTCTAATTTACGGAGAACCAGAGACTGGAAAGACAACGTTGGCGATGCAGTGTGCTGTAAACTGTGCCATGCAAGGTTACAAGACGTTATTCGTGGATTGCGACAACACGTTTTCCCCTAAAAGACTCGCGCAAATAGCATCGGGAAAATTTGAGGAAATCGCCGACCTCATACTTCTGATAAAACCAGTGGATTTCAGAGAGCAAACAGCCGTCATAGACCGAATTTCAGAGTACACAGCAAAAAACTTCGGATTAGTGGTAATCGACACATTCAACTCTTTGTATCGGGCTAAGGTTGCGGAATCTTCTGGAAAAGCTTTTGGACTTAACCGCGAGTTAAACAGGCAACTGGCTATTCTGGCGCAAACCGCAAAAACACAAAAGTTGCCTGTAGTGGTGACAAGCCAAGTGCGAAGCGTCTTCAACGAATCTTACGCCACTGTGGCACCTGTAGCTACCAGAGTTTTAAAATTCTGGGCTGACACAATAATTGCCATGAAACCCACAGAAAACCCGCAGACAATCAAAGCTGTACTGGAGAAAAAAAGCGAAAAAACTCAAGAAGCAGACTGCTACTTAAGAATAGACGAAACTGGGATACATGATTACCCGTTTCATCAGTGATGGTTGATTACATGGACATTGCCATATTAATCGTTGAAGCATTAAAATTCATATTCCCCGCTTACTGCGCGAACGCTGCACCAGTGCTTGCTGGTGGAGGACAGCCAATGGATTTCGGAAAGAACTTTTTTGATGGAAAACGCGTTTTTGGGAAAAACAAGACTTTCCGCGGTTTCTTTTTCGGTTTAGCTATCGGCGTATTTGTTGGGTTAGTGGAAAGCCTAGTTTTCAGTTATCCCTTTCCGTTCAGTGTTCTGTTCAGCGTGCTTTCGCCTTTGGGTGCACTCTTCGGAGATTTGACTGGTGCTTTCCTGAAAAGGCGATTAGGGATTGCTCCTGGCGGTTTGTTGCCCCTTGTAGATCAAGTTGACTTTGTTGTCGGCGCCATTGTTTTCTCGTTGCCTTTAGCGATGATGTACTGGGAGCTGGCGGTTGCGGTTATCGTAATTACTCCTCCAATTCATCTGCTTACAAATTTCTTGGCGTATAAGTTGAAATTGAAAGAAAATCCCTGGTAAGGGTTAGCTGCTGGTTTTGATTAGGATTGCGTCTTCTAGGAATATGTACGCTAAAAGTAGCAGCGTCACGCCGATAATCATCATCATGTAAGCTTGTCTTGGTTTGTAGGCGTATTTTGTGCTTTGGTATATGGAAAGTAAACCGCCAAAAGCCATTGCGTAGAGAAGCACGGCGATTACGGTGTCAGATACGAATTGTTCTCCGAGGGCGGGGTAAAGGAAATAGAATCTTCCTCCAGAATAGACTGAAGGCAGGATGGTTTCGTAGTTTATTATTGTGTAGATTCCTCCTCCGAAAAGGAATACGGCGTATGCGATCATGATTATGGTGACTGCGAAGGATGAGGGTTTTGCTGTTGAGATTTTGTTGAACCATCTGCTTAGTGAGAAGGACATTGATGATGCTTGTTTTTTAACTTTTTTTGCCATTTGCTGTTTCCTCGTTGCTTGTTAGGTAGTTGGCTACTTGTTTAGCTGTTTCTCCTGTTAAAGGGTTTCGTTTGATCTCGCTTAAATATTCTTTCCAAGTGACCTTTAAAGCCTTTCTCCAAAAACCGTGTTTCTCCACTATGTTCTCGTAGGCTTCAAAGTGTAACAGGCAGAAATCTCTTTCGCCAACTTCTCTGTTGCAGATTTTGCAGTTCAAGGTTTCGTCTTCCTAGTTGCTGGTTGCTTGAAAAGTTGGGTTGCGGGACTGTTATGCAATTTTTCTTCTATAGCCCCCTCATATAAAGGAAACAACATGCTAATGGTTGCGGAAAGCGCCAATAGTGACCTACCCCCTATAGGTTTCTGCAACGAATCTCTATTAGGCGGCAAATAGGCTTGTTTATCGAGTGCGTCTCGGGTTATCTTCAGGTGCTGACTTTGGCGCGTAAAGTGCACAAGTAAGCGGTTAGGCTTTCTATACATTGGATTTCGTTTCCCACCAAAGCTGAGAGCGCACGCCAGAACTTGACGTTCGGTTTTATTTTGGCTCTTTCCAAGCTCTGTTTGAGGCGTTTTGTCCCTTCTTTTCCGCGCCTGTCAAAATCCAACAAGAGAATCACTTCAGGCACACCTATCGTTTCTATTTCGGAGACAGCGTCCAGAAATGATTTTCCGCCCGTCTTAACCGTCAGCACTGTACCAGTTACGCCTAAGTCGCGAAGTGCTTCCGCGTCTTTTTGCCCTTCCACAACAATGGGCGTTCCTTTTGCAGACTCTTCCGCCAAAACTTCGAGAACTTGGAGGATTTTTTCCTCTTTCTCTTTCAGCCGCGTGGACAACGCAGTTTACCTTGTTATCTTAGCTGCACGCACGGCGTCTAAGCACGCTTGAGCTTCTTTGTTATTTGCAAAGTATCGCCGTACAGGCTCAAGTATCCCAGCAAGTTCTTCAGCTACGCCGTTCTTGAGGTCTTGCGGGTGCAGTTTGCCCTGCGCGTAAGCCGCCTCGAGTTCGTTGAAGCTTTGGAATTCTATGTTGCCGCCGAATTTGGCTGGCCGCTCTATGGTGAACACGGGTTTTTCTCGGAATACTATGTGCTTGCAGATATCTATGACGGGATTAAACGCTATTGTCCTTTCGGGGCAGAAAGCTCTCGCCATCTTCTGCTTTATCTCGGCGGGCGTGTCGTAGATGAATATGCAGGTTTCAGGTTTGCTTTTGGACATTTTCGCGGAAGCCACAGCTTCTTTCTCCTGTCCCTCGGGAATCGGCCACACACCGGGCTTTTCTAGCCCCTGCAGCAGGTGGTGGTGAACGCAGACGGGTTTCCAGTACCCGATTTTCTCGCCTATTTCTCTGGCGACGACGTTGGCTTTGCGCTGGTCCATGCCTAACTGGCAGATTTTCACCTGCATGTGAAATATGTCGGCGACTTGCATAGGTGTGTACAGGAAGTCTGATACGTAGCGGGCGTCGGTTTCTTTTCTTCCCGCAATCTCCAACGTGCGCTTCGTTCTGGCTATTGTCAGGTTTTTGGCGACCGTCACGGTTTTCGCCCAGTAATCTATGTCTTCGTAGAGCTTGTCGGAGTAGATGAACTCCACTTTGTCGGCGGGCACGCCAAGCGCGATCCATGAGTGGCGGAAAAGGTCCGCTGCTTTCCTGATAAGCGGCAGGTCGCCGCCGAGCTTGTTGTTAAGCCAGCCGTGCCACGTGGCTAAGAAGGCTTTGAAGCGCAAGCCCGCCTCAGCGAAATCCTTCATCTTGTAAGCGCAAATCACGCCCGTTCCCAAGTGCACCAAGCCCGAGGGTTCCCAACCGTTGTAGGCTACGGGATGCGGTTCCGTTTCCAAAAGCTGCCGCAGGTCTTCGGGCGTTAGAACTTCTTCTGTTGGCGGTCTGCAGATTAATTCAATCTTTTTTTCTAAATCCAAGTTGCGGTTCCCAGCTAGTCGTAGGTTTCCTAGCTTTTAATGTAAACGCTGAACTTAAAAACCTAATCCAGTTAGGTTGCTTACAAAGCTGGTTATTCCGAAAGCAAAAGGTGACAGCTAGTTGTGCGCTTCTTGTACGGGTTTGCTGAAGCGCTGGATACCAAATAAAGGAGAATAGAAAAATGGCAAGCTGATAGTAAGACTTGCAATTGCTGTGTCCAGCGCCCTTTCAGCCCCGTCGCGTCTCTGGCTTTCTCCTTTTTATATGCGGCTTAGTTGTTTAAGTTGTTAAACGTATGCAATCAGTGCCTCTTCTTACAATTCTGAAAAATATTCATAAGTTACGACAACAGCAAGTAGACGAGACATGGAGGGAAAGGCTACTCATGATTCAGGACGACAATATTCAAACATTGGTGGGGTTTGGACTCACGTGTTTGCAGGCGAAAACTTACTTAGCTCTTGTCAAGCTCGGAAAAGCAGACGTAAACGCAATTGCAAAGGCTTCAAACGTGGCTCGGCAAGACATCTACCGCATAATGCCTACACTACAAAAACTGGGCTTGACCGAAAAAATCATAGCCAAACCAACCATGTACAAAGCCACACCCATAAGAGAAGGCCTTTCGATTCTGCTTCAAAACAGGAAAACGGAAATTGCTGAACTGCAAAAGAACGCAAGAGTGCTAATTAACACTTTTCAAGCGAACAACGCCGAAATATTTCTTACGGAAGAGGAAACACAGTTCACAATTACTTCAGAAATAACGCGTTTGCTCAAAATGCACAAAAAACAAACCGAAAATGCTCAAGAGAGCATAGATGTTATGATACCAATAATTAATGTTCCATCGAAAGTCAATGATGAATGGTCAAACCTCAAGAAACCTTTGAAAAGAGGCATAAAAGTTCGATTAATCACACCAAAACCCAGCAAGGAAACAGCACCGACAGCGTGGCAGACATTCGTGAAAAATCCCTCCTTTGAACTCAAATACTTAACCGCTCCTATCAACTTTGGAATGCACATATTTGACAAGAAAGAAATCACTCTAGCAGTATCTACGAAAAAAATCCTGCCCAGCTTGTGGTCAAACAACCCCCACGTTGTAGAACTGGCAATAAACTACTTTAACGAAATGTGGAACAAAAAAACAACCACAAATCAAAGCCCCCAAAATCAACTCCGACAAGAACTTTCGCGGGCGGTTGTTTCCCACGTAACCTAACACTTAACCTCACAGCGGAGCGTGCGCTCCTCTCAGCCAAGCTCTCTCGGCGTGGGATGTTGTGCCCGCGCCCACCGTGTCCCATGATTGGGTAAAACTCAAGGGTCATCGGTGCAAGTTTTGTGGTTCTTGCTTTCTCTATTGAGTCCGTCGTCATGGATTTGCCAGTGGGATAAGATAATAAGGAAAACTGAGAAATTAAGTATTGCTGTCTTGTGCTTACACGATATACTTCGCACTTAAGAGGTGAAAAGCGCCATCCCCGTGAAAACTGAAAAGACCGTTTACTTCACTGATAGAAACGCTTGGCGCGCATGGCTCGCCGAGCATTACGATAAGGAAAAAGAAGTTTGGTTAATTTTTCCGAAAAAGGCAAGTGGCAAACCACGGATTCCCTACAATGACGCTGTTGAAGAAGCACTATGTTTCGGCTGGATTGACAGCACCGTTAAACGAATTGACGAGAACTCGTACGCTCAACGTTTCTCTCCGCGCAACCCAAAAAGCAAGTATTCACAAGCGAACAAAGAAAGGTTAAGAGAACTTATCCGCCGCGGTATGGTGTTGCCATCTGTGCAAGCGACGCTTGGAGACATCCTGAACGAAAAATTTACCACGCCTTCAGACATTTTGAAAGAGATAAAAACCAATAAGGCAGCATGGGAAAATTTCCAGAAATTTTCACCTGAGTACAAAAGAATCCGAATAGCCTTCATCGAAGGCGCAAGAAACCGACCTGTCGAGTTCAACAAGCGGCTCAAGTACTTTATAGAAATGACTGAGAAAAATAAGCAATTCGGGTTCGGCGGCATAGAAAAATATTACTAAGGCAATGTGGGAGGGGCTGAGACTGGGCACCAAACGCACTTCGGTTCAAGCTCGGAACGTTCTACGTTTTGATGTACGCATGAAAAGAGCAGGTAAAGGTTTAATAGCCGCCTGCGGTAGTACGAAACGTGTAAAAAGTAATACTGCGGTTGGGTTGAAAACGCAAAACGCCTCAAAACAAAGCAATACTGCACCAAACGAAGATGCTATCATAAAGCTCGAGGACGTTTCCACGATCTACGAAGGCGAAACAAGAACCGCCATCAAAAACGTAAACCTAACCGTGAAGAAAAAAAATCCTTAACTGCTAATAACATTTCCGTTTCTTGGTGTGTCCACTAAAAAATTCCAAGGTACTTCTCGCGTGCTAAGTCGTATAATATGTTAGTAAATCATGCCTTTCTGGCTACGCATATGAAATAGTTTTCATCATCTCTTTCGAACGTGACAGTGAGTCCGCTTTCCTTCATCATCTGTTTAAGTAGTTCCATGCTGGATAGAAAATCTTTCTTGATTGCTACACCACCGTTTATATGGACCCCATTGATCTTCTCGGCCGAATCGGAGTGCGCCACTGCTAGGCGCCCTCCTTTCCTTAGGGCTCTGGATAATATTTTGATGGCTAGGGGCTTGTCAATAAAATGGGGAAAGCAGGAATAGCACACTACCAAGTCGAATTCTGCATCATATTTAAGGTCGTAAACATCGGAGACTATGTATGAAATACTCGGATGGTCTTTTTCTGGATATTTCGAGCGGGCTACCTCAATCATTTTCTCCGAATAGTCCACTGCAACAACACTTCCATCCACTAGATATTTTTCATAGAACGGTATCATGATTCCCGTTCCGGTGCCAATGTCTAGTATCCTATCACCGCTATTGATTCCTAGCAACTTGGTGATGTATTGCACCTTTTTGAGGTTGTGAACGGTGATCTCGTCCCATACCCCAGCTTTCTCATTAAAAAAACCTTTTTGTTTCGGAGTGACCATTTTCGGGCTCATTACTTTTCCTCCACTCATATGGGGATGACTACCGGTATCCCTCGCACGCTCTCCACATACGCATCGATGTTATAGACCATCTTGATGCTTTCGGGGGTGATAATCTCGTGGCCTCCCACAGCATAGATCGTCCCTTCCTTCATCAGGACAAACTTGTCTGAATGACGGATTGCCAAGTTAAGATCATGTATAATCATAATCGCGGCCATATGGTTCTTCCTAACGATGTTCCTGATTAGATGCA
>CAZUHG010000036.1:0-15418 GCA_964620515.1 uncultured Candidatus Bathyarchaeia archaeon
AAAGAGCAGGCTTTTATGGTTACGCGTCGTTTCATCGATGCATTTCAGAAACATATCGTCTTCCTTTAAAGGTGAAAAAAAGTAAAATCGCTATGTGAGTCGCGGTTGAGCAGCAATGTGAACAAATCAAAAAACCGCTGAGTGTAACACTTCAGCTGGCTGAGTGCTTTGGCTTCTTACTGGAAAATTGAAAAACACTATAATTACCGCCAATGTTCCTATCATAACTGAAACTGCAGTTTATCCTGATCGTTTATTTTGCGCCCTCTCAAGGAAAATGATTAGCTCTAGAAAGGTAAATGCTTATCTAACTAACTAAATGCTAAAAAAGGAAAAGAAAGGTTGAGCTTAACTGT
Source organism: uncultured Candidatus Bathyarchaeia archaeon (assembly GCA_964620515.1). Classification (GTDB taxonomy): domain Archaea; phylum Thermoproteota; class Bathyarchaeia; order Bathyarchaeales; family Bathycorpusculaceae; genus CAZUHG01. The sequence continues at coordinate 357 of CAZUHG010000036.1, forward strand.
ACTTTACCATTTATTGGTAGGCTTCTTCCTTAGCCAGTAAAAGCTAACAACTATAGCAGCAGAAGACAAGAGCACTATGGCTCCGATTGTTAAAGGGTCAGGGACGACATCGCTTCCGTAGATAGTGAAGTCACTGGTAGCCGTGTTTCCCAATTCATCCATCACCGTTAGGGGTTCCGTTCCGTTCCAAATGGCGGGCACCGTGATATTGACTGTAAAGGCTCCTGAGGTGTCTGTGGGTACACCACCGGTAGGAGTCACGTTAAATTGATAGTAAGTATAGTTGGCGGTGTACACTACAGTATAGCCATCCCATGGCGAGTTGGTAGAACGGCCAAATTCGCCTGTTACATAATTTACAAAGGGATCGACAGCGTAGATGCTTGTGGTATTTAGCGTTCCATTGCCATAATCATCGTAATAATCGGATGTTACACCGCTAACATCACAGCGAAAGCTAAAGGAACCTGGTTTGATCGGATAATGAGTTACTATAGCTGTAAACGGACCTAAACCAATGGGGTCAGTAATGTTGTGGACTTCATCAGAAACAGTTACCTCTGGCCCCAAGCATATGCCAACTGTATTATTTGCTGCAAAATCTGTGCCCTCAACGATTACGGAGTCGCCTGGCTCACCAGATGTAGGCGTCAACTCCAATTGAGAAGCCCCTCTGACAATTATTAATGAAACAGCTAGGACTGATAGAAAAAGAAAAACAAAGCATGCCTTTCTATTCATTCAATCTCACCTCCCAATACGCTTATTTCAAAGTTAAAACGATAACTATCTATATTTACGGCATCAATTTAAGATTTTTGAAGGAATTTTCCATTCGCTAAACAAATTAGCTTAGCATGAGAAAGGTAAATGTATATTCAACTAACTTACGTTAGAAAGATGTGATAGTCTTTTGTAGAAAAAAGATGGAGTTTTAAGGTATATCTCAACATGCATGGATGCAATTTCCATCCCCAGCTCCACAGTACACTCTAGTTATTGTTCGAGCAAAATTTGCATATCTGCCTCTCGGAAGTGCTGAAACGCTTTTGCGCCGTATTTCTTGTTTACCCTCAGCGAGTAAGTCTGTAGCGCTTTGAGAGCAGCTACACCGCCAATCTTGTCGTCAAATGACAGTCTCATACTCCAGCCCTTGTTTCGAAGATAGCCAGTGCCCGTCGTCAGGTCTTCCTCTCTCACGCCCTTTAACGCAACACGTTCGCAGCGAACTCCAAATTCAGCTAAAACCTTGAAAACTGTGTCTTCGACGAAAGACCAAATTGCCAGTGTCTTCTCGCTGCCTCTGTTAGCATTATAGGTTTCAGCATCAACAACCATCTGGGCATTCTCTTTCTCAACTCTTCCGTAACTTCCGAATATCCATAGAAACCTCAAAACATGCGCTCGCAGGTTTTCAAGTTTGTGTTGTTGAGCAAACGTGTCAGTATCCTGCAGTCCTAATGAAGAATGCTCCAATGCTGCAAGTAACTTGTGAACCGCTTTGAAAGACGCGATCTCTTCCTTCGAGAAAGGCAGATTATCTGGAAAAGACGCGATCCTTGCTTCAGACGTCGAAACTTTCGCAGGTTCCACAATCTCGTCTGCCTTCAGCTTGTGACGAATAGCCTCTAAACGCCTTATTCCCTCGAAAGGTTCAACAAACGAATGATACTCCTCATCAGAAATCGGCGAGCCAAGCCGCTTCTCAATACTCTCACGTTTCCAAAGACCAGCCGTTGCTTTAACCGTGTCACATGGAAAACGAGCGCAAAAAGCGCAGTTCGCCACTCCAGTTTTGTCTACGCATCGGCGTATCAGACATTTTCGACTAGGCAACTTTGATTCTTTGGGGATTTCTGCGTCTGGAGTTTGGCAGGTCGGGCACGGCGTCTTAATTGGCATGTACCCCAGAATCCTCTTGGCTTCGTTCCTATACAGTTCAAAATCTTCGGCGGTCATGCCCTTCCGTGGGTAAGGTCCCCAAGGACAAGCGCCGCAATCAATGCCACACTTGGAAACACGGTTTGACACTTGTTTACCCCCGAGAAAAAGATGCGGAAAAACGTAATAAGACTTTCTCCATGACAAATCATGCCTTCTAATTTGCCAGGGTAGCGTCTGAGATTAGCAGTTCGCCTTCACACACTCGCGAAAAAAATTACGTTCACTATAGCGACAACTCCCAGCACTATAAGCAGCACACCACCTACTATTGCGATCCATTTCCTAAATAAGGGCGCTTTGTTAAGAAGCCAACCCATGACTCCGCCTAACAGCAACATTGGAGACAGCGCGGTTCCAAAACCAAACAAGACCGCCACCGCCAAACTGTCAATCGGAGAGCCGAAAGGTAACGAGTACAAAAGAAGTATTGCCACCAAGTATGGGCACACAACCAATCCTCTGCTGAAACCCAGTAAGAAAGCGCGTACGTCAAATCTTCCGCCAATTTTCCTTAAACCCACGTTTTTAGTGCACTCTGGACTGCAATCGTGAGGAGCCTGTCTGCTCTTCAAAAGTATGCTTACGCCGATTATTATGGTTACTATGCCGAAACCATAAGAGGAGTATTGTTGAAAAGCAGAAAAGGCGGATTCGCTCACCACCAACCTGAACACGCCGCTAACTATGCCTACCACGCCTCCGATCAAGGCATAAGCGGTCACGCGACCTAGACTATAGATAAGAGTGGCCATTACTCCTTTGCGGAAGTCCGCCCCAATACCTGCTATGTAACTTGCGATGTATGGAAGACATGTTGACGTGCAAAACACTGTTCCATATAACAGTCCAACGGCAAACGCCCCAATATATGGATTGGGAATTTCAGGCAGCAACGACATTTCCCAAGTTACCTCTGTTCTTCAGATAACGCAGATTAGACTGCGAACATTTAAGTTTTGTATATGCCACCGCCAAAGCAGTGTTTTCGCGTTCTGCAACTGTTCTAATTCGAAAAGTATTCGCGAACATTTTTATTCTAGCCAGTCACGTGATTTAAGCACAGTTTTACCAGCTACTGTCATTCTCAAAGCACCTTCGTACGGGCACATTTCAACGCACCTTGCGCACAGCATACACCTTGATTCGGTTACGTCTCCGCCTTTTTTCTCGTACATTTGCGTGGCTTGAGTCGGACAAACGCGCTTGCAAATTCCGCATTTGGTGCATTTCTGCTCGTCTTTTTGTAAGCGTGTCAGCGCAATCTGCTTAAAAGGAGTGAAAGTGCTGAACAGCGCAGTTAACCCACCGAGAGGGCATATTCTGCACCAAAAGCGCCTATAGGCAAGGGACAAAACTGTAATCACAATCAAAATAGCCACGTTTAAAGAAGTCGCATAAAAGCCTAATACCCAAAATGGTCCAGACGTGATTTGAGAGACATATGAAAAATTCATGTAACCCAATGCGCACTCTATCAAAACGCAAAGAGGCCTCACAGGACAAACCAAGCAAAACGGCTCATTAATATATCCAACTATGCCTGCTTCGGTTCCCTGAGGTCCCCCAAGTCGCGTGCCAGGAATAAGCTCTGTACCGAAAATAGCGTAAGAACCGAATATAACACTCAGGATCAAAAACACCGCGATTATGATAAACCGAAATTGCCCAAGAGCCGTATTAGTCTTGTCCGAAAAACTTAGATGCCGTTTCCTGAAAACCTTTCGAATCCGCGTAAGCAGATCCATGTATAAGCCGAAGGGACACAACCAACCGCAGAAAAATCTGCCTAAAATAATCGACATCCCAATAACCATGCCAAAAACAATCGCCAATTTCTCTAAACCACCCGTGGAGTAGAAAACCTCATAACCTCTTCCAACATCCCAAAACGGAAAAATATACGCTTGAATTTGCCAAATAGCGCACGTTACCGTTCTTCCATTAGGATAGTAACACGCCAAAATAGGCACGGAGATGCCATCAGGAAACTGGCTGCCAAAAAACTCAGCTCCAATTAACCGGTCTCGAGGCGATATACCTAGGGACCGCCATTGTGGTAAGTTGAAAGGACCTACAAGGAGACCCATGAAAACAGCTACAAGAGCAATTATCTGGATGAAAAGTCTAAGAGTGCTAACTTTTTTAGTTTTATCTTTCGTTAATTTCAGGATAAGAAAGATACCTATTGCCCCGAATATTATGAACAGCAGCACTATCAAAAAACTAGAATCTTCCCAAACCATTCTGCTCTCCACCCAAGAGTCTTTTTATATTTTGGTACCTCAATTTGTCCGCTGTCAAATTATTTCAACCCCTTGTTTTTTGTCCTAATAGCCACAGCTAAAAGGGCAATAATAACTGTCACAATCATGGTGGTGACGATGACAAAATGCTGATCCAAAAACGGCTGACTAAACCCATCTCCGCTCTCTCCAAAAGAACTAGGAAAACCAAAATACGCCAAGATAACGGTTCCAGTTGCCTCAGTCACGGTTAGCGTCCCGTCAGAAGAAAGGCTCCAGCCATGATCCTTCCCAAGCCACTCGTCATTAAGAATAACTGACCAATCTCCCCTCTCAGCATCAAGACCTAAGTCAAAAACTTGTGTTCCCTGTCCAGCCACATGGTATCTGAGTATTGCTCCTTTTGCGCTCTCCCCTGCGAAAGTGCTATTATAGATTGCGCATGCAGTGATATTTACTGTAGAGTCCACAGCCGAGACTTTGAAACTAACCTTTTCTTGACTTCGAAAGCCGTTAAATTGTAGATTCACAAAGCTCCATACACCGTTTTCTAAACTTGCTTGTTCATAAATACCAGCAAAAGCAAAGAGGATAGAGCTATTGTTAACCGGAATTTCAAATCTGTCAGTCGGGGCAAAGGCTGTTTGGGATATACCCTGACCAAAAAAACCAAAATAAGACAAAAACCAGCCAATCATGACAAATGCAATGACACCTGCCAAGAAGTTTCTGCCCATTTCCAGCCCCTATATCCTACAAATCCTTTGTAAATGACGGGCTGGTGTTAAAACTTTTTGTATTTCAAATGTTGTGGCTGCTTTTAACCAGTTTCACATGGCTAAGAACAAAATTTTCTTCTTCGATAACCTTTTGCATAAGCTCCTTAACAGCGTCACTCATGTTGCCCGAATAGTAAGGCTTTACCACCTTCTCGGCAAACTCGGCGAGTAAAGTCGCTGAAAAATCGTGCAAAGTCAAATCCACCGACAGGTCATCTTCAGTGACTAAAACTGCAACTTTCTTTTTCATACGCAACCACAATTTACGAGTTTAGGCATAAAATACTAAAAAAGCAAGTGTTACACCGACTGCTCAGCACAGGGGAGAGCTGAGTTAAAGTAATTCCTCTTGGCGGGCAGAACACTTTTCGTTTCGCGAACACTCTGAAGGCGAGGTCAGCGTTCTTCGATTTGTTCCTGTTGATATTCAACAACAGTCAATTCAGTGTCGTTTCTTTCGGTGTTATTCTGCTGGACGGGTTCCGCGGTTTCACCGCTTGCAGGTTGCTCTTCCGCTGTTTGCGAACCTGCCGGTTTCCCTTGTAGGTCACTCAATTTTTTCTCCAAATCGCTCTTCCGGGATTCAAGACCGTCCAAAACCGACTTTTTCGCTTTGATATCCTCTTTCAACTGGTCAATGATTTTTTCTTCAAGTGTTCTCAAATCGGTTTCTAACGTTTTCTCTTTTTGAGACAATGAAGCTAACTCATTCTCCAATTCGCGTCTCTTTATTTGTAGCTCACTAAGGGCTGCTGTTTCGCTCATAATGTTTTCACTAGTTCCAAGATAGTCGAAAAGAAAAATAATTAGTTTATGAAGAGGAAATTCAGATTTAAAACACTGATTTCCACTGAGTCATGTAGCTTTCCTTCATTTTAAAGAAGGAATCAATCAGACGATTCTTTTGATTTTTTTACGAGCTTTTCTGGTACGCTTACTACTTGCACTATGTTGTCATAGTCTACAACGTAAATTGGCATTCCGTCTGGGGAATGCTTTTCAAGCCTTTTTGCGCTTTTCAGTTTATGTTTTACCTTGATTGTTGAGCCGTCGCTGAGAGTGAACGTACTTGCTTGTTCCTCACTCGTTGGTTTCGTTTCTCTTCTTTCTCCAGTCCACGGTTCCTCACTTGTCGGTTCCGTTTCTCTTTGTTCTTCAGGTTTTTCTTTGGCTTTGCGAGCCATGTAAACTTGGAAAGCTATTGCTGTGATTATTACCAACCATGACATTGCAAAACCAGTTCTAATCGTAGTCCAGTATTGTGCTGCCCAATCGGGGCTAAATCGAAGCCCATACGAGTAGAGCGTTTCATTAACTATCGAATCAATCATAAAGAAAATGCTCATTGTAGCTAAAGAGTAGGCAGCAACTAACACAAGAGCTAAATTAGCTACACTATACGTCAATTTCATTCTTGTTATCCCTCACAAATGGGTTGGCTGAACAAGTTTGAAGATTTTAAATCTTCGAAAGTCGCCTCTCATTTTGTCATATTTTGTTAGATGTGATTCCGTCAAGAATCATTACTTTTTCTTCGCCAGTTCTCACGTTTTTGAAAAGAAGTTTAAATCTAGGCGTGTAAATTACTGAGCGGTCGGTTATTTCAAAGACTTCTTCCACAATTCTGCTTATGTCTTTTGGACGCTTAGCTATTCTCTCCTTGACAAAATTCACATCCGCGTTTTCGGCGAGTTCTTCTATCCCAAATTCCTCAATTATTTTCTCAGGTTTCTTCTCAGAAGGCGCAGATGGAAGATTATCCACCATTGCATCTTTGCCATTCTTGTCTAGGATCAAAAATGCTTTTGCCTCGTTGATAAGCCGTTCTTCCCCAGGTAACTTGATAATTCTGCCTGACTTAGCAGTTTCAGGCAAGAATTTATAGTTTAATAGAACAACTTCTTTGACTGCTTCATCAACTTTGAAAATGTACGTGCATTTTCGATAGTAATCAATGAAGTATTTTCCACTTATTACTATGTATGGTTCATAGTATTTGTCTAGTGAAATAAACTGGATTTCTTCTGGCTTAGGCTTGAATAAACCAAATCTGGTGAAAAGCCCCAGCTTTAATTTTTCGCCAGAAACCCTTATCACGGTAGGATCTATAGGTGCTTGATAAACAATAGTTTTCCTATCAACAATGTTTTCTTTTGTGGCTGAAGGTTCAGCTGAAATTGCAACTGGTTCAGTTTTAATTGTTTCAGTCAAGAGCTATACCTCTCTGTTTTTTCTCGAGTTTAAGTCTAATAACTATTATGAATTCGAAAACCGAATCAGAGTTAAAACTGTACTTAGTTCAACAAACACTGCAAGAAATCCAGAAAAAAGAGGAACGCTGCGGGTGACATCTCAACTTTAGCGTTGATTCAGCTACCCTCATCGCTTCCAGAAAAGTTCCGATGTCTTTCTCTGCATTTTTTACATCTATCAACGAGCTGTTCAAGATTCCTTTTCTTATCTATTGAACCTGACTTTTTTGCTAGTTTCCACTTCACATCTAATTCAGAATTGTGTTGATACCCTCTTCTTCTTAATTCTTGAGCGAGTTCTTCATGGCGAGCGTACAAGTTATGAGTTTCAAGTAATCCCTTGGCTATGTATCCTTTAACCGAATGCTTTCTATCGATATTCCAAGCAAAGAGATGTATCTCTGCGTGTTCTCCCAGCAAATGGTTTCTACACATGATTTTTGGGTTCACCATCCACATGCGCATAACTTTCACGCCTATACCTGTGCAAATTTAGCGACTGAAAATTCCGTATTCTCCAGTTATTGGGTCTTGAAACATTGGTAACTGTGGTGGGTAGAAGGTGAAAAGCACAAAGGCGAGACCTAACAGAATTAAAGCAATCAATGAAATCCTGTCTAAATTGTATGGCAGCGTTTTAGCAGTCAATAACTTATAGCTTACTAATTGCCCGACTATAACAGCTATGACGAATGAGAGAATGTCTATGACCAGTATACTTTCGCCAAGAATGGCTGTGTACGAATAGAAGATAACCATAATTACGACGGGAATCAGATAGATGCCAACGGTTTTTGCAAACAGGAAATTGTTGGTTGATTTCTTCAAGTACTTGAATTCTATAAGAGCAAATACTATGGCTGGCCAGAAACCTAGTTTCAAATGTTCCCATACACTCTCGTTGACTGCTGAAAACACTCCAACAGCTGCCTGACTGCCAGACCACTCAAACGTAAAATGCAGTATACTTCCAAAGATAACTATGAAAGCGATTCCAGCCAATTCAAAAAAGAGAATGCGCCTTCTTTCCATTGCAGACACCAAGTTTAGGTTTAACAGCGTTTAATATAAAGAGCTATCTTAAGGGCTTTGTTTCCGCGTTTCGTTTTGTTTGTTGAGTCCTGTCTATTCTTGCTGTTCCACTGTTTTCTTTGATCCTTTTCGTCCGAACTTGAGTTTTGCGGTTAAGATTTTTTCTGTGGCGAATAACCGTGATGCAATGTACATTATGACTACGGTGAAAATGGCAACGTAGACTATTCCGAACACGACTGTAGCGTAATCGCCTAGCACAACCGCTTTAGACGCGATAACTGGGTGACTATAAGGAATCGCGTAAAAAATCGCCTTAACAAACAGCGGCAAAGAGTTAATGTCCAAATACATTAACGCGAATGACGGAATGAAAATAACTGGGTAAACGTATCCAATCATCGCTTGTGCACCACGCACGTCCTCGGCGAAAGCTGACATAATGACAGCCAGCGCCAACGCTGACAGCAACGTAACGAATAAGGATAACCCTAACAAAACGTAGTCAAACAATGAAGGCGTCAAGCCCAACGCAGCCAAGTCAATGCCTGGAGCGCCTGTTTGAGCAATGCTTGCGAATGAGCCAAGCATGTAGTTGTAGCCGAACATGTAAGCCACTGCTCCTATGCCCGCGACGAAAATTGAGCCAGATAATTTACCCATCAGGATAGCGAACCTGTCTACGGGAACAGTTAACAGAGTTTCAAGTGTCTTCTCCTCTTTCTCCATAGCAACCGAAGTTGCCGCGATCTGCATTGCATAAGTTAGCAAGATCATTATCGTGATTGGCAACGCCAACGACTGCATGAACAGCAAACTCGCCAAGGTGTTAGGATCAACACCTGCTTGAATTTCACCGTCAAGGATTGTTGACTGCGAAGAGTAAACGACGTTCGGCGAAACTGCTCGGTTAAAACCATCTACTATCGTGGTTATGCCTGCTGAGGCGACATTTGAGAAGATTCCGCCACTTTTGAAGACGCCGTAGATATTCACTGTGGCTCTGACGTTGAGGTTGCCGTTAGTGAACTGAGTCATATTTTCGCTAAAGCCTGATGGTATGAGCAGGAACTGTGTGCTGTTGTTCTGTGTTAGCAGGTCCTGTGATACCACTTGTTCAGGCGTTGTGTTGTGTATTACTATTGTCGTCACGTTAACTAAATGCAAGAAATCTATGAAAGTTTGGCTCCAGTTTCCTCCATCATTGTCCACTACTAATAGTCGTGCTTGTGCGGCTTCTTCTTGAGCTGTTTGCGTGGCGTACCCAATTACTAACCCTAGAATAGGGAACATCACTAGTGGAACGATTATGATGCCGATAAGGATTTTTGGGTCTCGGATCATTTCTTTAAGTTCTTTGACAAGAATTGTTTGGAAACCTTTAAGCATAGCCAACCACCTTCGCAAAGACTTCTTCCAAGTTTACGCTCTGATATTTCTGCTTAAGCTCGTCAGATTTACCTTCAACCACAATTTTGCCCTTGTTAACTAAAGCTACGCGGTCGCACAGGTACTCCACTTCCAGCATGTTGTGACTGCTAAGCAGGACAGTCACGCCATGTTCTTTCACGTAGGTTTTGATTATTCCCCTAACGTGGTAAGCATGCAAGACATCTAAACCGCTGGCTGGTTCATCTAGCACGGCGAGTTTCGGTTTAGTCATCAAAGCTCTCGCCACAAGTAGCCGCCGCTTCATGCCTTTACTGTAGGTTTTCGCTTTATCCTTTAAACGATCGGCTAAACCACTGATTTGTGCGGCTTCGTTAATGATTTTTTCAAGTTCGTCAGCGTTTTTTGTGTGGAATTTAGCCATGAATTTGAGGTATTCCCAGCCTGAGAGATTTGGGTATGCTCCTGCTTCTTCTGGAAGGTAACTTATGATTTTGCGGACTTCCCCAGCCTGATTAACCGCGTCTAAACCGAAAATATCTACGCTGCCAGAAGTGGGTAAGATTAAAGTGGAGATAATGCGGAGTGTAGTGGTTTTTCCCGCGCCATTTGGTCCGATTAGCCCGTAAATTTCGCCTTCTTTTATGTTGAAATTTACGCCATCTAGTGCGCGGATATTGCCGAACTGTTTAGTTATTGCTTTTGCGTCTACTGCTAATCTCAAAGTAATGCACCAGTGCGTCTTTGTTTCAGTAAAAAGCCTATTTAAGACTTTGTTGGTACAAGGCTTTACTTGCTTGATGAAAAATGTTGGTGCGCCTGCCTTGATTGTTCACAACCTCTCTCGCAAGTGGGTTGGAACATGCTGTCCAGCACCTGTTTTTCAGCTTCGTTTTGCATTTTCAGTCTAGAAAAGCCGCGAAAGTGGATTCTAAATTCATACAGCTTTTATTTATTATCCACGAATCATGGTTATGAGAGCTGGGGAATCCTGCTTCCAAAAAATGGTTTATAATCTACATCCCCTCTCCCTTCTCCTTTCTCCCGTAAGGAGGCAGGATTCCTGAAGCTCCCTAGTCACCGTTTTTGCAAAAACATGATGGCAAGTTTACAAAAATTAAATGAAGAAAACAGAAAAAGAGATGTTATTTTTGTGGTTTCGTGGCTGAGATTTTGATGCTTACGACTGAGTTACCGAGTTCCGCCGCGCCTTTGTTGGTCAGTTTCAATTGTTTCATTATGGCTTTTGCAGTGGCGTCGCTGAGCATCAGTTCAAGCGGGAACTGTGTTTCTTCAACGATTTTCACTTGTTTGAAGCCAGCGTTTTCTATCATTTTGGTGTACGTGGCTTTCAGTTCTGCACCTGCAACGCATCCAATATATGCTTGTACACTCTTCTTCACCGCCGGTGGCAGTTCGTTCAGCAATACCATGTCCGAAATCATCAATCGCCCACTCGGCTTAAGTACGCGGAAAGCCTCATTGAAAACTCGCTGTTTGTTAGGCGACAGGTTGATCACGCAGTTGCTGATTATCACGTCAGCAGTGTTGTCGGCAATTGGCAAGTTCTCTATCTCGCCCAGGCGGAATTCCACGTTCTTGTATTCGCCTCGTCTGCAGTTTTCCCGTGCCTTATCAAGCATTTCAGACGTCATGTCCACGCCTATCACGCGTCCTTTCTCGCCCACTTTTTTCGCCGCCAAAAAGCAGTCTAAGCCTCCGCCAGAACCCAAATCGACAACGGTTTCGCCTTCTTTCAACGAAGCTAACGCCACAGGATTTCCACAGCCCAAGTTTAAATCAGCGCCTTCCGGCACTGAACCTAGTTCTTCACGGCTATAGCCAATGTTTTCGCTGACACTTGAGCCGCAGTCACAACCGCAACCACACTTGTCCGCTTCGGCTATTTTGCCGTAACCTTCACGCACCATTTTTCTAACTTTCTCTTCCTTCATGTTTTTCACTTTACTCCAAAGCGCCTTTCAAGATGGGTCCCAGCGCTTTCTTAACCGTGCCGCCTAAAGCTTCAGCCTTAACCATGACAACGCAGCATAAATCTCCGTCGCGTTCAAAACCGATAAGAGCAAGTTTATCGTTCGGTTTGAGGTTCGCTTTTTCCCTCAAATCTTTTGGAAGAACTATTTGCCCCTTGGCGTCTATGGATACGACGGCATCGATTTTGCAGCATTCTTTATTGCTTGCCATAGGTTTCACAAGACAGTTACAACCGTATTCAGAATATTTATACTTTTCTGAAAAATCAGAAAATTCTGATAATTACTCCACAAAGCCACAAACGAAAACCAAACCTCACTGCTGCGTATTCTCCGAATCCGATGCCTCCGCAATAATCTCAACATCCTTTACGCTCCACCGCTTGTTCGTTGCTTTCAAAACCAACCGCGCTTGCCATCCGCACTCTTCACACTCAAACTTCGGCGGAAACCAGCCCAAGTGACTCCACAAATCCCCGCTCATCGTTTTCACTCTGCGCACTCGTGGGCTCTTGCACTTCGGGCACACCTGAATCTCAACAAGTTTTCCTTCCTTCTCCAGCTCCTCCAGAACCTTAACCAACTCAGCAAGTGTCGGGCTCTCCTCCGTCTGCTCTTCTAGAACAAGGAATTGCCGTTTCTTACGCTTCTTTTTTTGCCTCTCAGGTTCACCCATCCTGTGAAACCACCAACAGCTCACAATAATGAAAGTGCAGAAGCAAAAAGGTCTTCTGGTACATCTCCTTACATAAGCCGCTGATTCTCTTATTGATACCGCTAAAAAACCGTGCTCGTTCCACCAGTCGCTTATGCTCCACCTTAAGCAGGCGGTTTTGACGTTACTGGCGACGGTGGTTTAAGTTCATTCAAGCGCGCTTTCACTATTCGTATTATTTCGTTCCTAAGCGCTTCACCCTGTACACCTAAGCGTATTCTGCTTATTCTCAGAGCCAACTCAGCGTCTCCAATGCTGCCTCGTATCCACTTCTCAAAATCTTTGCGGGAAAAATGAAAATTAACCGACCGCACCTCTATAGTCGCCATTTTGTTGGCGAAATCCGCTAAACTAACCGCTATTTCTCCAGTCGGTTCCCCGATAGCGAGGTAAAAATGAAAGCCTTCTTGCTCAGGAACACTTCTTTGAATCCTAGAAGCAAGATCCTTATTCAAAACTGCCTTCTTAACGTTAGGTACAGTTGCACTTGGTTTGCTTGTCAAAACAAAAACCTCACTAAATACTTCAAAAGCCGATGATAAAAACTTTTTGCGCCTCTAAAATTTTGCGCGAAGAAAAGCAGAAGAGCGACCGCGAACTTTAATATCATTGAAGTATTTAGGAAACTTGGCAAACAAAACTTAGCTTCCCTGATGGGGCTATAAGGGCTTAATTCGGTGTATCACTGTGTTTCATGTGAAGAAAATGGGTGTTGACGATTTTTCTTTCGCGGTTCAACTTGCTAACACGGTGAACTGGAATATGACAGTAGAGGATTTCGAGTTTATGGTGAAGCTTGAGCCCCAAGGCTGCTTCGTTCTGTTTCACAGACAGGAGCGTTTCGGCATAGCAACGAGCATCAGTTTTGGGACGGTGGGGTGGCTTGGCAACTTGATAGTTAAAGAGGTCATCAGAAAGGAGGGCGCTGGCAGCCTTTTAGTGAAACATGTAATAAACTACTTGAAGAACAAGGGCGTGGAGACAATCGGGCTTTACGCTTACCCACACTTAGTCAAATTCTACGAGAGCCTTGGTTTTAAAGCCGAAACTGATTTTTTGGTTTTGAAAGGAAACGCTGCGTTCCCAGCAACTCAAGAAACGCTAAAGGAGGCAAAGAAGCAGGACATTCCCGAAATAATAGACTTCGACAGCCAATGCTTTGGAGCGAACAGGAAGAAGTTGCTGGAGCCTATACTTCTTAACAAGCGCAATCTATGTTACATCTCAACTGAAAACAGCGAAGTCACAGGCTACGTTGCCGCAAAGGTTCACGGCAAAATGGCTGAAGTTGGACCCTTAATATGTCATGTGAACCATGAGAAGGCAGCAGCACTGCTCCTCAAAACCATCCTAAGCAAATTAAACGGTCTCAAAGTTTTTATGTGCATCCCCAAAAAAGAAACCGCGCTTCTTAACATACTAAACCACGCAGGGCTTAAGGAAGACTTTTGCGTAGTGAGAATGTTTTCAGGTACAGCCATCGCTAAAAACTGCATATGCGCTGTAGAATCGTTGGAAAGAGGATGATGCTGAGTGCCTGATGACTTGTGCCGCATGCTCGTAGAGGATTTTCTTAAAAGTTCATGGGCATCCGTGAAAACCATCGTCGAAAAGCTCAGCGGCTTCAAGGAGGCGGAAACACAGCGTAAACCAGTTTCTATGTTTCGGTTCAAAGACGGCCAAAAGGTTAACCAGCGTTTTGAGGGGAACTGTTTCTTTCTGAGAGGTTCAGTGGAGTATTCAAATCCGCAGTTGACGTTGGAGGATGTTCAGGGAATAATAGGTGCACGCATCCTCGAAACATGCGGAAACTACTTTAGCAATTACGGCTTGCGTGAGCCAGACGCAGATGACTTCGCTGAAATATGTGAAGCGCTGAAAAAGCCGTCTGAAGGACCCATAGTAGCGTTTCTGCTGAACACTGACGATATAGAGCCCGACAGGTACTCCATGAACCCGCTGAAAGCGTCAATCGTAGCCAGCGGTCAAAGCGCGTTTCCCGCAGCCTACGCCAGAACAGAACAGCTCAATATTGACCCGCAGTTCGTGGACAAGTACGCAGGGAATCTAATTTGCGCCAGCGAAGTAGAACTTATTAATCGTCAACTTGAAAACTCCAAAGGTTCATACGTGGATTTTGTGGACTCGGTGAAATATGCGCAGCTGGAAGAAATGTCAGAAACTTTCGGAGTAGATTTAGGGCTTTATGCGCTGCGCATGCCCATAGCAACGTTGCAAGGTGAAACAAGGGAAGATTTGGTGCATTATATAATCAGCGAGACTCACAGAGACTACGAGTCAATCAGTCAAGCGTACCATTGCATGAGAAGAAGCATGGAAAAACGGACAACCTTGTTGACTGTGCCGCACTCAAGGAAAGGCTATGGTTCCAAACGAGCCGCCCGAGGCAAACTTCATTTTGAAGGCGCAAAACTGAAAAGCGCTACTGTCAAATACCAGACAACCCCGCTTTACCCGAATGAAATCGACCCAGCAGACGTTAGCATCGCAAAAGCTGAAGACAACTTCACCGTTACAGGAGAAGAACTTGCTGATTACAGTTTTTCGGCAACGCCTTCTTCGCCGCAGTTTTTCCTTTACTCATTAGCGTCACCTGAAAACGCTGTACTGTGGCATGGCATTGGCGCTTTTGCAGCACCAGAACTGCTGCGAAGCTACGTGTCTGTCAGGGATTCTTGCCGAAGAGGAGAACC
>CAZUHG010000037.1:0-15219 GCA_964620515.1 uncultured Candidatus Bathyarchaeia archaeon
CTGCTTCGGCGAGTTCGTTTCCTGTGGCTAAAATGGCGATTCGCGGTTTTTCCGCGACTTTTGCTGTGCTGTTGCCCATGGCGGCAAGCAAAGCTAAATGGTAAGGTGTCAAGCGTGTGCCTGTTTTCAGGATGGTTTCGGCTTTTTTGACGTCTTCGCCTTTTTTTGACACGTTTCCGCCTGTTGCCAATTGGACCCAAACTTCCAAGGTGCCATCGCGTTTTTTCGTGTTTTCTATCATCACCACTGCATCTGCGCCTTTCGGGATGGGGTTTCCAGTCCAGATTTGCCTTGCCTGTCTAGAGTTTACTGTGTCAGACTCTGTTAAACTGAATGTGACTGGGGTGAATTGCGATGCGCCAGTGGTGTCTTCAGCCTTAAGCGCATAACCGTCAACAGCTGACCTGTCAAACCTTGGCAGGTCTTCTTTGGCGGTTAGGTCTGTTGCCAAAACGCGGTGTAAAGCCTCGTTAAGGGGTACGGTGGCAGTTCTGGGTTTTTTGATTTGCAAAACGCTCAGCCACTTTTGCAACGCTTCGTCTGTAAGCGTTAGTTTTTGGAACCCTTTCAGTCGCACCAACGAGATTCCTCAACTAACAGCATTGTAGTTTACAGTAAAAAAGCGTATCGAGGCAAAGCTACATTTTTTGTTGACTGTCTTGTTCGCTGTCGCGCAAAAAAAAGTCTATACCCCCTTATTTAAAGGAACTATAAATAGAGTTAAAATCTAAATCTTGCGAATTGAGGGCTTAGTTTGGAAGGTTTTTATGATGATGCTATCGAAAGTATATTTTGCTGTCTCTGCATGGAGCTGTCGGCTAGCATGGTCTAGGCTTGTAGACTTGGGCTCTATAGACCCCGGTTCAAATTCGGGTCGCCACACTATGGCAGTTTTTCTTGGTTCTTTGTCTTGTTTGAAGCTATTTTGGGCGTGTCGGCGTATTTGTGGGGAAATTCTTTTATTCTGGTATAATATTCATTTTAGTGGTGAATAATTTGGAGTATGGTGTTGAAGTTAAAAAGCTGGATTCTCAGGGGCGCATTATCCTGCCAGCAGATTGGCGAGAAGCGGAGGTTGGAGAAACCCGCGAAGTCTACGTTATCAAGCGAAAGGGCTACTTGAAGCTGGTGCCTAAACGTCGTGTTGATTTGACTGAATGCTTTGATAAAGTGGACTTGGGTGTGGACGCCATAGAAAACTGGGCTAAGTTCGAGAAGAAATTTTCCGAGGCACACAAATGAAGTTCTTGGACGCGAATGTGTTCATCTATGCCTACTATAAGCCAAAGCGGCAGTTGACTGCGAAGGAGAAGCAGATGAAGGAGCTTTCGCAAAAGATTGTCAGCGATGTTTCCCATGGGAAAGAGCAGGTTATAACTACCGTTGTCCATGTGTCTGAAGTGGTAAATATTCTCAAACATCGAATGCCTGCGGAGCTGCTGACCGCTGTCGTTCAGGGACTTTTCATGCTTGATAACGTGAAGATTTCTGGAGTATCCGCCGAGGCGTACTTCGCCGCCACCGAATTAGGCAAAGACCTGAAACTGGAAGCTAACGACGCATTAGCTGTTGATACAATGCAACAGAATGGCGTCAGCGAAATATACTCATTCGATGAGCATTTCGACAACGTCGAAGGCATCACACGACTGCCCACATTCTAAACGCCATTCTGCAGTTTTCAAATCCAAGCAGCCCCACCATTCGATTTTGCACCGTTGAAACAAATTAAGTGTCTCCGCGATTTCTTTAGTTCCTCGTAGTTTTCAGTTACTTGATTTTTTTTCTCTTGTTGGGAAGCGTCTTCCGCGAAGCTGAACGCGACAGCACATAGAAAGTTCACAGTAAACAAAATCACTATATTAATTACGCCGTAATAGAGTAAATATATTGCATTTTTCCCCCAAGAAAATTGGAGCCAGCAGCTTTGACTCAGGAAAACTCGTGGCACAGTGAAACCATCCAAGAAGTATTCAAGAAACTTTCAACTAGAGAAAACGGTCTTTTGAACAGCGAAGTCGAACAGCGAATTGCCGTGTATGGCTCAAACGAGATCCGTGAAGAAAAAAAGGCAACCAAGCTTGCCCTTCTCCTGAGTCAACTGAAGAACCCTCTGGTCGGCGTGCTAATTGCCGCAGCATTGATTTCGTTAGCTTTAGGTAAACTTGCTGACACATTGGTGATCATCGTTGTTGTGTCCATTAACACGGCAATCGGCTTTTTCCAAGAATTCAAGGCAGAAGCCGCGCTTCAAGCTCTCAAATCGATGGCTTCGCCAGAAGCTGAAGTAATTCGAGACGGCGTTGAAATGCGCATAAAGGCTAAAGAGATTGTCCCAGGCGACATCTTGCTTGTTGACGCAGGCGACAAGGTTCCTGCTGACGCCCGAATTTTTGAAGCTGCCAACCTTGAAATAGACGAATCAATGCTGACTGGAGAATCAACACCAGTTAGAAAGGCAGTTGGCACTCTTGAAAGCGAACTGCCCGTAGCTGACAGGGCAAACATTGCTTTCTCAGGCACTATAGTGACGCGGGGAAGAGGAAAAGCCGTTGTCTTTGCCACAGCGATGAAAACCGAAATTGGAAAAATAGCTAAATTAATAACAGAAACCCAGAAAGCCGAGACCCCGATTCAAAAACAAACAGCAGACCTCAGCAGAAAACTCGGATTATTTGCACTGCTGGCAAGCGCCTTCATATTAGTACTCAGTCTTCTTCACGGCTTTGAATTCCTCGAAGCATTCTTGTTCGTTCTAGCAGCAGCGGTCTCAGCTATCCCCGAAGGCTTGCCCGTGGTAATCACAATAACCTTGGCAATCGGCGTGCACAGAATGGCAAAACGAAATGCCATAATCCGAAAGCTGCAGGCAGTTGACACGTTAGGCTCTGCCACAGCAATTTGCACCGACAAAACTGGAACCCTAACGACCAATCAGATGACCACCCAGAAAATATTCGTAAACAACAAAATGGTCAGAGTCACAGGCGTCGGTTACGCGCCAGAAGGACAATTTGAAGCAGACGGCAACGCGATAAATGCTGCAAAGGATGAATCACTTAGCTTCCTGCTCCAAATAGCTGCTCTCTGTAATGACGCTCGGCTGAGGCGCCATAAACTTGATGGTAAACAGTTATGGGAAATTTATGGTGATCCAACTGAAGGAGCATTGGTTGTTGCCGCAGCAAAAGCAAGTTTTCAGAAAGACGACTTAGAGGCAAAATATCCTCGCGCGGATGAAATTCCGTTTGATCCAAAAGAAAGATACATGGCTACTTTCCACAAAACCTCAACGGAAAAGCTGCATGTCTACGTTAAGGGCGCACCAGAAACCATATTGGACATGTGCTACGCGATTCTCGAAGACAGCAAAACAAAACGGCTAACCCAGAAAAAGAAAGAAGAAATTTTGAAAGCCAGCACCCAAATGGCTAGTGAAGCATTAAGAGTGCTCGCCATTGCTCATGAGCCAATAGAAGCAAAAGAACTTGAAGATGTCAAGAGCGGCATCCAACGAGGACGCGCCAAACTCGTTTTTGTCGGTCTTGCAGGAATGATTGACCCGCCTAGACCTGAAGCCAAGTCTGCGGTTCAGCTCTGCAAAAAAGCTGGAATCAGGGTTGTAATGGCTACAGGTGACCACAAACTTACGGCGGAGGCTATTGCGAGAGAAATAGGTATTCTAGGTGAAGGCTCTAAGGTTCTGGCAGGCGTCGACCTTGACGGTATGTCTGATGACGAATTGGACGCCATAATAAATGACGCAGCAGTATTTGCTCGTGTGTCTCCGACGCATAAATATCGGGTTGTGGAATCCCTGAGGCGTAAAGGACACATCGTAGCCATGACAGGTGACGGCGTTAATGATGCACCAGCTTTGAAGGCGGCTGAAATTGGCGTTTCAATGGGCATTACAGGAACCGACGTCACAAAAGAAACCGCTGACATGGTTTTGACTGACGACAATTTTGCAAGCATTGTTAACGCAGTGGAAGAAGGTCGCGTAGTGTTTGAGAACATTAGAAAAGTCGTCAAATATCTAATTTCAACTAACACCGGCGAAATCATTACCATACTGGCTGCCCTAATTCTTTTGCCGGGAATCCCCCTAATTTTTACCCCAGTTCAGATATTGTGGGTTAATTTAGTAACCGATGGGTTGCTTGACAAGTTCCTAGCAATGGAACCAAAAGAGAAGGGCGTTATGGACCAGCCGCCAAGGAAACCTAAGGAAAAAATAATCAACCGAGACATGATGATAAACATCGTATACGTGGGCATATTCATGGCTGCTGGAACGCTTTGGCTTTTCATAAGCGGATACAACAATGGAGACCTTCAAAGGGCGCAGACTTTAGCCTTCACCTCAATAGCGATGTTTCAAGTGTTCAACGTACTTAACTGCAGATCGAGAAAAACATCCTTTTTCAAAATTGGTTTGACCACCAACAAGTACTTGCTGGCAGGTATTGCCGCTTCTGTTTCGTTGCAGGTGCTGGCGACGCTTTTGCCTCCGCTGCAAACGGCATTAGGCACTACTGCGCTTTCAATCTGGGACTGGTTGCTAATAATCCTTGTTTCCAGTTCAGTTTTTGTTGCTGATGAAATTAGAAAATTCGTTGAAAGCAAAGTGAAAAAGTGAGTGGTATGTCATCAAAATATGAAGTTGAACTCGTCTCGATACAAGAAAAAGATGCGTTAATGAGAAAATACGGTGAGCGCCTTCGCTACGAAGAAAGAGCTGACATATACGGATGCTGCATCAAACTCCTGACAGACATTAAATACATCAAAGAACGCTGGGAAGAAAACTTTTACCCAATGTCTGCGCACGTGCGCTCTCATGGAAGACTAATTGTTACTCAAGAAAACAGTGAAAAACAACGCGTGCTCTATGACCCGCTCTCAAAAACGGCTTTTCTAGTTAACATGGACTATTATGGCTGGGTAAAATCCATTGCCTTAAGCGTGGCTGGTGACATTCTTGAGGATGAACATAACATAAACTCAGTTCACGGTGCCTGCGTAGACCTAAATGGAAGAGGCGTCTGCTTAATAGCGCCTTCAGGCACAGGCAAGACAACGCACACGTATGGTCTCATCAGACTCAAAGGCGTTCGCGTCATATCCGACGACTGGTTTTATGTCCGCTTCATGGCAGACCAAGACGTTGCATTCAGCTCTGAAAAAAACTTCTACATTCAAGCAGATATAGCAGAGATTTGGGGCGAATACAAGAAACTTATTGAGAAAGCCGAGTTTGACGCAAAAAACAGAGCCATCGTAGATATTAGGTGGATTGTTGGAAAAGGAAAAATCTTCCCTATGACCACTTTGAACACTGCAATTCTACTGAAGCGTGACCCCGAAGACAGCACAGTCGTTAGAAAGTTGGCGCCAAATGAAGCAGTTGAATACATGAAAAATATGGACTTCTGCAATCCTCATCTATTAGTTACAGATTCACGAAAAACCCAGTTAAGGGAAAAGTTCTTTCAAGAGTTCTTTAGCCGCCTTGAGACTTACCTCGTGAACACCACGCTACCTCCACTTGAAACGCACCAAGCAATAAAAGAAATCTTGAAAGTTGACCAATGACTATCCAATCAAGAGGATGAGATATGCAAAATAAAATGAAGCAAAAAGTCGCGTATTTTTCTATGGAAATTGCTTTAGAGAATGATATTCACACTTACAGCGGTGGTCTAGGCGTTCTCGCAGGAGACACAATTCGGTCATGTGCTGATTTGAAATTACCTCTTGTAGGCGTCAGCTTAGTCAGCAAAAAAGGATACTTCAGACAGGAATTGACACCTGAAGGTAAACAAATAGAGCATGAAGCCCCGTGGAATCCTTCAAAGTTCATGCAGCTGCTCCAGGAGGAGATTACAGTTCAGGTTCAGGCAAGGGAGGTACGTGTCAGAGCGTGGCTTTACAATGTGGTTAGTCAAACTGGCGGAGTTGTCCCTGTTTACTTTTTGGATACAGATGTGGAAGGGAACAGCGGAGAAGACAGAGAAATTACCTCTTTGTTGTATGGTGGAGACGAAAGATACCGTCTTAAACAGGAAATCATTCTGGGAATCGGTGGCGTGAGAATGCTGGAAAAAGTAGGCGCCGACGTTCGCAAATATCACATGAATGAGGGGCATTCGAGTTTTCTCGCCTTAGAATTACTGCGGAAACAAGAAATGGGTCTTGGCAAAGTTAGAGATAGCTGCATATTCACCACGCACACTCCTGTTGAAGCAGGTCACGATAAATTCTCCTACGACCTCGTTAAAGAAGTGCTGGGTGACACTGTGCCAATGGATATTTTGAAAAATTTGGGTGGAAATGAACAATTGAACATGACTCTGCTCGCCCTCAACCTAAGCGACTATGTTAACGGCGTAGCTAAGAGGCATCGTGATTCTTCGAGAGAAATGTTTCCAGGCTATGAAATTCACGCAATCACAAACGGCATTCACGCTTACACGTGGACATGTGAAAGTTTCAGAAGGCTATATGATAAGTATCTTCCAGGATGGGCGAATGAACCTAATTTACTTGTGAGAGTTGATGCCATACCAGCGGAAGGAATATGGCAAGCGCACAAAGAAGCAAAAAAATTGTTGACTGATTACGTTAACAAAGCAACAAACAGCGGATTGGATTATGATGCGTTGACGATAGGGTTCGCGCGAAGAGCAACCGAATACAAACGAGCAAACCTGTTATTTTCAGATTTAGAAAAGCTGAAAAAGATAAGCAGAAAAAGTCCGATTCAAATAATTTTTGCTGGAAAAGCCCATCCTAGAGACTATTCAGGCAAGAGACTAATCGAACAAATTTTCAGCTACATTGAAAGACTGAAAGGCGAAATCAAAATCGTCTACTTAGAAAATTATGACATGCACGCCGCGGCAATGCTGATTGCGGGAGTTGATGTCTGGCTGAACACTCCTCTGCCGCCTCAAGAAGCATCAGGGACAAGCGGGATGAAGGCCGCGCATAATGGAGTTATAAACTTCAGTGTATTGGACGGCTGGTGGATTGAAGGCTGGATGGAAGGCACAACAGGCTGGTCAATAGGACCGCATCCTGAAGAGTATGTGTCGTTTGAGGAGCGCAGCAAGAGAGAGATAGATGACTTGTACAACAAGCTGGAATACATTATCGCGCCCATGTTCTACACAAAAAGAGATGAGTGGATAAAAACTATGAAGAACTCCATTGGGAAAATCGCTTACTATTTTAATAGCCACAGAATGATGCAGAGATACGTGACCGAAGCTTACCTTTAAGCGTAGCATTAAATGTTAGAATGGAAGAGCGCTTGGCTGTTTGATCCATACTTTGACGTTGCTTTCTACCTTTATTCTTGCCTCGGTTTGCATGAGATTGATTTGCGTTTGGATTGCTCGTTCGTCTTTGTAGTTGAACTCTTTCTTGACAGCGTCTTCTAACATGGGTAACGAAATATGCTCATTAGAGCCGACTTGATTCCAGAAGTGGTTCTGTATTTTTTCCCTTTTCTTTAAAGCTTCAGCGTCTGACAGCTTAGCCATCGTTTAATATCCCCTTACACAATATGGTTCTTCACTCTTTTCTTTATGATGCCTGACACACGCTTCGCAGTTGCTGTGCTGTGGGCAATCTTTTTTGGGACAAGGACAATTAGGGGCTGTCATTGCGCAAAATTAGTGTCACTGAGCAAATAAATTCTTTAGGGCACTGTCTCCCGATTTATAATCAAAAGAAAAAAGCAAAGATGCCCTATTTTTTAGTAACTTCTGCGAGTATGTTGCGCATTTTCACGGCGTCCACATCCAACAAAGGCGTTTCGCATATCATGACTGGGCGCATGTTGAACTCGGCTATGACTTCTGCCAGCATCTCGAAGTCTGGACCATACCTTGCCTCGTCCAGCACGTGATGGCGTCTTTCACCCTTGTCCGTGTACTCAATCTTGCTGAAGTGGCAGTGCATGTTTCTCGCAGCCTCTGTCCCCAGCCTTCTTTCAACTTCTTCAACTACAGCGCGGAAATCCGCGACTTTTCTGAACCGTCCCTGATGCCTAGCGTGCAGGTGTGACCAGTCAATGACAAGCTGCGTCTGCTTGACCTCTTCGCAAATCGTCAAGATTTCGTCTAGGCTGCCAACTTGAAAAACTCTGCCCATGGTTTCAGGACCCAACTTCACGTTGCGGATTCCCAAACTGTTCATGGTTGCAACTACTTCTTTCAAGGCTTCGACGCAGGTTCGAAAGGCGTAGCTTTTCTCGAAGCGCCCATAAAACCCCGTGTGGAAAACCACCACGTAAGCGCCCATCCAGTTTGCCGCAGTTGCACACGCAACCAAGCGTTTTTTGCTTGCTTCCGCCACCTCTTTTTTTCCGCACAGATTCACGTAATAGGAGCCGTGAAGACTGAGCAAAACATCGTTTTTTCTCGCTTCAGCACCGAGGCTCTCCGCGTCTTCCTGCTTCATCTGAGGCTTCTGTCCCCACCTGACAGCTTGATACTCAAGAGCGTCGAGACCTTCCTCCCGCAAAAGTCCGGGAACATCAGGTAACCGCGCTCCAAGAATTTTGAAGAGGGGTGGAATTCCGGCTGGACCAAAACGAGGGTGATCTGCCATTTGACTTCCCTTTTCTGTGTGGGTTTACAGTGTGAATACTGGTTTCGCATTAAAAAGTCTGACTCTATCGTTAAACAGTGTTTTTATCTGAATCGCCAAGCCGCAAACTCTTTATTTTCGTTGCGCACCCAGTTTACACCTGCAGAATATTCCACGATGATTGCGACGCAATACAACTCTAGGAATGTTTAAAGACGTTTACACAAATTTAAATAATTACAATTTAACATTAATAAGGCGAGCACTCCATAAGGTAATTTGCGCCAATAGAGGATTGGTTCGGAGAAAAATGGAGAAGGCGGAAAAAAAAGAGGCACTTGCGCTTTACAGAGATCGTAATGTACAGGTGTTACTAAGCAAATTTCTAAGCGGCGAAATTGAAACGCTTGAACCCGTTTACGATTCAAAAACTGGTTATCATTATCCAGTAGTAGAAGACATCGTTGGCGACGAGTCACAGGTTGAGCCTTTCTTAAGCAAACTTCACGCTGCAGGAGTCTTGGAAAAGAAACTCTATGACAAAATCATTTTTTGCCCAAACTGCAGTTCTGCAAACGTCTCTATTCATTATTGTTGCCCTTTCTGCAAATCGTTTAATATTCAAAAAAGCTCGCTGATTGAACACGTGAAATGTGGCTACATGGATTTAGAGGAAAATTTCCTCGAAGGAAGCAAATACGTCTGCCCAAAATGTCACGAAAAATTAACAAAAATCGATGTTGATTACAGGAAAGCTGGAATCTGGTGCATATGCGAAAATTGCAACAAAAGCTTTGATATCCCCGTACCTGCGCACTTCTGCAGAAACTGCCATACAGACTCCACTTTTGAAGAAGCCATTGTCAAAGACGTTTACTTCTACACTCTGACAGAGAACGTTAAAACAGAATCCTTCTTAAACTGGTTTGTGGTCGCCGCCATACGGGATTTCCTAACAAAACGAGGACTAACGGCTGAAAGCCCCGCACTTCTTAAAGGCAAATCTGGGGCAAACCACTCTTTTGACATAGCAGCCTACAGAGACGGTGACCAGCAGAAAACGATAGTGGTTGATTTGGCAACAGCAACAGAAAATGTCGTGTCTGAACAACCAGTTATTGCTCTATTCGCAAAAATATTCGATGTTTCACCTGAAAAAGCCTATCTTATTGCAATCCCGAAACTCAGCGAAAACGGAAAGAAAATGGCAGAACTATACAAAATCTGCGCGATAGAGGCTGAAAACCAAGAAGAAGCCATAGCTTCGTTAAAAAAGAACCTCAAAACTGCTTAGTCTTCTGAAAAAACAGCCACATTGCCCCTTTCTGTAACAACCTTTGCCAAGAGAAAGCCTTGCGGCAATTTTATGTCCGCGCGGATGTACGTTGCTGACTCTCCAGAGTTAAGGAAAAAGTCCGCGTTATAGCGTTGATGAGTTGTTGAGTTTATAATCCATACCGCTACGATGCGAATGCTCATGGGGCTTGAGTTTTTCAGATCCAAACGCGCACCATCGACTATTGCTCTTACCGCCAGAAAGTCTATTTCCACCATGGTTTGGTTTGTACTTAGTCCCTCATCAGAGAATTCTATGCGCATCATGCCCTCGTCATTCACGTAATCAATCCAACCGTCTGTCACGGCTATAGCGTATTCGTTCCATTCGCCGAGTGTCGGCTGACTCCCCGTGGTGAGGTTGAAACCTGTATCGCTGAAGGTAGACGCGCTCCAATTGTACGCTTTTAAGAACCATTTTTCCGCGTCTTCTGTGGTGTTATATCTGATTCGCACTTCAATCCCCTGGATGTATTCACGCGGGTAGGTTGACAAATCTATTGTAAAATCGTTGCTGATGTTGAGGCGGTAAACATCGGATGTAGTTGCTTTGAATTCCGCCCAGTCCATTTTCAGCTCAAACTGCGAGCCAGTGACTTTGGTTCCTGTGATTTTTATCTTCCAGTTTCCGTTGGCGTCTCTGAAGTTTATGGGCGTAACCGTTATCGTCTGGCTTTTTGTGATGTCAATTTGCCCTATGGTGTCTGTCATGTAGCCATCTCCGCTTGAGGGGTATTGGCTTGCGTTATAATTGTACAGTTGAAGCGTTGTTGTTACGTCTGGGGTTGTGAAGGAGAGGTCTGTTGTCCATTCCAGTTGTGTCCAATCTTGAGTGTTAGAGGTCCCAGATACTTCCACTTCAACAGTCTGCGTCAACAAAGGCAATTTACACGAAATCAAACGCGCGCTTTTCACTCTTGGGTTCGAGTTTTCGCCCATCCACATTATTCTGTCAGTCTTATCTCCTGCAGTGAGCGTCTGTTTCGCCATAAAGAACGCCGATTCATAATCATTTGCATTACGATGCTCAACTAGTAACTGTTGCCTTGAAGTGTCTTCCGTTTGAAAATCTATCCCCACCGATCTGGAAGTGCTGCCTGATCGATAAGAGATAGAACCTAACATCAAGTAGTCGCCATCGTCAGCTGTATAAGTGTTCACAACTTTATCCGTGAAAGTGCTGGGAGCAGGGCTGGATTCAGTTTCGTCTTCCGCATAGTAATTATTACCAAATTGGTCTAATCTTATGGCAACTATATGCGCATAGGTCATGCCAGCTACTCCAGCTGAGTCAGATGTGCAATATTGAATTTTGAAATCATGCTGAGATACGTCAAGAGTTACCTTTCGCATTACGCCAAAAGTGTAATAGTTTGCCGTGGTGCCCGATCCAGGTCGCCCACTAGCAGCTGCATGGATCATTGTGCCATCTTGAACTAGTTGGATGTAAACGTCGCGGCTTGTGGAAGAGCCACGATAGTTCGCAGTCGCGATTATCAGGTAGTCTCCGTCGCTTGGAGGAGTGAAAGTTAACGTGGCTTTATCTTGCCAACTTGTACTGGTGGTGGTTGATAGTTCTTCGCTTTCTGTGTATTCAGATTGTAAGCTTATAATTAGCAGCCTCGCGTTTCTTATTCGAGCTGTTCCACCAGCATTGTTTGTGCAAAATTGTATTTCAATTAGGTAGTTTGCGCCGCCGTTCAGGGTTAAACGTTTCAGCCCGTTAAAAGGGTACCAATCTGTGGGGTCCTTAACTCTGTACGCTACCTCTTGATAGGTCGTTGAGTCCACGGCAAGGCATGCTTTGGCTTGGTAAGATGTGCTGGAGCCTTGAACTTCCGCTGCGGCGATTATTACGAAATCGGCTGTTACTTGCGGCGTAAAACTAATCAGAACTTTATTTTGATATGTCGTGCTTGTAGTGGTGGACTCTTCCAAGCTTTCTTGATAACTGACTTCGTAATTTGGGTAACTGCGGAAATTCATGTACGCATCATCATTTGACACCAAGTTTACAATACCGCCTGAAACGTAACTCGTGGAACCGCCGAGAACGTAGCTTGAAGGATTGAAAATCTGGGTTCTTTCTTCCCTGAACGTTTCATATAGACTATCTACACTTGTTGTGTCTGGGTAAGTACCGCTTAATCTGCTCCCTGCGTTTATCGAAAATTCGGTTTGGGCAGCGCTCCACGAGGAACGCGTTATGCGCGTTACGTTTGTGAGGTTTATTGTTTCTTGCATTCTCTCCAGGTCTACTTGGTTCATCTGGTAGCTCCACAGGACCACGTTGCCAACTATGATTACCACTAGAACTAGGCTTAGCATTACGACTATGACTGTGCTTATGCCGCGTTTTTCGCGCTTAAACGGTTTAAGGCGCTTTGTAAGAGCTTGCAATATGAGTCCCCCTGGTTGTGACAATATCTATGTAGTAAGTGTCGCCAGAATTCCAATTGTAAGCGACACTGAGCCAACCATGTTGGTTTAATTCCAAACGAAAAGGCGAGTTGAAAGGTTGACCTACGCGATTTACGTAAACAGCGGCAACTTGAATAGCTGTTTTCCCAACGTTATGCACGTAAACGTTCACTGTAGTCGCATTGCTAAACCAAACGTCTTCAACCATCACGCGTTCACTCATGGTCTCCCTGAGATTAGTTGTTATCACAAACGTGGCTGAAGTGGCAATCGACATAACCGCCACCGCTATGACAGTGAGCAAAAGATGGCTGAGAACTGGAGTTATAGCCCGCTTATCCCGCAACAACCGTTTAAACAAGTTTGTCATTTTTCCCGCCTCACAGAAAGATTCTCAGAGCCACGTAGCCTAACAGCATCATAATTAGGCTGTGTTTCAAGCCAGCGCTTATCGAGCCTTCACCCATTTTTCCAGCAACAAGCCCGCCGAAGAAGCCTTGAACCATCGCCAAATGCAAGAAAATTCGCTGCAAGTCCACAGGTGATATCGTTGGCATGGAAAACAAAGACATACCTGCCACATCTGTGAAGAACGTTTTGAAAAGTATCACTATCGTGAACAGGAACACGAAAAGCGCCACGTAAATTATAGCGATGTACGGTCTAGTCTCCGTTTTACGTTCCTTTTCAAGCAGGATAGTCGTCTGTATGAACTTTCCCATGGGATCGAAAACTTTTTCCACTTGACCTCCTGAACGGCTAGCTTCAATTATCATGGGCACGGTTCTCTGCGTTAGCACAGTGCCGATGCGGCGTCCAAAAGCTAAAAGCGCCTCTTCGAAGCTGGCGCCCCAAGAAATCTGCACGGTCATCTTTTTCAGTTCAGAGGTCAACGGTCCATAGTCTCTTTTTGCTGCTTCTTCTAAGGCTTTAGGAAGCGTCATACCCGTCTCTTGAGCTTGCACTATGCTTCTGAAAAGATCAGGCAAATGCTCATCAACGGCTTTTCTCCATCTGTAATCAACATAATTCAAGAGTGCTATCGGCGAAATCACTGCGAGAAAACCGAAAAACACAAAGTCGTCTAATGCTGCGCTGGCGCCCACGGTGAAAAAGCCTAAAAGCACTATGGCAACGGCTACCAACACTGAAACGGCAACTGCGAATTTTTTGGTTCCGCTCTCTATCTTCGGCATTTTTCTCTACCATTTTGGCGAAGTTGAATCCAAGATTATGAGGAAAATTACGGCGCAAACTGGAATCGCTAGATAAGTTAGGAGACTCAACAGGAGGTCAGGGCTGAGTATGCCTAATCCGCCGCCCATCACCGACATAACCGCCACCATTATGACCAGCAGCAGCGGACCAGTCAAAAGCAACGCTACATAAACTTCCGATAGGACTGACAAGCTGTCGGCGTATTTTTTGAGACTCAGCCTTTTCAGTTTCATGGCTGTTTTAAATTTCCCACGCAAAAAATCGCCCAGATTGCCACCTGCATGAATCGTGGAGATTACACCCTCTAGCGTGTTTTGAAGTTTTTCGGAAGGCGTGCGGCTTGAAGTCTTTTCTAAGGCTGAGATTACGTCCAAACCGAACAGGTTAATGTTTTTGACGACTTCCTTAGCTTCGGCAGAAGCAGCCAAGGGCACATTCAAGTTTGAGAGGGAAGAGAAAATATTTTCGGGAGAAACTCCTGCGCTCGCTAGAATAGCCATGTAACCAGTTGTAAAGGGTAATTCATCATCCAATTCTCGCTTATGCTTATCTGCGCTGTAAACGGGGTACAGGTAAAAACCAATAATCGAGAACGCCCATGTTAGCAAGGCGCCGCCGAAGCTGAACAAAAGCGCTGAACCTATAGATATGTTGGAAACAAGGAACAGCAACACGGGCAATGCCACCGCTACTGCTAAAGTAATCAAGAGCGACGCTAGAATTGTTAAGCTCACATAGGCTTTGAAATTAAATTTTAAGCCTGATTTTTGCAGCGTCTGGTCTAAATCTTTGAATAGAGGCATAAACCGCGCAGTTTTGTCGCCCATTAGCTGGTAAGCCATGGACAATGGTTTTTCAAGGTCCGTTTTAGGCTCTTCTGTAGGCGATTTTGACGTTTGTTTTGAAAAGGGTGCAGTCAACTTCTGAAGGCCAGTTTCCAAAGTTTTCGCGTATGCCTTGAGCTTCTCTGTGAGCTGCTTTGTCATTTCAACCCCACTCTGGCCTTTTGGAAGACACGGTTCGGGTTAGCATAGTATTCTCTGATGACTTTGGCTACGTCACGATGGTGGCGGATACCCTGCTTTGCCATCCATTCCAGAACGGTTTTTCTAGCCTTAAATTCACGTTGTATGTCCTCTTCTGTTAGACCCAGTTTCTTCATGTGCTTCTCCAAAAGGAAGCTGTCGCCTGAAGAAGTGAACTTGTCAAATTTAGGGTTCCAGCGAAACACTTCTTCAGTTAGAATTTCATTTGTTTTTGTGTCAAATCCTTCAATTTCAGTAGCTACGCTTACACGTCTTGCTGGTTTCCCGTTAACCTCGGTTCGCTCCATAACCAAAATGATGTTGGTCATGGCTATCAGCGATTTCGGAATGTTCATAGGCGCAGACCCCAGCCGGTTTATCACGGATTCAGCGGATTCAGCGTGTATGGTGCACATGCCCAAGTGACCCGTAGCCATGGCTTGGAACAACGTGTAGGCTTCTTCGCCTCGAACTTCACCCACGATGATGTAGTCAGGTCTCTGTCTAACCGCGGTTTTCAGCAGATCAAAAAGGGTTATGGTGCTGCTTCGTTTATCATCACCTTTGAAGCCTGCCCGCACGACCGAAGGTATCCAGTTTTCGTGTGGAAGATTAATCT
>CAZUHG010000038.1:0-14727 GCA_964620515.1 uncultured Candidatus Bathyarchaeia archaeon
TGTTTTTGCTTCCTTCAGCCGTGACTTCTACGGCTTCAAAGTTTATGCCCTTTTTTAGGCACAACTTGCTGCACTGCGTTTTGACGCTTTTGCCCCACTGCGCTGGGTCGTGAAGCAGCACAACGGCTTCGTAATGCTGTTGCGTGATGTACTCTGACACTTGGTTTGCCACGTAATCAACGGTTTCCTGGTCAAGCGGAAGCGCACTCTCATGCTGAGACAGCGGATAAACCTCATCAAGCTCCAAAGGAATTACACCGAACGGAGCAGCGTAGAAGCAAACGTGGATTTTGCCTGAAAGAGCGTTGCCTAAGCGTTTGAAAACTTGTTTGATTCTGTCGAATTCGTGTGCTTTGTGGAAAGGTTTTTTTCGGGTTTGATGTGCAAGCAGGAGAACGCGGGCGTTTTCAGGTGGACAGTAGCGTTCCAGCAGCCGATTTCTATAGTGAATGACTTCAGGTCGAGCAAGTCCGACAGCGCTGAAAAAGAAGAGTCCGCTACGTTTCACGGCAGGGCTATGTTTTTCAATGAAGTCTCCGTGGTTTTTCAGTTTTTTCAGTGCGGTAAACAATGCGGGGTGAGCGTGAGCTCTCATTTCCAGATGCTCCCATAACTTGCCGTCTCTGATAGCCTGTTTTATTCGCTTTAGTTCGGCTTGGCAAACGTAGAGGTTGTGTTCAGCCAGAAATGTTTCGCGTTCTTTCGGCGTTTTCGCCATGACCTCTTTTGGGGTTTCGCTTGCGCATTTTGGGCATTGGCAGGGGAAATAGTCGAGTTCGCTGAGTCTCCATGTGCCATTTTCGGTCATGTAACGGTTTTCTCGGGCATACAACGCGTAGGCGGCTGAGTCAAAGAGGTCACAGCCTAAAGCTACAGCCAAAGAGAACATCATGGGGTGTCCAGCGCCGAAAAGGTGAAGGGGTCTTTCAACTGGCAAATTCTTTTTAGCCGTCATGATCATGTCGACGAGAACGTCGAAGCGGTAGTTTTCCATGACTTCGGTTGGGCTTCCCAGCGCGTGCACTTGGAAGGGCAGTTTGCTCATTTCAGCAGCGGATTTCTCCACAAGATCCAGGTGTCTTCCTCCTTGGACGGGACCAACCCAAAGGATGTCGTCGCGTGTTTTGGTTTTGAAGAATGCTTTAGCGCGTTTGAGGGTTTCTTTCACTGTTTTTGTGGCTTGGTCTTGTGTTACTTTCCAGCCTGTGGGAATATCCAGTATTGTGGCTATGTCGCTGCTTATGCGCTCTTGATAATCCACGATTTCTGCTTGGTTCACTTCAACGTTTCCGTAAACGAGAATCTGGTACGCGCCAGAATCCGTCATGATGACATCGTCGAAATCCAAGAACTTATGTAAGCCCTGTTCTGCTGGCTTGTTTTGGAAGCGTTTCTTGAGGATGTACGCGTTGGTTATTACGGCTTCAAAACCGAAGGTTTCCTTGAGCTTTCTCGGAGTGACAGGTTGGATGTTCGGGTTTATTACTGGGAAGAGAAGCGGAGTTTCTACTGTGCCGCTTTTGGTTTTGAGCTTGCCGATTCGCGCAAGCAAGTCTTTATCTTTTATTTCAAAGCTCATTGCTGAACCTAAACAACTCAGTCAACACGCTTATAAAAAATGTTAGGCTTAACACTGTAATTGGAGACAAGCTGCACTTCAGATGAAGCCTTATATCGTTTGTTTTCTCTAATACCCATCCAACTTAAAGGAGCCAAACTATGGTCTGCACTATTGAAATCAGCGAAAAGCCGAAACTCAACGATCCCGTATTAATTGAAGGATTGCCAGGAATAGGGTTTGTAGCGAACATTACCGCTTTGCACTTGATAGAAGAGTTGAAGGCGAAACGGTTTGCCGAGATAGTTTCTGCTTCTTTTCAAGATTTCTCGGTGACAACGGAAACGGGAGGTGCCCGTTCACCTGTAAACGAACTGTACTATGCTAAGCGGCAAGATGGCGGTCGCGACCTGATAATTTGGTATGGTAACACTCAGGCTTTGACGACCTTTGGGCAGTACGAATTATGCGGCAAAGTGTTGGATATAGCGCAGGAGCTAGGCTGCCGTTTTGTTGTATCTATCGGCGGCTTCAAGAAAGAGGAAGTGCAGCCTGTTCCAGCGATTTACAGTGCAGCTACCGATAATGAAACTATGAAGGAAGCCTTGGATTTGGGAACAAAAGTGATGGTGGGGCACGTGTTCGGAATTGCAGGTATCCTTGTGGGATTGAGCAGGGTGCGAAACATGAAAGGCTTTGCTCTTTTGGTGGATACGTTGGGCATGTACCCAGACGCGAACGCCACACGATACGCTTTGACCCTTTTAGGCAAGTACTTGAATTTGAATATTGACTTGTCAAAGCTGGATGCTGCGGCTGAGCACACAAAGAAGATGCTGGAGTCTTTTGGGCTGGTTAGAAATATTCCAGAAGAAAAGAAGAAAGAGGAGCAGCAGATGCGCTGGTTTATTTAGCAGTTTTTGCTTCGCTGATAAATTGTTCATATACTCTTTGCACGCGTTCGGCAGCTGGACCTGAACCTTCCACAACGCCTCTTTCAGTTAGCTTAACCTTGTCCATGACCCAGATGAAACCTTTATCCTCATACAGCTTAACCATGGTTGGAAACACTTTTTCAAGGCGTGTGGCTAAAGCTTTCAAGTCAAAAGATTTCTCTGTGCTTGCTATTTGAGCAATGACATTTCCATTTAGGAAAATTCGGTTGGCAACTTGTCCAGTTTCATCCTTCGCTTCAGCTATGCAAAGACTCAAATTGTCAGGGTTAATTCCGACGAGCGTGCCAGTAAACGTCTTTCCTGTGGTGGTTGCAACAATCACCGTTTTATCTATCAGCGCTGCGACTTCGGTGAAAAACTTTCTCTGCGCTACAGACAACCTTAAACCTCCATTCAACCTAACGAAATTACACTACAACTATATATCTTTGATTTTCCCGTAAACACAAAACTCGGGTCTTTCACGCTTTCTTTTGCGTCTTTCGCTGCTCTGAACTCTAGTGCTCGGAAAAATCTATACCCCCTTATTTAAAGGAGAGACCAAAACTTAGCAAGTTCGCTTAGGAGCTCACGCTTTACATAGAAACAAAGCATAGTAAAACAGCACAGTTCTGTGTGTGCGCGTTTAACAGGGGCAATCAACCAAATAATGCGAGAAGGCTCTGGTTAAGCAACAGCAGAATCCCTTGAGCTATGCATAGGAAGCCTAAAACAGTCAATACTGGCCAAGAACCCAAAACCATCCCGAAAAGCTTCGTCAAATCCTCAAAAAACTTGAAAATCAAAAATACAAACAATGCCGGAACGAGAAACACTATCAAATAAATCCACAGTGACGAAATACCCAATATGGTCGCCGGCAAAGGAAAGAACACATAAAGCAATCCAACGCACACCAAACCTACAATCAGCCCGAACAATGCGCTGAAAGGAATCTTGCTCAAAGGTCTAAGCACCAACCCCAAGCCCGTAACAACAAGCAAACCCCAAACTTCAATGTTTGAAGTCTGCCCAAGCAGAACCATCACTCCAGTAGCCAACATCAAGGCTCCAACGATAATCCCGAGATACCCAAGCCCCTTCAGAACTTTACCCGCCGCCCCTTTTACGAAAAAGCTAAGCAGCTTTGAAACAGCCACGATTCCGCCGAAAATCAAAATGTACGGAGCAAAACCAACCAATATAGATAAGTCCAAACCAATTATCGACGACAGATTCAACTTAAACCACGATAGTGTATTCAGGGGAACCGCACTTAAATTTATCCCCGAACAAGCCACGTGCATACGTCAATTCAATGGAGTTTTGCGAAAAAACCTTTCTACATAAGGGAGAGGCATCTATCCTATTTTTGGCATGTTGGGCAGAGGTAGACTTGTCCGCCGCCATGATTTATCTTCTCAATCTTGGTGTTGCATGTTGGGCAGTTTTGGTTTTTCATGTTTGAACCCATCGCTGGTGTGTAGTCTCCTTGTTTTCCGTAGAGGTCGGTGAACTGGTCTTTGCCGCCTGCTTTGATACGTTCTTGGATTAGAAGCGCTATTTCCTTGTAGAGGGCGGTTTTTTCTTGGCTGCTTAAGGTGGAAGTGTTGCGTTTGGGGTTGCTTTTGGCTCGGTAGATAATGTCTTGGAAGGCACTGTTGCTTAAGCCCACGACTACGGCGGTTTTGCCTACAAGGGCAGCTTTGACGTTTTGATTCTTTTCCGCCAATTTTTCTAAAAATCGCTCCAAAGTGAATTCGCTTGTATCCAGCGGCGAGATGATTTGGGAGAAGTCACGCCTATAGAGGTAATTCTTCTCTAAATCCGCTTCAACTACGGCTTGTATGCAGCCTAAACCAGTTAAGCTAACGGTTAAGGCGGTGCCATCTCGGAAGCCAAGCTTAAGGTGAAATTTTGGGAGCGTTGCGTTTTGGTTTTTGTGAAAGAAGATGGTGCCACCGTATTCAGGTGCAAGAACCAAATTCCAAGAATTATCAAACTTGACAAGGATGACGTTTCCTCTTGAGCGAATCGAAACTATTTTGGCATCAACTAACTTGTCAAAGGCTGAGGTGTCTTTGTTAACGCAGCCTAGTTTCTGGAGGTTTTGGCAATTCTGCAACTCGTAAGCTTGAACCGATTGGCCAATTAACTCTTTGCTCATTTGTGTGGCGAGAATGTGGGCTTCTGGAAGTTCAATACTCATTAACTGACACCTGCACACGCGTTCTATGTTTTATGATTAGCGCGTTTGTGTATAAAATTGCTTGTGTTTGTCTATTTGCTCTTGTTGTAAGGCTCTCTTAACTGGTTCGCGCGCACGAAAATCGCAGTCAGTTCTTCGTCGCTTGCACCTTGGCGCATGGGCGTCAAAACATCAACCAGATTGTCGTTTCTCATCAGGCAAGTCTTCAGCTTCCCATCGCTTGTCACTCGCAATCTGGTGCAGTGGGCGCAGAACTCGCCGTTCTCAGTCGGATGCACCACTTCCACTGTCACGTCGGGCAGGTAATAGATGCGGCGGTTATGCATGAACCCTCTGGTTTTAACCTTCACGGCTTTCTGCCGAAGCATCTCCTCATGCTCATCCAAGAGTTCGTGATACACGGAAAAATACGCGCGGTCAACGTTTACTGGGTCAAGCTCGATTAGCTGCAGTATGGTGCCTGTTTGCCGCGCGAAGTCCATCATCTCAGGCACCGCGTCAACGTTGACGCCGTTTAAAACAACCATGTTAAGTTTCACGGGGTAAAATCCCGCCGCAACCGCGGCTTTCACGCCTTCCAGTGCATTCTCGATTTTTCCTTCAGTGAGCTTGCTGTAGGTTTCAGCGTTTAACGTGGGAAGGCTGATGTTTACGCGTCTTAACCCGCACGCGCGTAGTTCTTGCGCTTGGAAGCCGAGCATGGTGCCGTTTGTGGTAATTGAAAGGTCCTTCAAACAGGGTATGGCGGCTATGCCCTTGACGATTTCGCAAAGGTCCTTCCGCATCAGAGGCTCACCGCCCGTCAACTTAATTCTGGCAATGCCTAAACTGACAGCGATTCTAGCGATCCTTACAATTTCGTCAACGGTCATTTCTTCCGCTGTGCCTCTGGAGCATGAAGGGATTTCTTCGCCTTCTTTGTGGCAGTAATCACAGCGCAGGTTGCACCGCTGCGTTATCGATATCCTCAAGTTAAGAAGCGGTCGACCACAGTTGTCTGTTAAGACCATTCGTTATTCCCGTGCGTGCCTAACGATATGGGGCACCTCGGGCAAAATAAGCGTTTCGACCGAAACTCGCACGGCGTCAGGGGAACCAGGAATACAGAAAAACGCTTTACCTTTCGCCACACCAGCCACCGCGCGGGACATAACAGCTGCAGAACCCATCTTATCGTAGCTTAAACGCCTAAAAAGCTCCCCGAAACCAGGAAGCGTCTTCTCGAAAAAGGGCGAGACAGCCTCAATCGTAACGTCTTTCGGAGCAATTCCCGTGCCGCCGCAAAATATGGCAGCATCCAGTTCTGCGGAGCCCAAAACGCTCTTTACGGCTTTTTCAATCATGCTCTTGTCGTCCGCGATTACTTTTTTTGACAGAACTCTGTGACCCGCGTTTCTCAACAAGGACTCAATAGTGTCGCCTGAATCGTCGCTTGTTTTCTCGCCTTTCTGCAACTGCTGATGCCGCGAGGTGCTGCAAACGAAAACTGCAAAACTCAACTGCTTGGGCGCTGTGGCTTTATGTTGCTTGGTGCTCTCGCTCACGTTGTTACACCTGCTTCAATTTCTTCACGACATGAATGTTCTCTATTGCCGTAGTCGGGTACTGCCCAGCCGCGTCTTTCTCGTACTGTTTTACCATGTCCCAAATCGTCAACAAGCCCACCGATGCGGCAGCTAACGCTTCCATCTCCACGCCAGTCTGCGCTTTAGTCTTAACAGTGGCGGTGACTTCTACAGCGGTTTTTTCCGCAATTTTAGCTTCAACTTCCACACTCGTCAAAGGCAGCGGATGGCAGAGGGGAACCAACTCGCTTGTTTTCTTAGCTGCCAGCACTCCTGCAATTTTCGCCGTGTAAAGTGGGTCGCCTTTAGCGATTTTTCCTTCTCTAATCAGATTCACAGTTTCAGATTTCAGCCTGATTTTTCCTGTTGCAGTTGCTTCGCGGAAAATCTCCGCTTTGCCTGAAACATCAACCATAGCCACGCCATTTTCCTCCAAGATTCGATATGTTTTGCTGCTTATTTATCCTGCTCCCACGCTTCTATTAGGTTTTGCACCGCCCTAGCCTTAGGCGACTGGTCATTGAACCGGTACATGCGGATTCGCCCGTAGACTCGCTGCGTTAGTACGCCCTCAGCCTCCAACAGTTTCAAATGCTCATTCGTCGTCGAATAATTCAAGTTAATCCTACGTGCAATGTCAGAAACGTTAAGCGCGCCCAACCGCGCGATGAGCCTGAGAATCTTCATTCTAGGCTTAGAAGAAAAAACCTCTTCAAACTCCATAACACTTCACGCTTATCTTTCTTCTACAGCGGCACTTAATTCTTTCTCCAACTCGTAGGCGGGAATCGAAGGCAAAGAAACACGCGTTGACCTGCCCCGTGTGCCAGTTGCTGCGACTTCAGTTTTCAATATGCCTAGGGCGGAGAGAAGCTGAACGTACTTCCATAGTTGAGTGTGACTGTGCGGCTGCTCGCCGAATTCTTCGCAGACCACCGCGTAACCTTCCTCAATCTCCGAAAGAGATGCGTAAGCCCTTTGGCTCCCCTTAAAAACCCGAGCAGCAGCCAGCAAAAACAGTTTCTCATGAAAACCCAGAGAAGCCAACTCGCTTCTTCGAATCGTTGGAATTATGCTGGAAACCGCCTTTCGCACACACTCAGGCGTAACGTCGTCCATATCTTCTGCGTCAGCGTATTTTCCAGCCCGCCACAAAAGCTCAATGGCAAAGCGGGCGTTTCCGCTTTCTGAAAAACCAAGTTCAGCTACAAGGCTGACAATGTCTTCTGAAACGGTTGAAGGCGCAAAAGCCATGGAAACCCTCTCGTTTAAAATATCTATAAGCTGGTCTTTCTCGTATTTTCCTAAGCTAATTACATTACGTTGCAGTGTGCTTCGGGAGCTGGCGTCCAACTGCGCTGTTGCCTTCAAGTCACGCATAATGAATACGAGTGATATTCGCGGAGGTTTGCCAGTTCTTATTTCCTGCAGTCGCGTTAATTTGTAGACGGTTTCTGACCCTTCACTGTCAATGAGAGAGTCAAACTCGTCCAAGGTCAGGATGATGTACGCGTTTTCTTCATCCAAAGTTTGCAGGAGCGTGCCTAGCATTTCTTCTGCAGAATAGCCCCGTTTCGGAAAGCTCGGGCGAAAAACTGTAAGCGCATGTTGCAGTATGAGGAAGAGTTTGCCGCGGTACTCACGGCAGTTAACATGCACATAACGGAAGTTCGCGCCCTGCTTGTTTGCTTCCATCGTGATGTCTGCTCCGAAACGTTGGGCAAGGGCGGTTTTTCCAGTGCCAACATCGCCTGTTATGATAACCCGTTGAGCCATGCGGTCGGGAAACTGCAGCAGAAAATTGAAAAATTCCATAAGCAAGCGGTGCTCTTTTTCTCTGTGAGGCAAGCGGCGGGGAACATAGTTGATGTCGAGTTTTGACTCGTCTTTGAACACGCTTTGATGGGGCACCACAGGCTTAAACCTCAAATCAGATTACGTTCGGGCTGTGTTATTCTTTTCGCTTACCGATTAATCATTATTTTTAGAACAAAAGACTAATAAATGCATCTTGCAATTCGTATTTGCGATACGACAATGATACCAAAATACTTCTTCCTTACAAAGGGCGTCGGCAAACACAAAGAGCAGCTTCAAAGCTTCGAGTTGGCTTTAAGAAATGCTGGGATTCATTACTGCAACTTGGTGAATGTCTCAAGCATAGTGCCGCCAGAATGCAAAATGCTTTCACGAGAGCAAGGTCTGCAGATGGTGCAGCCAGGCGAAATCACCTTTGTAGTGATGGCTAGAAACGCAACTAACGAACCGCACAGGCTGGTCGCTTCTTCAATAGGTGTAGCTATCCCCTCTGGCAAGAACCAATACGGCTACTTGTCTGAGCATCACTCTTTTGGACAAACGGATGAGACAGCTGGAGATTACGCGGAAGACTTAGCTGCCACAATGCTCGCAACCACCATGGGCATTCAGTTTGACCCTGAAACTGCGTGGGACGAAAGAAAACAGCTTTTCAAAACCAGCGGCATGATAATCAAAACAGCCAACATAACCCAGACGGCGATAGGCGACAAGAACGGCTTGTGGACAACAACCGTAGCAGCGGCAGTTTTTGTGCCACCAGAAAACGGTAAACTTTTGCAAACGAGAAAAAAAGGCGCTTAAATTTTGTAGAGCCGCTTTTGGCGGTCAGATCATGTTAAGGAGTAATGCAGCGTGAAATTCGCAGGCAGGACAACAACCGCTGTAATACCTTTCAGTTCTAACAAGATTTTGCTAATCAAAAGGCGCACCGTGCCCTTCAGCGGATATTGGGCTCTACCCGGCGGAAGGGTAGAATCTGGAGAAACGGTTGAGCAAGCCATAGTGCGAGAGGTTAAAGAGGAAACAGGTCTTGATGTGGCAGTAGTGCGCAAGATAGGTGAGTACCACGAGCAGGGAGTGCAAGGCGGCTTAGAGTACGATTACTACCCCGCGTGTTTTCTCGTAAAGGTTGTTGGTGGAGAAACAAAAAAGCAAGAAAGCGAAATTGAAGAGATCAAACTTTTTAGTTTAAACAAGGTTCCAGAAGTGCTGGCGTTTGAGCACGTCCAAATGATTAAAGATTATGTTACTCGCATCAAGAACACCATCTGAGCTTCATTAAACTTGGCTTTAGCGGAAGGTAAACGATATTAACGTTATATGCTAACCATAGCTCGGTGAATAGTCACTTTGAAGCCAAAACTTCAGAAACCAATCATAATTGTGAACTTTAAAACATACTTGGAGGCAACAGGTCAAAAAGCCGTTGCGCTCGCAAAGCAAGCTGAAAAAGTGAGCAAAGAAACAGGCGCTTACATCGTTGTGGCGCCTCAATGTGCAGACATCTCCCGTGTGGCGGAAGCCGTTGAAATTCCTGTTTTTGCTCAGCATATAGACCCAATAAAGCCAGGCAGCCACACAGGTCAAGTATTAGCGGATGCAGTCAAAGAAGCAGGCGCAGTTGGGACGTTGATCAACCATTCTGAAAGGCAGATGAAACTCGCAGATATTGACGCGGTTGTGAAAATGGCAATTGAAAAAGACCTCATTAGTTGCGTGTGCACGAGCAACCCGCCTATCAGCGCAGCCGTTGCCTACTTGAACCCTGACATAATTTCCATTGAACCGCCCGAACTCATCGGATCAGGCATTGCGGTTTCCAAGGCTAAACCCGACGAAGTCACCAAAACCATACAGCTTGTCCGTAAAGTTAACTCTGAAGCACTTATTTTGTGCGGTGCTGGCATAAGCCATGGCGAAGATGTTGCAGTAGCGTTGAAGCTGAAAACGCAAGGTGTGCTTGCTGCAAGCGCCATCGTGAAAGCGAAAGACCCTTATAGCATACTGCGAGAGTTTGCAGACGCAACAAAACGATAATCTTGTGTGAGCATCGTGAAAGTTGAAGCAGAATGCGCCGCTTGCTTGCTTTCGAGGGCAACAGCAGAAACTTATCAAGCTACAACTAATCCCGCGTTACGTTTTCGAGCCATTAACGAAGTTACAAAACTGCTAAACAGGGAGTTCAAACCTACAACTGTTCCGGCGGATATAGGCACGAAAAGAGACCGCCTAATAAAGCAGTTAACAGGCAGCAATGACCCCTACAAGCGAAGCAAGAAAATCAGTAACGAACGCGCCATGCGATTATTGCCTAAAGCAAGAAAGTTTGTAGAAGCAGGTTACACTCAGCAGGACAGGTTCAAGAAAGCCTGTTTGTGCGCAATGGTGGGCAACATAATGGAATTTGACATTCCAGGACACAGTTTCACCTTAAGTACGTTAACGAAAAGCTTCAGAGAAGCAGCCAAAGACTTGGTTGTAGACGACATAGACAAAGCTTATGAGTTAGCGAAAAAAGCGCGCAGTGTTCTTTTTTTGGCGGATAATGCGGGCGAAATCGTTTTCGACACCTTGCTGGTTGAACAGTTAAAGAACATGGGGTTAAAGGTGACTTACGTTGTTAAAGGCGGTCCCGTGCTTAACGACGCCACGTTAGAGGACGTGGAGCCTTCTGGAATGGGCAAACTCGCAGACGAGGTGGTGACCACAGGTACTGACGCTGTCGGACTCTTAATCAAGGAAGTGTCGCCTGAGTTTCTGAAAGTTTATGATGCGGCGGAGCTTGTTTTTGCGAAGGGCATGGGTTACGCTGAAACCTTAACTGAACTTAAGCTGAAAAAGCCTCATTTTCTACTGTTTAGGACTAAGTGTAATCCAGTAGCAAACTATTTCAGTGCACCTCGGCATAAGAATATTGCCAAGCTGATGCCCTAAATGAAATTGCCAGCTATAAACATCACCAGAGAAGCGTTTTCAAGTTTTGATGAAGCTCTACAGAAAGAGTGGCTTGTAACGAACGGTTTAGGCGGTTACGCTTCTTCCACTGTTTTAGGCATAAACACGCGGAAATATCACGGTTTGCTTGTAGCCGCGTTGCATCCGCCTGGCGACCGCACCGTGTGTCTTGCAAAGCTGGATGAAGAGGTTTCAGTGGGCAACAGCGTTTACACGCTTGGCGCTAACGAGTTTCACGGCAAGATTTTCCCGCAAGGATACGCTTTCCTAAAGGATTTTTCGCTGAATTCCTTTCCACGATACGTCTACGAGGCGCAAGACGTCAAAGTTGAAAAGACGATTTTCATGCCTAAAGAGAAAAACGCTGTGGCAGTAACATACGGAGTTCTGAACCGAAGCGGCGTTGAAGCCAAAATCAGAGTTTACCCGTTACTCACCGGTAGGCATTTTCACTCGGTCGTAGACAGGTGGAGAAAACCGCTGAACTTCAGCCAGCAGCAAAACCGCGGAGAAGTGGAAGTTACCTTTAACGCTCCGAAAGCCACAGTTGC
Organism: uncultured Candidatus Bathyarchaeia archaeon; assembly: GCA_964620515.1. Taxonomy (GTDB): domain Archaea; phylum Thermoproteota; class Bathyarchaeia; order Bathyarchaeales; family Bathycorpusculaceae; genus CAZUHG01. The sequence goes on from CAZUHG010000038.1 coordinate 11,595, forward strand.
AGTACGCTCCACGGCGGGCGAATTCAACGAGAAACCAACGTGGATAGAGCGCTTGTACTACCGTGAAGAAGCCAGCCGAGGCGAAAGCAGCTCAGACGACTGTTACCAGCCAGGATACTTTGAAGTGCTGGTACCTCATAAACGGGAAAAAGACTTCGCCATAGTCACAGCGGCAAGCGAAAACAGCCAAGAGTGCCATGCAATATTGGACGCCTTCGGCAGCGCGATGCACGACGTTAACGACCAGTTTGAATCCGAGATTGCGCAACGCGAGAACCTGTTAACAAAGTTTTACGGCGCACACAGCGAAGTGCCAGCAAGCGACTGGCTGAATTGGATTCTTTCAGCCGCGGACGCCTTCATAGTTAAAGGTGCGGGCGACAGAAAATCGGTTATAGCTGGTTACTTCTGGTTTGAAACTTGGGGCAGAGACACTTTCGTTTCTCTTCCAGGCTTGATGCTTGCAACTGGCAGATTTGAAGACGCGAGGAAGGTTCTCTTCGAGTTCCTGTGCCAGTGCAAGCAAGGTTTGATTCCCAACTGTGTAGATGACAAGTGTGGAGAACCAGCGTACAACACGGTCGACGCCACATTGTGGTATGTTAACGCTGTTCTGCAGTTTTTGAAGTACACGGGCGACTTCAAGTTCGTTCAGCAGCAACTGTGGGAAGAGCTTAAGGCAATCATTGAGAATCACAAGAAAGGCGCTGCGTTTGGCATACGCGTGGACAGCGACGGCTTACTCGCTCATGGTCCGCGGCTCACATGGATGGACGCTGAAGTGGACGGCGCAGCGGTTACGCCGAGAGCGGGAAAAGCTGTAGAAATCCAAGCCTTATGGTACAACACGTTAAGAACTATGCAGCGGTTAGCTGACAGGTTTGAAGAGAAACGCCTAGCTGAAAACTATGCTGGGATGGCGGCTAAAGCGCAAGCAAGCTTCAACCTGAAGTTCTGGAACACTGAAAAACACTGCCTTTTCGATGTTGTAGACGCCAGCGCTGACGCTGCTTTGAGACCCAATCAGGTAATCGCGGCGGCTTTAGACTTCACAATGCTCAATGAAGCTAAGAGAAAGCAAGTTGTTGACGCGGTGCAAAGTGACCTTCTGACGCCTTGTGGTCTGCGAACCCTTGCGCGAAGCGACCCGCGGTACAAGGACAGGTACGTTGGCGATAGACGAAGCAGAGACCAAGCGTATCATAATGGCACGGTTTGGGCTTGGCTGCTTGGACCATACGTGACTGCTTGCCGTAAAGCGAAAAGTAACAGTGATTACGAATTGAATAATCGTCTCGTGCCCTTGTTTACTCAGCAGATTACTCAGGCAGGACTCGGCACTATAAGCGAGGTTTTTGATGGAGACCCGCCGCACACGCCTAGAGGCTGCATCGCCCAAGCATGGAGCGTAGCGGAGCCTTTACGGGCTTACGTGGAAGACGTGCTGCAGGTCAGGCCGAAACATGAAAAAGAGGTTCTGCAAGTCTAAGCGCTTATGGTTTTTCTGAGTTCTGCCGCTGCAGTTTCTGGCGTGACGGTGTTTATGTATATTCCCGTGTTTTTTTCGAATCCTGCCCAGATGGCTAGTTTAGGGTAGACTTCTAGGTGCCAATGGTAATAGTTTTCCGCCTCTGGGTTTAGGGCAAGGTGAAAACCGTAATTGTATGGCGGGTCGTTTACGAGGTCTTTTAGCGCTTTTAGGCTTGTTTTCAATGTTTCGGCGAACGCTTTGATTTCAGCATGCGTCATGTTAAGGATGTTTGCGGCGTGTTTTTTCGGCATTATCCAGAATTCTAGAGGATTCACGCTGGCGTAAGGTGCAAAAACCACGAAGTGCGCGTTGTCGAGAATTAGTCGTGAGCTTTTTGTTTCCTTTTCCATTATGTCACAGAAGACGCATTTTTGATGTTGATCATAGAAGGCTTTGCTTGCCGCCATCTCTTCTTCGACGATTTGGGGAACGGTGGGCGTGGCGATTATTTGGCTGTGGGCATGCGAAAGCGAAGCGCCTGCTTCCTTGCCGTAGTTGCGGAAAATTGAAACGTACCGCACGTAGGGTTTTGCCGCTAGCACTTTAAGCCTGTCAATGTACGCGTTGATTAGGCGTGTTAGCTGCGGCAGTTCAGCGTCTGCTGGGTCTTCGTCGTGGTTCGGTGATTCAACTAAAACCTCATGGTGTCCAACAGCGTGGCCGAAATTTTCGCTGCTCATTACTTGCAGTTGCTCAGCCTCTTCTTTTGGCGGAGCGAAAGCGGGGTAAAGGTTTGGAATGACTCGGACCAGCCAGTTCTTAGGGCGCTGACCGTTATGGTCTTTGTCTTTTTTTATTTCTCCGTTCTGTTTCAGGTAGAGCAAAACAGCTGGCGGCGTCATGTGCTCGTTGCCCACGCAGAGGGGGCAGACGCTGGCTTGGGTTGACTCGGTTTTTTGTTTGGCGAAGTCTGTGGGTCTTCTGCTGCGTTCGGTGGCGATTACGACCCAGCGGTTTAACAAATAATCTTTCCTTAACTCGTTATGGCGCATTACGCTAAACACCCGTTAAAGTAGAGATGTTTCTGCGGCATTTTAGCATTTCCGAAAACGCAAACCCAGCTCAGAGACTGTGCACCATGAATGCAGCGCATATTTAGGGCTGCCGGCAAACGCATGGGCAGTTCTGCTTAAACTAAAAAAAGGTTGGGCGAGTTGATGGCGGTGCCTAAGCGGTTCTGAAGGAGGGATACTGGAGGGATGCCGCAGCTTGCCGCCGGTCAACTTCGCCCAGTTGTTCCAAACTCAGGTTCCACATGCCGAATTTTGTTGCCTCTGTCAGCATTGTCGCTTAACTGGCATAAAACCTTTAGGAAATCAAAATACAGACATTTACTCAGCTATAATCCGAATACGAACAATAATAGAGAACAGAATTAGATTTGAAACCCATTTTAGGCTCATCCAAGATGTGTGTAAGGGAGAAGGTAATCTTCTCGCACAGTCCAGAACGGCAACAAACAAAGACATAATCTAGAAATCTACATGTATTATTGGGCTTTGACGTTTCCGCTAATGCTCTCCTTGCTCCTCCAACTTGGCAAATCGTTTCTTAGGAGGTGATCCGGCCGCAGGTTCCCCTACGGCCACCTTGTTACGACTT
>CAZUHG010000039.1:0-14681 GCA_964620515.1 uncultured Candidatus Bathyarchaeia archaeon
GGAAAACACGCCATAAAAGGTACCGAGGGCGCTGAGGTTATTCCCGAACTCAAGCAATCCGCGAAGGATTACATTGTGGAGAAACGAACTTACAGTGGCTTCTACGAGACAGGGTTGGATCCGCTTCTGCGAAGCTTGTACAAGGGGGAAGGCGCGAAAACGGTTATACTTGGCGGTTTGCATACGAACATGTGCGTTAGGCACACGGCTGCCGACGCTTTCTTCAGAGGATACACGATAATAATCGCCAAAGATGGCGTGGAAGCTTTCACTCAGGAAGATCAAGACCAAGGTCTAAAGTATTTGGAGTACGTTTACAACGCGAAAATAATGACGGTTGACGAAATCGTGAAAGAATTTGGCTAACTTAACACAGCACTTTGCCTGTCTCAATTGATGGTTGCGTTCCATAAGTACACGGCGGCGTATTTTTCTTTATAGTTGAATTTGGCGTCATCGTAGATTATATCTAATTGCAACCCATATTGGGATATCAGCTTGTTCATGTTCTCCCAAATTAACGGTGCCTTTTCGTCTGGCTGCCAGATGCCCCAGATGTTGTCTTCTAGGCGTCTCATGCCCCAACCGTAATCTTTCGGAAGAACAAAAGCCACCTGCCCCACCGTTGCCCCACGCTGCTCTGGATTATCGCGGGTGTATCTCCAGAACTCCTGCATAGCCTCAAAATGTTGAGGCTCTAATATGCAGCATGGCTCTCCTGTTTCCTCATCTTCTGCGTAATTGAATACGATAACGTATTTTGCTCCTGCATGGTAAGCAGTTAACATTTCTTCGAGCATTTCTGGTCCGCTTGCCAAGTAAGGCGGCTCATAATAAGTCCACACGATTATGGCGCCCCAGTCTTTACCCTGCATGTTGGCTGCGCCGCGGCAGAGAGCTATGTGCTGTGTTGTGCTGTGATTCCATCCCAACTCCACAAAAACCGTGTCGTAACCCGCCATGTAGTCAAACCAGTAAAGAGCATAATCGGAGGTGAACATTGGAATGCTTCTTTTCTTTACGTCTATTGTGCTGTTCATTGAAGATATACTGTTGGCAAAGCGGTTTGCAGCGTCACTATAGTCAGACACGTTTATGAAAGCGTCTCTTGCCAATTCTCCTCCGCGCCACTGCCCACGGTCTATCTGTTTTCCTCCTGGCTCATCATAAAGGTAAACACCCAAGAATTTATCGCCGAACCGCTCTTTCGCTGTATCTAACCATGTTTGATGCCACGGATATCCTACGCGAGAGACGAAATCAAAGAAAACCATAAACTTGAGATCAGCTTCCACTGCGTATTCGCAGACCTCGTTGAGAGCAGTTTCGTTTATGCTTATGGACCACGAATTTATTAGGAAAAAGTTCGTGTAATTCTTCACTTCGTCTATCAGAAGCTTCGCTTCTTCAGCGGTTTTTTGCCCGAAAGAAACTCCGAAAAAGAACTCATTGTTAGCGCTGTTCAAACTGTAGTACACTACCGTGTATGATAAGGCGCCAGAAAGAAGTAAAATTGCAAGTAGAAGCACACTGACACGTTTCATTGCAGTTCTTAAAATGTTAAGCAGTTTGAAAGATAAATGTGTTACTTGTTTGAACAGGTTCACATGAAAAATTGCAGAAGCAACTGTAGTGGGCCCGGGGCGATTCGGACGCCCGACCAACAGGTCTCTCAGCGCCCAACTGGGCATCTTATGAGCCTGGCGCTCTAACCTGGCTGAGCTACGGGCCCGTGATCTTCTTTTTCCTTTACTATTGCTGTTTTCGACCGAATTTAAACGTTTTCAGCATTTCCAATGCACAAACAACGTTTCAACCTCTTGGCAATGTTCAAGCCGAGTAAACACAAATTCTTCATCATAGTCTTTTCCGAAACGATGAACTGCGCTGTCAACCCTTTGAATAGTTCCTTTGAATAAGGGGGGTATAGACTGTTCCAAGCGCTAGAGGTGCACTGGAATGCTTAAATAATTTCTATCCGTGTATTTTCACAGAGGATAGTAAATGAACGCTTCAGCTGCAAGTATTCGTTTTTTTAATACGTTGACTCGTCGAAAAGAAGCGTTTGTTCCTGTTGAAGTGGGCAAAGTACGAATGTACACGTGTGGACCCACCGTTTACGATTACGCACACATTGGCAATTTTCGTGCCTTCCTGTTCGAGGATTTGCTGAAGCGCTGGCTGGAATACCGTGGCTACAAGGTCACGCACGTAATGAACCTAACTGATGTAGATGACAAAACCATCCGCGGCAGCCAAAAACAGCAGATCCCCTTGGAAAAGTACACCGAACACTACGCAAAAGCGTTTTTCGAAGACATCAAAGCCCTGAACATCAAACCAGCCGATTACTACCCAAAAGCCACAGATCACATCCCCGAAATGATGGCGCTAATAAAAAAGCTAATCCAAAAAGACTACGCATACAAAGCCCCAGACAACTCCATCTACTACGCCATAAAAAAATTCAAAAACTACGGCAAACTCAGCCACATCAAAATCGCCGAACTCAAAACCGGCGCACGCGTAAAAACAGATGAATACGCAAAAGAAGAAGCACAAGACTTCGCACTCTGGAAAGCTTGGACACAAGAAGACGGCGAAGTTTACTGGGAAACCGAACTAGGCAAAGGAAGACCTGGATGGCACATCGAATGCTCCGCCATGTCCATGAAATACCTGGGAGACACCTTAGACATTCACTGTGGTGGAGTTGACAACATGTTTCCCCATCACGAAAACGAAATTGCCCAAAGCGAAGCAGCAACAGGTAAACAGTTTGTGAATTACTGGCTTCACAACGAGCACTTGCTGGTTGAGGGCAAAAAGATGGCGAAGCAACTCGGCAACTTTTACACCCTAAGAGACCTACTAGCTAAAGGCTACGACCCCACCGCAATACGGTACCTGCTCTTATCCACACATTATCGGCAGCAATTCAATTTCACGTTTGAAGGCTTAGACTCAGCAAAAGGTGCCATTGACAGGCTAAGAAACCTTGTTCGCCGACTGCACGATTCAGACGGCAAAGACAGCGAAGACAAAATCCAAAAACTAGTAACCCACGTACAAGCAGGCTTCGGCGACGCAATGGACGACGACCTAAACATAAGCATCGCACTGGCAGCACTGTTTGACTTCGTTCGAGAAGTAAACAACTTGCTTGATGCTAATGCCGTGAGCAAGGAGGAAGCAGCTGAAGTTGGTGGATTACTGATGCAGCTTGACAACGTCTTAGGCGTGATTGGCAAGGTGGAAGTTGAAGAAGCCCTGCCGCAAGACATTGATGCACTAGTTCAGAAACGAGAAGCAGCCCGAAAAGCCAAAAACTGGAAAGAAGCCGACGCAATACGAGCACAGCTTAAAGAAATGGGCATTGCTATTGAGGACACAGCGCAAGGTGTACGCTGGCATAAAGAGAAGGCTTAAGCGGTTTTGCCGTTCAGGTTCCAGTCGTCAGTTGCGTATTTTTGCGTGCAGAATTTTTTTGCGAGCGCTTGCTCATATAAAGTCAGCGCACCTTGACTTAGATGGATTTTTAGCGTTGCCTTGAAGCCCTGCGATAATGCGTTGGCAACTGTTTCTGACATAACAGCGTGACCTAACTCGTCTTGGATGCTGGTTATCTTGCGCTTGGCAATATCAGTTGCTTGGGCGCATGTGGCTGTTTTCAGTTTAAGCAACGTAAACATTTTTGGCAAATCCACACTCTGCAACAACGTACCGTGCTGGAGAACAATGCCACGAGTGATTGCTTGGCTGCTTCCAGAAATCTTCTTACCTTTAACAGTCAAGTTGGGACAGTTTTTTGCATCGCCACTGCTAAAATCCGCTGGCACCCCCAAAAGCCGCAACGCATCAGTTATTGCCTCGTAAATTTTAAAGTAAACGCTGACTACATCATTGGTGCCTAAATCACTCACCTTGGCGGTTACGCTGTAGGTGACTTCCCCTAGGTAATCATGGTAAACGGCGCCACCACCGCTTGCTCTGCGAACCAAGTCAACCCCATTTTCGCGCAAGTTATCCAAGTAAACTTCTTGCTGCGGGTTTTGGTTTTTACCTATGCTGACAGCGCTAGGTTGCCATTGGTAAAAGCGTAAAGTGTTGGGTACAAGGTTTTCTGTACGCGCCTGCAGGATGGCTTCGTCAATTGCCATGTTCATAAAAGCGTTATGAGTTTCAAGCGGGATTAAGCGCCAAGTGTCCATTGCTAATCGATCCTTCGTTGAAGATTTCAAGTTGGACTTAAAACTGTTATGGTCATTTTTGGTTGCGGGAAGCGCCAATAGTGACCTACCCCCTATAGGTTTCTGCATGCTATTTCTATTAGGATCCAAATAGGCTTTGTCAAGAAACCTTGACTAAGGTTTATGCTGCTTTGTCAAGAAAGTTTGACTAAAAAACGCTGTTTCAGCCTCATTTAGTCAAGAAACCTTGATAAAAACGCTTTTTACCGCCAAAAACAACGCGATATTGAACATGGAAAGGATTGGTGTTTATGAAAAGAAAAACGTTGGCACTAATGCTCATATTAGTAATTTTGTTTTCAGCAGTTGAAACATTGAGTTTTGTCGATATTGCGGTGGCGGATTCAGTTGGCTATGATTGGCCAATGTTTCGTTATGACGCCGCAAACTCTGGCACTCCCGACAACATGGCACCAGTTGCCCATGACTTGCTATGGACAACAGATTTGCTCAGGGATGAAGACGCTTTTTCCATAGTTGGTTCATCGCCTGCTATAGTAGACGGCGTAGTTTACATTGGCTCAGATGATGGATACCTGTATGCGTTAAACGCCTCCAGCGGTACCAAACTGTGGAACCATACGGCTGATGGGTCTTCTGTCTCTTCACCAATTGTTGTAGACGGAGTGGTTTATTTTAGAACTTGGTATGGCATGGATTACGCTTTGGATGCAGCCACTGGCGAAGAAATATGGAATTTTTCGGCTGGCTGGAGCTATTCTTCTCCTGCCGTTGTTAAAGGAGTCTACTATGCACGTTCAACAGGTAATGTTACTGCGTTAAACGCCTTAACTGGTTCAGTAATTTGGCGCTCATCTCTTGGCGGCAACGGAGATGGCTCTCCAATAGTGGTTGACGACACCGTTTACATTAGTGAGTTTGGATATGTGTATGCTTTAGATGCCGAGACAGGAGCGCTCAGATGGAGTCGTGACCTTCAATTTGAAAGTAACACAGATAATGCTCCAGCAGTTATCAACGGTATTGTATACGTCGCCTCTGGAAGCACCCTCTTTTACGCCCTAAACGCTGAAACCGGGGAACCCATATGGAGCTACCCCATTGGACAAAGTCCTCACACAACTGCCGTAGTCTCCAACGGCATTGTTTATCTCGGAAGCGGTCACCAAGGTGTTTTTGCTCTCAACGCTAAAATAGGCACTAAAATCTGGAATTATCCCACCTCTCCGGGGATGGGCTCCTCTGTCGCTGTTGCTGGGGGAAATGTTTACTTGGCAGGAAGTGACGGCGTCATGCACGCACTAAATGCAGCTACAGGCGCCGAAATATGGAATTACACCATGAGTAATGGCGGCACAACTTCATCACCTGCGGTCGCCAATGGAATTCTATACATAAGGAACAACAACGGCTACCTCTGTGCCTTCGGCAAAGCAACCCAATCCTCAATTTTACTCTTCCCAGCTTTTGGTCTCGCAGGCACAATAACGACAGTGTCTGGAAGCGGCTTCACAGCAGGCTCAAAGATCACTGCAACCTTCGGTGGAGTTGATATTGCTTTAAGCAGTTCGGAAGTAGACTCGCTTGGTCACTTTTCAGCCACAGCAACAATTCCAGTCGCCTCTCATCCTGGTAATTATCCAATAATAATTACGGATAGTTTGGGTTTATCTGCGTCCGCCAACTTTACAGTCGTTGTCGACGCGACTACTTCTTGGCCAATGTTCATGCATGACCTACAGCGCTCAGGTACATCCGATAACGTATCTCCAACTAGCAACAGCTTGCTTTGGAAGTTTTCCGTAGATAAGGGATCTATTATGAATGGTATAACTTCTTCTGCCGCAGTCGTCGGCGGAATAGTATATGATGCCTCACAGAACGGTTTTGTATATGCTTTGGACGCTTACGATGGAACATGCTATTGGCGATTCAACTTAGGCTCAAGCACGCTTTCTTCTCCAGTAGTTGTTGATGGCGTAGTCTACATAGGCAGCATTAATGGCGTTTATGCAATAAACGCTTACACTGGAGCAAAAATCTGGCAGTCTCCTAAGATTTCCGCTCTAGACTCTTCACCAGCAGTTTCAGGAGGGATGATTTATATAGGTTCTTTTGTGGAACACAGCTTCTACGCTTTTCGAGTCTCCGACGGTCAACAAGTATGGAAGTTCGAAACAGGTGATTACGTTCTCTCCTCTCCTGCCGTTGTTGGTACCGTAGTCTACGTCTGCTCGGATGACGGCTACCTTTATGCATTAAGCGCGACAACAGGCACCCTGATTTGGAAGTTAAACTGTCTCGAAAACTATCCCTATGAAAGCCTTTCCTCTTCTCCTGCTGTTGCCAATGGTGTAGTATACGTAACCTCAAGTGTTGGGAACGTTTTTGCTGTTGATGCATTCAGCGGAAACAAAATCTGGAACCACACCACAGCAGATCTGCATTCTTTCACCTCATCCCCAGTTTACAATAACGGCACAGTTTATACTTCCACCGGAAGCGGCGTTTATGCACTGAACGCTAGCACTGGCCAAGAAATTTGGCACTCAACACCGATGTATGTACAAGCATCCCCTGCAATCGTAGCTGGAGTTATCTATGTAGGAGCAGGCAACGGTAACATCTATGCGTTAGACGCACTGACAGGAGAAGAAATATGGCAATACGAAACTGGCAGCTACATCCGAGGGCAAACTGCAATCGCGTGCGGCGTCATCTATGTAGGCACAGGAGATGGAACCATTTACGCGATAGGCACACCCCAACTCCCTCCAGAATCCACACCAACTCCGTCACCCACTCCCTCTCAGTCCCCATCTTCCTCCTCTTCAACATTTTCATCTCCAAACGCAACGCCTGCACCGTCTCCAAGTGCACCTCCTGCTGAGAGTCAAGAACCGCCGTCTTCGCCTTCTCCTACAACAACACCCGATGAACCGTCTCAGCAGAAAACGGAAGGCACATCTAGTCAACAAACGCCAGTGCCTTTCTCAACGATATTGATCGTAACTTCGGTGGCAACAGTAACTTTTGTGGGGTCGGGTTTTCTATTCTACTTCAAGAAACGCAAGTATAAAACAAAATAAACTGGAAAAAGACTTTGGCTCGTTTAGATGCCAATCCCAGTTAACTCCATTTTTCGCTTACTATAGAAGACGCCGCCACAGTTAACCTTTAAAACTGCACACGTATAGAAAGTTTGTATGAAGGCAGAAGTTGCGGTTGCCACAGTTCAGGGAAAAGCCTACTTCTTAATAGTAAACGAACTGAAAGAGAGGAACATTCCCTTCATCAGCTTGGTTCCCGGCGAAACCGTGCACACCGAAGTCAAAGCGGTTATAACTACCGAGAAGGAAAAGCATCTGGTAAACCATGAAAAAGTGTTGGTTTACGACGGTGAAACGGAACCAGACAGCTTAGTAAATGAAGTAGTGAAAATCCTTCAGGGAAAAAAAACCTACGAAAGGATTGTTATAGGTGTAGACCCAGGCGAAGTGTTTGGGTTAGCAGTTATAGCCGACGGTAAAGTTAACGAAACAGGAAACTGTTTCAGCATTCAAGAAGTGCTGAGTAAGATCAGTGGTGTCATAAAAAACGTTGATGTCGCCTCAACTGCGGTTTCCATAAAAATCGGGAGCGGCGTTCCAGCGTACAAAGACCTTTTAGAAACCTTGAACGCCGCCTTGCCGCCTGAAGTGGCTTTAGAAGTGGTGAGTGAAGCAGGAACAAACCGCGATCTAAACCATAACAAGCATAGGCGAGGGCTTAGAGACATAGCTTCAGCCATACGTATAGCTGGACGTGCTGGTCACATATATCCGCGGAGAAAAACAAATGAAGCAACCGATTGAACGCAAGTTAAAGTTTGAAAAAACCGTGAATTTCTTGAGCTAAAACTTTATCGCCGTATGGCAAAACCTTCAATCCACCACTCATCCATGAGGGCAGAAAGCCGCGGCAGTAGCTAGTGGCAAAACGGTAGTCCAGAAAAACTATGGCACCGCGGTCCTCAAGAGTTCTTATTGGTCTCCCAGCGGCTTGAGACGCTTTTTTCATTGCAGGAAGAACGTAACCATATTCGCGCCCCAAGTTGGGAAAACATTTTTCGTAATAACTTATTTGCGCTTTCACTCTTGGCTTCGGTTCCGCGTAGGGAACGCCTACGATTATTACAGAATTCATCTGGTCGCCTGGAAAATCCACGCCTTCGGAAGTTCTTCCACCTTGAACGCCAAGGAACACTGCACCGTCATGTTCGCCGCAGGCTTTGAACTCAGCTACTATTTTTTCGTTTGTTTTAGAACTCATTCCTCTGCGCTCATGAAAAAGCGGTTTATCCAACGCTGCCTCTAATCCTTCGGCGACAAGGGCGTTTAACACTTCGAAGGAGGCGGCGAAAATTCCAGTGTTTGCCGGCGTGTTCTGCACCACTTCGTTTATTCTTTCAATCATCGTTTGGTACATGGCAGGAGTTCTTTTTTCCATGGCGGTTGAAACGCCGAGGCAAACAAGGGAGAGTACGTGTTCTTTTGGAAAGGGTGAGGGCACAATGCACTGCACAGTGTCTTCAGGAAGTTTTGTCAATTGCGCGTATGCTTGTAAGGGTTGCAAAGTGCCAGACATAATTATGTTGGAGTAGGTAGATGAGAAAACTGGCGCTGTGACCTTCGAAGGGTCTAACGCAACTATCTCCAGCTTTGCGGTTTTCACGTTATCTCTGGTGGTGTATCTGCTTGCAACATTCACGAAAGATTCGTCGCCCAGTGTTTCCAGCCACCGAAGTAGAAACTCGCTCAGTCCGTGAATGTAAGAACGCGGATTTTTCCCCTCAGCAAGCAAGCTTCGCCTGATTGAACCACCAACCTCATTCAACTGCTCGAAAAATTCTCTAGGGTTTGCTATGCTTCCTTGTTTTTGGAGGATTTCTATTATGGATTCGGGAGAGATTACTTCCTCTCTGTTTATGTTTTCTGTCAGTTTTTCGATTTCTTTTCTGAAAAAGTTGGCGAAAGCTTCAATTTCTTTGTTTTCATATTTCTTGGCTTCGAGTTCTGCTTGTTTCAAAACAAAAAGGGATAAGCTGCTGCTTGCGATGTCGATGGCTGTTTCGGGCAAATTGTGAGCTTCATCCACGATTAATATAATTTTCTGCAGTTGCGAATCAAGGTGTTTGAGAAACGTGGTGCGAATTGCACGGTCAAAGACGTACAGGTAACTCAGCGCAACGACTTTGACATCTGAGAGGGCAGCTTTGACAAGTTCATAAGGGCAAACCCCTTTTCTTCGGCAGACTTGTTGGATTTCAGACGCTTTGTAAGGACGCTCAGCTATCTGCTGTTGAAGTTGAAGGTACTCGTACTTTTGCTCCTCTGGAGCCTTATGATAGGGGCACCTGCCTTTTGCTTTCAGCAGTTCACAAACTTCCATGAGTGATTTTGCATCGAAAGCGTTTTTAGCCGCAAAATTGTTGAGGCACATTTGGTTGCGTCCACGAAGCGAAATGCCTGAAACATGATGCTTATTGAAAACCGCTCTTAATTCTTCTATCACACGATCATGCTGACGGTGAGTCCGAGCCACGTACAGTATCTTCAAATCTTTCTCAACCGCGGTTGGGAGACACGCGGAAATTGCTGAAATGGTTTTTCCCAAGCCGTTGCTGCCTTCAATGAGAACTGAACGTTGCTCTTTAACGGCGTCGAATACAGTTTTTATAAAATGGTCTTGGTGAGGGCGCACGCTTGCGTAAGGAAAATACTCTGCGGCTTCTTTCGGTAGCTTAGTCATTTTTATCCCATGATCCTTTTGACGGGCAGTACATGCTCACTGGGCATTGCGCACATAATGGGCGCCTAGCTTTGCAATATCGTCGTCCGTGCGCAATCAATAGCACATGCACTGCCAAATAGTCGCGTGGACTATAAAGCGATTGGAGACTCATGCGTACCACTTCGTAGTCGCCGTTTGCAGGCGCAAAACCTAAACGTTTTGCCACGCGATTCACATGAGTATCCACTGGAATCGTGGGCTGCTTCGCAGAAAAGAGCAAAACCACGTCCGCTGTTTTCGGTCCTATCCCTGGAAGCGCCATAAGTGTTTTTCTTGCCTCCTCAAGAGGCAACGACAAGATGGGCTGTATGGAGCCGTGAAATTTTTCGAGAATAATTGTTGAAACTGTCTTTATTGTTTTAGCTTTGTTCCTGTAGAGACCGCCAACGCGCAGGGTATCTTCAATTTGGCTGGTTTCTGCTTTCGCCAGCACTTCGGGCTTGATTTCGAACCGCTTCGAGAGGCGTTCGAAGGCTCTTGCAGTGTTTCTGTCCGCCGTGTTTTGTGAAATAATCGTAACAATCAACGTTTCAAACGGGGCACTCTTCGATTTGCTCCACATAGGCATGGCTAGTGTTTGCCGCAGTATCTGCAAGACCGCTGCTGCACGCGTTTCAGCCACATCAACTCCCCCAATCTTTTAGAAGCGATACATAGTGAACACAACAGGCTATAAATATCATCGACACAAAACTGTCAACACAAATAGAAAACTGAAACGAAAAGCGCAAAGCGCAACGAATTTTACCCTGTATAAAGGAACTATAAATAGCGTTGAGAGCGCTTGCGGGTAAACCCGTTATCGAAAGGGAATGTTTTCATTTTCCGATTACTCTAACGTTTTCGACGAGAATCCAAGGCGCAACCAGCTGACCCATTTGCCTTTCATTGTTAGCGGTCACGCTCACGTTTTTCAGCACTTCAAAGATGTTGCCGGCCAACATGACGCCGCGTGTTGCGTGCGCTATTTTGCCCTTGCTGATTTTCCATGCGGGTGTGGCTACGACGGAGAATTCGCCGCTGACAGGGTTGCTGCTGTGAGCGCCTTGCAAGTAGTAGATTATCAAGCCATCGTCTACTTCGCTCATAAGCTGGTCTGCCGTCTTGTTCCCCGGCAGGATGTGGAAGTTTGTGGTCTCTATGCTGGGTGTTGACAGGTATCCAGCTCTTGAGGCGTTTCCCGTGCTTTCTTTGCCTTCCTTTTTCGCGGCGTAGTTGTCGTATAAGAAGTTGCGCAGCACACCTTTCTCTACAAGCGTTGTTTTCTGCTGAGGGACCCCTTCGCCGTCAAACGCCCATGTGCGAAGCCCACCCTGAAATAGACCATCATCGCAGATTGTGATGTTTTCTGACGCAACTTTTTCGCCGATTTTGCCTTGAAAGGGCGACTGGTTTCTCTGAACGTTATCGGCTTTTACCGCATTAATCAACGTGAAATGAAGTAACTCTTGCAGTGCAAACTGAGTTAATATCAGTTTGGTTGTTGCCGTTTTGATTGGTTTAGTTTTTAGGGCGGCAACTGCCAACTGCGCTGCTTCTTTTCCAACCCATGCGGGATTAACGTCATAGACTCTTCCAGCGTTGAATTCGAAGCACACTGGCGTCACTGTGTTTCCTTCTTTAGCTACCGCCGCTAAGCTGCATTCAATTATGGTTCCTCTGTCAAAGCCTGCAACTCCATTCGAGTTGGCTATGGCACTTGATAAATAAGCGACACCAGCACCGCCTTCAATTGGGAAAACACGCTTGTTTACGCCCATAGCGGCGTCCAACATGCTGGAAGCTAATTCCACCAGACCTTCAGAGTGAAGTTCAAGGATTTTGCGGTCAAAAGTTTTTTCGGTGGTAGCATAAGGCTTCTTTTCTGGAAGACCTTTCCAGTCTTGGTCGGGTCTGCTTGCCTTTGCGGCGCTTAAAGCCTTAAGAATCGTGTCTTCGAGGACATTTTGCCCCTTTACTATGTTGGTGTACGCAAAACCTACAGCCTTGTTAACCACGACTCGGATGCCTACGCCGCGGTCAATTATCCTGTTGCTTTTGGTGATTTGCCCTCTCTCTATGCCCACGTTCGTGGCTTGCCCCTCATAAACGAAGCCTTCAGCTTCCGCAGCACCTTTTTTTAGGGCTATGCTCACGGCGTTTTCTGCCAAATGCACCATTTGGTCTTTTTCAAACGCTGCCACCGACAATCACCTCTTTAACTCTTATGTGGGGTCCACCGTCGCATATAAACGCGGTTTGACCTTTCCCGCACCTTCCAGGCCACAGCTCAAAGTCTTTTCCAACAGCGTCAACCTTGAAGAGTGTTTCAAGAGTGTTGCCGCTTATGGAAGCGTTACAGACAGGTTCACCTATTTCACCGTTAACTATTTCGTAGGCTTCTTGGATGCCGACTTGGAAGGTGCCGTCTAGGTTGGCTTGTCCGCCTCTGAAGCTTTTGAAGTAATAGCCTGAGCTTATGTCTTCAACCAATTCTTCGAGAGAATAATCTCGTGGCGCCATGAACGTGTTGCGCATGCGAATGATAGGTTCCACTCGAAAGTCCTCGGCTCTCGCGTTGCCAGTTGGCGCTGCATTGAAATTTTGCGCGGTTTCACGGTTATGCATCAACCCCGTGACGACACCGTCTTTTATGAGGAGCGTTTTCTGGGTGGGAACTCCTTCGTCATCGTATTTGAAAGAGCCGAAGGCGCCGTCTATTGTGCCGTCATCATAAAAGGTGACTACGTCTGACCCTATTTTCTTTCCAAGGTTATTCTGCAATAGGCCTCCAGATAGTGCCAAGTCAGCTTCAGCGAGATGACCGAAAGCCTCGTGGACGAAAACGCCTACGACGTTTGGTCCCAGCACCACCTGAGATTTGCCGCCTTTAGGTGACTTAGCCCCAAGCTGTTCGATTGCGCGCTTCGCCACTTTTTCACCTATCATTTCAGGGGTGTCCACATCGAACACTTCGTAGCCTGCTGTGGATCCTATTTCTTCCCTGCTGAAGGTGAAGACGCCTTTGCTGCCGGCTGTAGCGGTTATTCTTGACCAAACATAGAGTTTGTCTTGTTCTATGCGTGTGCCTTCGCTGTTTGAGAAATAGTTGGTTCCAGTTAAGTCCAAGTAGTCTATCGTGCAGCCTTTGATTCGCTTGTCATAGCCTAAAGTCGCTTTATTCACTGTCAACGCGGTGTTTATCTTGTCTTCCATCGGGATTTTTGCGGGGTTTTTCTTCGGTTTCACCTGAACACGGTCTTCCACTGTTTTGGTTTCCGCAAGCTTTATCGGCGTTTTCAGCCGCAAACTTGCCGTCTTAGCCATCTTACAGGCGTCAGAAACCGCACTCACCAATGCTTCAGCGTCCAGGGAACCAACTGAAGCGAAACCCCAAGCGCCATTCACAAGTACGCGCAGTGCTACCCCGTTTTCGATGCCTTGTTTTGCGGCTTCGACGCGACCTTCTTTCAGGGTAAGCATTGTTTTGTAAAGTTTTTGCGCGCGGGTTTCAGCGTACTCGGCTCCAAATTTTTGGACAGCTACGCCGTTTATGTTAGCTAGAACGTCTTCCAAGAGTCATCTACCTTCAATAGCAAATTGAGATATGAGTAATGAATGGTATAGAATAAAATTGTTTTGTCTCAGTCAAAAGCAAAAACAAGTTTTCATCAAGATGCGTTTGGTAAAAGAGGGGTGGATGTTTATGCTCTTCGCATTGCGATTTTCATTTGGCTGGCAAAATCGTATTCTTCAGGTTTGCTTTCAAACTTTGCTTCGTTGAAGGTGCCATACACGGAGTAGATATCTGCCAAGATTTTGTTTTCAACTACAAAGGCGCCTGAGCTTAAGCAATCTTCAAGTCCTTTTGCGAAAACATCAATTTTTTCTGAAAATTCGCTTTGGTGCAGAGAATACTGTTGTTCTATGTATTTGTATATGAAACCGGTGGCTTCTTCGCCGAATACTTGCTTCAGAACTTTGTCTATGATTCTGATGATTCGGTCTTCTTTTTTTCTGGTTGAGAGTTCCAAAGCTATCCCAAAGAGTATCGCTTATATTGCGACTTAATAAGCATTGCCGTTGCGTTGTCGAACACGAAAACACAAAAAACAACATGAAAGTCCATGCTCACCAGAAATCTGCAAGATTCAACTGTTGAACGCCTCTGCTGCTATGCTCCTCTGATGAAGCATCCACACCCAAAACAAGCTTCCCATACACACCGTCATATCCAGGAACGACTCTAACTGAACCGTCTCTAACTCGAAGGATAGCATCAGCAACAGGCGCCGCCACAACTGCAGTCAGCGAATCCTTAGACGCGTCAATAAGCACCGTATATTCGTCGCCGAATTTTTCAATAAGAGCATTGTAGATTTTCCACACCGCTTGAGTTGAGGGCGAATCAACACCCAACACCGCTGCAATTATCTCCGAAAGAGGCAACAACCGCATGAACCCTGGCGTGTTATCTGGTTTAAAGTTTGCAGGCCGGTCAGCAAGTTCTTCCACGCGCTGCTCAACGCCTTTCGTGAGTTTTCTGCGGCACACAGGGCAGATGTTGCTGAATTTCTGGGCTTCCTGCGGTGAAAGAGATACCTTGCAGTTGCGGTGGCCAGTCCAATGGTATTTTCCGTAAGCAGGGTCAGTTTCGAT
>CAZUHG010000040.1:0-13561 GCA_964620515.1 uncultured Candidatus Bathyarchaeia archaeon
CTACGCTAAGAAAGTCATTATCCGTTCGATGAAAGACGAGAAGAAAAGCTAAAGGTGAAGCCTGTTGGCTGACAAAAAGAAAAAGGATGAAGATGGCGGAATAAACTTCAGCCCTGATTTGCTGGACCTTCTTGCCAAGTTTCAGGAGATTGAACTGGAAGACTTCGAGCTGGAAGTTGCCGACTTGGAGCTGTGGCTTGAATCTGGCGCTTTGCCTAGACAACTTATGCCCCAGCTGAAAGCGGCTGCTGCTCTAAAGGGCAAGCCTACAGAGCTCATGAAAACGCAGTTTATGCCTCCAATCGAGACTTATCCAGGCACAATTACCGAAGTCAAACTCGGCGCTACTAAAGGCGAAGGCGGAACACGCGGGCGCTCAATAATCATCGGCGGTGAGACCGCACCAGCTTTCTACACGTTTGAACGTCCTATTGTGCATTCGCCGGTTGTTACGCTTGACGTTTTCGACATGGAGGTTCCGTTGTCTAAGGCTGTTAAGATGCACGTGAAGGATGTTATTGGTGATCCTGCTGCTTGGGCTAAACTTGCGGTTGAAAAGTTCGGTGCGGACATGGTTACGGTTCACTTGATCAGCATTGATCCGTTGCTGAAGGATGCACAGCCGAAGGATGCTGTCAAAACAGTGGAGGAGATTCTGCAGGCAGTTGACGTACCGTTGGTGATTGGCGGTTGCGGTGACCCAGTTAAGGACGCGAATGTTTTCGCTGAAATAACTGAGACTTTTGCTGGTGAACGGTTTCTGATTAGTTCCTTAACGCAGGACATGGATGTAGAGCGTTGCGCCAAGTTTGTCAAGAAGAACGGTCACGTGGCGTTGTCTTTCACTCCTATGGATTTGAATTTGGCGCGTGAGCTTAACAGGCGTTTGTATGATTTTCTGGGTAGAGAAGACATTGTTATGGACTTGACGACTGCAGCGCTAGGTTACGGTTTGGACTACGCTTTCACCAACATGGAGCGAGCTAGGCTGGCTGGTTTGATGGGTGACGCTGAACTTGCGCATCCCATGTCTTCTGGAACTACTAACGCTTGGGCTGCGCGGGAAGCGTGGCTGAAGATGGCGCCTGAGTGGGAGCCTCGTGAGCTCAGAGGTCCACTGTGGGAAGTTACGACTGCGTTGACGCTTTTGCTTGCTGGTGTGGACTTGTTTATGATGATGCATCCTGCTGCGGTGAAGACGTTGAAGGAAGTTACTGGACAACTGGTAAGCGGAAAGAAAGCTGACGTGTCCAAGTTTGATTGGGTTTCCCTGAAACCATAAAGGAGCGGTTGTGTATGACTGAAAGAGAAAAGAAACGGAAAGCTGGAGTAAAGGAACTAAGTCCCATTGACATTTACAAGCTTCTTCCAAAGACCAACTGTAAGGAATGCGGCGAAGAAAACTGCATGGCTTTCGCCACAAAAATCGTTAACCGTGAGGTTAATGTTGACCAGTGTCTTCCGTTGTTGAAGAAGGAGTACGCGAAGGCTTATGGTCAGCTGAAGGAAATGCTGAAACCTCCAGTTAAGGAAGTCGTCGTTGGCGAAGGCGAAAAGGCGGTTAAGCTCGGCGGGAAACTTGTCATGTATCGTCACGAGTTTACGTATTTCAATCCTACGGCAATTGCGATTGATGTGACGGATGAGATGTCTGAGGAGGAGTTGTTGGGTCGCATAAAGAAGACAGAGCAGTTTCGCTATGAGTACATTGGTTACACGCTTAAGTTGGATATGATTGCTGTGCGCTCTACGTCTGGTGAACCTGAAAAGTTCAAGGCTGCTGTTAAGAAAGTTGTTGAAAGCACCAAGTTGCCGTTAATTCTGTGTACTTTGAGCGCTAACGTGGCTGAAGCAGGTTTAATGGCTGCGCCGAAAGCAAGGCCTTTGCTGTATGCGGCTACTGTGGATAATTGGAAGGATATGGCGGAGTTGGCGTTGATGTATAATTGTCCGCTTGTGGTTTCTGCGCCTAACGATTTGAACGTGCTGGCGTCGTTGGTTAAGACGTTGTTGGCTTATGGCGTTCAAGATTTAGTTTTGGATCCTGGCACTTTCGCGAATGAGGGTTTGGCTGACACGTTGAACAACTTCACTATGCTGCGTCGAGCAGCGTGCAAGGCTGGTGAGGAGCTTGCTGGTTTTCCGTTGATGGGTGTTCCCATGGTTGCTTGGATAGGCAAGGGTGAAGCTGCGGATGAAGTTGTGAAGTGGCGTGAAGCTCACTTGGCGGCTATGTTGATTGTTCGTTACGCTGATGTTCTTGTGATGCACGGTGATGACGGTTGGTCGCTTCTTCCAAACGCGGTGTTGCGGCAGAACATTTACACTGATCCTCGGAAACCTGTGGCTGTGGAGCCTGGTTTGAAGGTGTTTGGTACGCCAGATGAGAATTCGCCTGTGTTGTTCACTACGAACTTTGCGTTGACGTATTATACTGTGGCGTCGGATATTGAGAACTCTAAGACTAATGCTTACTTGATTGTGGTGGAGACTGAGGGTTCAGCGGTGGACAGCGGTGTTGCAGGGCGCAAACTGACAGCGGAAAAAGTGGCGGATGCCATAAAAGAAACGGGGATAGAGAACAAGGTTAAGCACAGGAAAATAATCATTCCAGGTAAGGCTTCGAGGATAAGCGGGGAAATCGAAGAGTTAAGCGGCTGGAAGGTTCAAGTGGGACCACGTGATTCCTCAGAAATCCCCAAATACATCATTGATAAGTGGCAGCCTTAACCAACTTTTTTCCCGTTTTTAGTTTCTTTTTGTTTTTTCTGTTTTTCGAATTTGAGTCTGTTGTGCTTGGAGCGTTTGTTCTCTAGCGCTTGGTGCAGTCTATAGCCCCTTATATAAAGGAAACAACATGGTTTTGGAGGCGGAAGGCGCCAATAGTGACCTACCCCCTACTGGTTTCTGCAACGAATTTCTATTAGGCGGCAAATAGGCTGGTTTTTGGTTTGTCAAGAAAAATTGAGCCAAGAAATCTTGGTTACCCATAAGCATTGTGAAGGGCTATCTTTCTAGGGATATTTTGCTTATTCCTGCCTCTTTTTCAAGAATTATTACGTGCTCGGCTTTTTCCGCAAACGCTTCGCTGTGCGTTACCGCGATTATCTGCTCTATTGCCTTAAATCGGCTGATGGCTTCTGCTAGGCGGTCGATGCTGCCGTCTTCTCTGCCGAGGCTTTCCGTGGGCTCGTCAAGCAGCAGCATGCTTAAGCCGTGTCCCGTCCGCGACTGCATGATTAGCTGTCCAAGCCCCAAGCGGTAGGCAAAAGCCAGCAATGTGCGTTCTCCGCCAGACAAGTTCGAAACTTCCCTGTCGGTGCCGCTTTCACTCTTTACATACGGCGTGTAAGTCTCATCTACAACCACGTTCAACAGGGGCGCTTCGCCGCCGACCAAGCCGTCAAGCACTTGCTGCACGAAGTTGCGGAGCACTTTGACGAATTCGCTGCGCAGCTTAGGCTGAATGCTCCTGTACGCGTCGCGGATGGCGCCGAGGACTTCGACGGTTCGGGCGATTTGTTGCATGCGCTCCAGCTTTTCCTGCGCGTGGTCGATGCGCTCTTTTGTCTCATCCAACCGTTTCAGCAGGTCTTTTTTGCGGCTCTCTTTAGTGCGCAACTCAGATTCCACACGGTAATACTGCGCAAAAACTTGTTCCCGTTGCGCGCGTGCTGCTTCCAAATCCGACACCTCGAACCTGCCGATCTCAAACCGTAACGCCTCAAGCTGCCCACCCAATTCAGTTTCAAGCTGTCGCTTCGTCTCAATCTCCGTTGCCAAGTCACTCACGTTCTTCTCCTCTTCGCTTAACCGCGCTTTCAAATCCTCAACCCTCGTTGTGAGCGTTCGCAAGTTCGAAAACGCTTCGTTCGCTACGGCTTTAGTTCGCTGCATCTCCTCGATTTCACTTTGCAGTTGCTTTATCGTGCTCTGCCTTTCAGTGTTCTCCTGCTGAATCCTCTGCATCAAACCGTTCTTGTACTCTTCATTCAATGACTGCAAGCAAAGGGGGCAGCGGTTCTCCATTGACAGCGACTCGGTTCGCTTCTGGTCAGTCCGCAGATTCCGCAAGGTAGCTTCCTGTTCCGCCTTCAGGCTTGAGAGTTTGTCGTCAAACGCTGCCAGCTGACCGCGCACCGCTTCAACAGGCTGGTTCGCAGAAACTCCTGCGCCTTCAAGCGTTTGTTTGCAAGCCGACAACTGCGACTCCAACGAGTTCTGCCGCTGCCTCAGGTTGTCAATTATGTTTTTTTTGCCGTCAACACGCTGATTCAGCGACACCAAGACATTCGCTGTGCTTGAAATGTTTGCCTGAACCTCAGCCTCTTTTCTCTTAAGCTCTTCAACCCGCTGCTTCTTCTCTTCCAGCTTCTTCAACTTCACATCTGCATCTTCCAGCGCTCTTTTAGCTCCAGCCAACTTGCCCACGGCATCTTGCAGTTCCATCTCTAAAAGCGTGAACTCTTCAGTTACGCGGTTGTATTCGCCGCTGAGCTTTTCCAGCCCAACGACATCCGCGTCCTTCTCGTAAACTCTTTTCTCCGTTTCATAATCACGTTGGTACGCAGCAATGTTGCTCCACGCCACTTCATAGTCAGACAAGCCAAACAGTTCGTCCAAGCGCCGTTGCCTATCTCTGGGCGCAGTATCCAACAGCTCCTTCAAATGTTCCTGCCTAACCCACACGATTTCGCGGTAAAGCTCCTTA
This sequence comes from uncultured Candidatus Bathyarchaeia archaeon, assembly GCA_964620515.1. Lineage (GTDB taxonomy): Archaea > Thermoproteota > Bathyarchaeia > Bathyarchaeales > Bathycorpusculaceae > CAZUHG01. The sequence goes on from CAZUHG010000040.1 coordinate 4,712, forward strand.
TCCAACCCAGTAATCGCCTTAAACTGCTCAGCTATAGCGTCAGTTTTCATGCTCGCCAAAAGCGTTTCATCCTCAAACAGCTTAAGCTCCTCAAAATCTTGACCTATGCCTTTCCCACGCCTTTTAAGCCCGCGAACAAGCCGATAAGTTTGGCCGTTCTGACTGAACTGAACCGTGACTTTGCCTGAGTCTGCACCTTCACGGAGCAGGTACTCGAAGCTTCTGCCGATTGGGTCACCGAACAAGGCGAAATCCACAGCGTACAGCACACTGGATTTGCCGGTGCCTACGCCGCCCACGAGACAGTTGAAACCCCGCGCGAAAGGCACCGTGGACTTAACGTGCGAACGGATGTTTTCCAACTGAACAATTTCGATTTTCATTGCAAAAGCTCCTCTATGGTCTGCTTAACCTTCTCTTCCTGCTTCTTCGTCAACGGCTCTATCAACGCTATGGCAGAACGCGCAATTTTCTCCGCTTCCCCACGGCTGTACCGCTCGCTGAAAATCTGCAGGAAATACTCAAACGCCTTAGTCTTCAAATCTTTAAACTCGCTCTCGAAAATTGACCGCACAATTTCGTCGGAAACCGCACTCTCCTTGAGCAACACAACGGGGTGCACCAGCAAGGCTTTTTCCGCAGCGCTTCGGATTCGGGCTATGTCCACTTCTGCGCGGCTTGCTTCAGCGGGCAACACGCCCTTCAAAACTGGAATTATCACGGTGCCCTCCTCGTCTGCGCCCTTGACAAGCTGAACCGCCATGTCCGTGATTTTTGCTGAGGTCATGCCTGAAAACTCCTGTTCCAGAATCGCAAACCTACGAGGAGAACTCAATTCCATGAATTCCTGTGAGAACTTGCCTTTCTCGTTCACCTTGACGTGGAAGAAGCCTTTTTTCAGTTCCGCCTCGTCGTAGCTTACGGTTTCCGTGCAGCCACTGTACGCTAAAAGCCCAGTTTTAAACTTGCCCGTGAAACGCTTGTGCACGTGACCCGCAGCGTAATAGTCAAAGCAGTCGGGCAAAAGTTCAGGCGGAGCTTCAGCTTCAATGTAAGGCGGATTCACGCTCGGCAAATCCACGGCGGCGTGAAACACGAAGATGTTGCTGACCGCTGAGTCAGGCGCTGGCGGGTTTTGCTCCATGAAAGCGGGAAGCGCCTCCTCGGTCTTGCGTCTAGTGCGGAAGTTTGGCACGCCGTAGACGTAGCAGCAGCCAGGTTTACGCCAGCATGCGCCCTCATGTCTGGGCAGGTGGTAGATTAAGCCAGCGCTGTCCAGTGGGTACAAGATCGTGCCCGTTATCATGTTAGGCGCGGAATCGTGCGAACCGTCCACGGTTAACACGGGGATTCCTGCGTCTCTTAGGCGCTTGAAGCTTCTTATGGAGTTTTCAAGCGTTACGTTTGAAGGTCTTGCGTGATGGAACAGGTCGCCAGCGATAATCATGAAGTCAGGTTTCAACTCGATAGTTTTATCCACAATCTCTGTGAAGGCGTTATCAAAATCTTGGCGCCTAGCCTCTAAACCGTACTGCGAGTAACCTAAGTGCAAATCTGCGGCGTGAACGAAACTGCAAGCCTTCAAGTGGTTGGCAACCCTCCCCTGTAGATAGTTTGTTTGTGGCTTTTAATTTCGGGTTTGCCTGTTTTAAGGATTTGGCAAAAGTCTGCCCTGGCGATGCCTGTCGGTTTTCGAAGGGAAACATATAAACGCCCACTTTACTTTTTACCATGAAAAGGCGCGTGCACCTATGAAATGCCGAAAGTGCGGGCAGGAAACATTTCTTCCTTTTCAGTGTCCTTACTGCGGAGACCAATTCTGCAGTGAGCACCGTCTGCCTGAAACCCACGACTGCCCACGGATGGATCTTGCCCGCGCGCAAAAACAGGAAGACACCTTGGAAGTTACGGGACCAGGCTCGTACGAGTACAAAGTCACTTACGGGCAGCCTCGCCGAACTAAAGGCCGCGTTTACTTCAGCCCCAAAGAGATTAAGCACCTAGGTTTGGGCACGCTACTTGTCATCGGCATCAGTTTGTCCTTTGGGTTTGACTCTTTTGGGCAGGCGGATTGGGTTTTTGTTTTTTCTGCTCTAGCTGCTGTAATCACACTCTCATTTTTCACGCATGAAATAGCGCACAAGGTAACCGCGCAGCGGCGAGGCTTATGGGCTGAGTTCCGCTTGACCCTTTGGGGCGCTATCTTAACGCTTATTTCAATTCTCTTACCTTTCAAAATAATCTCTCCTGGCGCGGTTATGATTTCTGGACCTGCCCGCATGGATGAAATAGGAAAAATATCGCTTGCGGGACCAGTTACTAACATGGTCTTGTCAACCATTTTTCTAGGGTTAACGTTTGCGCCCACTCCGTATTCTTGGATATTTGCTGTAGGCGCCTTTTTCAATGGCTACATCGCTGTTTTCAACCTGCTTCCAATGGGAATTCTTGACGGCTTCAAAATTTTCCATTGGAGCAAATCGGTCTGGGCTTTAGCATTCGCCGTTAGCTTAGCGTTGGCGATAATGGGCTATTACGTCTACGCCTACCTTTAAAAAGCCGCTTAAAAGAAATCTAGATTAGTTCGATTGTCACGTGGACTTCTTCGGGCACGCGGATGCGCATGATGCGCCGCATAACTCGCTCTTCCGAGTCAATGTCGATTAAGCGTTTGTGGATGCGCATTTCCCACCTGTCCCACGTGGCTGTTCCCTCGCCGCAAGGCGATTTCAAAACTGGTACTTTGAGTCTTTTTGTGGGCAGCGGGACTGGACCGTTGATTTTTGCGCCTGTCTTGTTGGCTATGGCTTTCAGTTCTTCGCATACCTCTTCTAGCTTGTGGTAATCGGTGCTTGTTAAGCGGATTCGCGCTTTTCGTACCATTTAGCCAATCAACCTTTAGTCCTATCGTTTTAACGCAATTACCTTAACCATTTAGGCGGTACATAAAAACCTATCGACAGCTTTTAACCTTAGCGCTTAATAACTGTTAATTAGTCGCTAGTACGGTAAATATTTGAAAGGAGCGCAAGAATCTGTGAAACAGTTTGTGGTTACCCCATCTGCGGGCAAACGATTAATCGCCAAAGCATTAGCGTCGCATGCTGCGGTGTCAAGTGCCCTGAAAAACGGAACAGTTGTCATAATTGCAGGCACAACAAACGGCTACGTAGCTGAAGAAATTTTTAAGTCGCTTGGAGTTTCCGCTGGCTTTTCTCCGAAAAGATTTTTCCGCGGGATCACTTTGCCGCCTGGCGCAGCCGTAACTTCCGAAGGAAGGCTGCGTGACGAAAGCAAGTTTCCTGGTGACGTGGTGATAACCAAAGGGGAGTGGCGAAAAGGCAAAACCATTTTTGATGTAGTTGACGAGCTAAAGGAAGAGGATGTTATTTTGAAAGGGGCAAACGCCGTGGATTTGCAGAGGAAGCAAGCAGCTATTCTCATAGGTCACCCTAAAGCTGGCACTGTAGCTGTGGCGTTGCAGGCTGTTTTGGGACGTCGTGTGAGGCTGATCCTGCCTGTGGGCTTAGAGAAACGAGTAAACGGCGACTTATTCTGCTTAGCGGAGAAAGTGAACTTGCCAGGTGCAGGCGGTTCTCGCTTGTTTCCAGTTCCGGGTCAAGTGTTTACTGAGATTGAGGCTGTGCAGCTTTTAACTGGGGCTACTGCCGAGTTGATTGCGGCTGGTGGCGTCTGCGGGGCAGAAGGCAGTTGCTGGCTTGCCGTCAGCGGAACAAAGGAGCAGGAGGCTGCTGCTGAGAAGCTTTTGGCTTCGGTTGCTTCTGAACCTGCGTTTAGCCTCTGATTCTCTCTTTTTGAGTCGTCGCTACATTTGCGCAGATGCTTTTGCACCGTGACCGCTCTTCAAAGGTGAGTTGTTATGAGAAGGTCTTTATAGCAAGGCTGTCACTTCTTTTCTTTCACAAATCAAGTGGTTTCAATGATATTTGACGAAGGCGCTGATTCGATTAGAAAGCAAAATTGTGATGGCGATTTTCTCTATCCATCCTACACGGAGAATTGCATTTCAAACATTCCCGGAACCGTGCTTGACTTGTTCGATGTTAAAAACAAAATGCAAAAGCTTCCAATCGAAGTCTGCAAGGGGGCTGATGGAGAAGTAAACAAAGTTGTGCTTCTTGTTTTGGATGGTTTTGGGTATAATCAGTTTTTACGTTACTATAAGGATTACAAGTTTTTGACTGATCTTGCTGAGAAAGGCGAGGTGTTTCCGTTAACAAGTGTTTTTCCTTCGCAAACCACTAATGCTCTTGCTACCTTAAGCACGGGTTTAACTCCTCAGGAGCATGGGCTTTTTGAGTGTTTACTTTACCTTAAAGAAGCCGATGTGATAGTCAATACTCTACGTTTTGAACCGTTAGGGTCAGAACGTCGAAATGAACTTTCGGAGAGAGGTTTCAACCCAGATATCTTGTTTAAGGGCAAAACGATTCAAACTGCTTTAAGAGACGCAGCTGTCAAGACATTTGCGCATTTTTACGTTTCCGATGCCTACAGTCCCTGTTCGCAGGTACTCTTTAATGAAAGTACAATCGTGTCGTCTTTGAAGTCATCAGATTCAATTGTGAAGTTAAGGAAAAACTTGGAAAAAACTGAGGGCTCAGCCTATTTCTTTGTGCACTTGGGCAATCTTGACACGGTATCTCATGAATACGGACTGTACAGCGATGAATACTGTGCAGAGTTATCCGTGATATCTTACTTGTTAAGTAAAGAGTTAGTGGAAAAAATCGACCGAAAAACAGCAGAGGAAACTTTGATTTTGGTGACTGCAGATCATGGCGGAGTAAACGTCGTTCCAAAAGAAACAACATATTTGAACTGTTTCCCAGAGGTGGTAGAGAACCTGCAGTGCGGTAAAGGAGGAAAACGCATTTTGCCTACTGGAAGTCCCAGAGACGTGTTTCTTCATGTTAAAGAAGAAAAATTGGCTGAGACGCGAGAATTGCTGTCGCAGAAACTTTGTGCAAAGGCGGAGGTCGTTGAAACTAAAGAGGCAATAGAACATGGCTTATTTGGGTTAGGCAAGGTGCGCACAGAGTTTTTTGATAGGGCGGGAAACCTGCTGGTTCTGCCGCATGGAAACGAGACAGTCTGGTTTGAGCATTTTAAGGGTAGAAAATTCGCTCTCCTTGGTCATCATGGGGGGCTGAATGAAGATGAAATGCTTGTTCCGTTGGCAATAACCCAACTGAGCAACCTGAAATAGCCACATCTTGCGGAGAAAAGCTGAAATGGATGAGATCCAACAGAAAATTTCTTTGCCAGATGGGAGACAGCTAGGTTTTTCAGTTGTCGGAGAAGGCAAGCCAGTTCTCTACTTTCACGGCACCGCAAGCAGCAGGTTGGAAACTCTGCTTTTGAAGAAATTTGCCTGCGCTAACGGCTTCCAAGTTATTGGAGTGGATAGGCCAGGATATGGTTTGTCAACTTTTGCGCCCAGAAACAGCTTCAGAGATTTCACTGCCGACATCAACTGTTTAATGGCTCATTTGGGGCTTGAAAAGTTTGCGTTGCTTGGCTGGTCAGGCGGTGGACCATTCTGTCTTACTTATGTTGCGCTTTTTCCAGAGCGTGTAACTAAGGCGGTGATTGCTGGTGCGCCTGCGTTGCCTTTTGACGTGGCAACTGCGCATAATGGTTCTCTTGTGCGTTTTGCTATGAAGATTCCCGCTTTGGGTGTGTGGGGTTTGAAGAGGTTTAGAGCTGAAGTTTTAAAGGCGAATAGGGATATTAACGGGTTTTTGGAGTCTAAGAGCGGCAGGAAAATGGTTGCGGCTTGGCCTGAAGCGGATGCCAAGTTTTTTGCGGATCCGTCTTGGTTATCGTTGATGTATGGGTCTATAGCTGAAGGTTTCAGGCAGGAAAACGATGGCGTTAAAGCGGTGTTTCAGGAGCATCAGCTTTTCATAAAACCGTGGGCTGAACCGATATCGCTTATTCCATCTGGCAAAGTTTGCGTTTGGCATGGTACCGAAGACACCACATGTCGGGTTGATAACGCTTATCGCCTTGCTGAGGCTGTTCCCAACGCGTGTTTAGAGGTTTTTGAAGGCAAAGGGCACTGCGTCCTGTTTGACAACTTGGAGAAACTGCGCGCAATACTCAGTTCACAATAGCCTGCAAGTAACACGAGAGGTTTAGCTCTCTTGTGCTCTGCGGAGACTACCCCCCTCCCTTTTATAAAGCATGGATTGACAGAAAAGCTTTTGGTGCAGCGGGCTAGCTTTACGGCATTGTTTGAACCTTTGTTTCGAACTCACACTTTTCAAAAAAGGCACGTACGCTGCTGTTACAAATTTTAGTTTTTTCTATCTTAACAATTATTCAGATGTGTATCTGATAGTTTATTGACTCTTTACTGAAGTGCTGGTGGGAAATCTGCGTGCTTATTTGAAATGTTTTGCAGAAAGTTTTATATAGTTATTGGATGGATAATCCATCCATATACGAGGTGCATGAGAAAAATGAAAAAAATCATTACATATATTTTAGCGGTTCTAGCGATTGCCTCATTTGCAGTTGCAAGCTACGGATTCGTCGTTTTTCAAGGCCAAATGGCTGACTTAGAAAAGTCCAACAGCGAAATGAAGATAACCATCAATGACCTGCAAGGAACATTAACTACCGTCGAAGGACAACTTGACACTATGCAAAAGCAGATCACAGACTATCAAGAACAGATCAGTGAATACCAGACAGTCACGCTGGTAGATGCTTTGGGCAACGTGGTAGTTTTGACTTCTCCTCCAGAACGAATCGTATCTTTAGCACCCAGCAACACGGAAATACTGTTTGCAATTGGCGCAGGCGACAAGGTTGTAGGAGTAACCGACTACTGTAACTATCCTTACAATTTCACAGCTTGGATTGAATCAGGAAACATGACTAGCATCGGAAGCTATTACGGACCTTCGGTAGAGCCAATCATCGCTTTGGAGCCTGATCTTGTTCTCGCAAGCTCTGGAAGTTTAGACGCCGCAGAAAACCTGCGTGACTTGGGATACAACGTTTTAGTTGTTGAATCAAGGACTCTCGAAGGCGTTCTTCAGGACATTTTACTGGTGGGAAGAGCAACCGACAAACACATTGAAGCTGGAATACTAGTTAGCGACCTCAGAGAAAGAATCGATAACGTAGCCAACCAAGCAGCCTCTGCAACTACTACACCAAAAGTTTACCATGAAGTCTGGAACGAGCCCCTTATGAGCGTAGGTCCAGGAACCTTCATTGATGACTTAATAACTTTAGCAGGCGGAGAAAACATTTTCAACGACGCAAACGTAAGCTGGCCAGTTGTAAGTTCTGAAGCAATTATACAAAAAAATCCTGATGTGATGGCGTTTCCTGACATGTATATGGGCGTAGAAAACTTTTACCAAACCATAGACGCTGTGAAGAACAGACCTGGATGGCAATTAATAACTGCAGTTGCAAACGATGACATCTATGAAATAAATGCAGACATAATCTCTAGGTCCGGTCCAAGACTCGTCGAGGCGCTAGAAATCTTGGCAAAGATGATTCACCCAGAGATTTTCGGGGAACCCTAAAACACCCCTATTTTTTTAAGCCACAAAAAACGCGCGTTTTGTGAACCACCAATGAAAAGCGACACTGAAACAGCTCATTTCAGACGTGTTTCACACTGGAAGATTTACGTAGTCGTGCTTTTGCTTGCTCTTGGGATTGTTCTTGTTTTGTCACTCAATTTAGGCTACGCTTCTATACCTGTACGAGATATTCTAAAGATATTGACTAAGCAAGTTCCTGTACTAAACACGTTGGTTAACCCTTCAGATTTCACTTCAACTGCTGAAACAATTATCATGCAAATCAGGCTTCCCCGCGTAATATGTGGCGCTCTAGTTGGAGCGGCTCTGGCGACAGCTGGCGTGATATATCAGGGAATATTCAGAAATCCAATGGCGGACCCTTATGTCATCGGAGCCTCAACAGGCGCAACATTGGGCTCAGCACTCGTACTAGTTTTAGGAGTAGGAATCTCCCTTCTAGGCGTAAACACGCTTCAAGTCTTAGCTTTTGTTGGTTCCCTAACAACCGTGCTCTTCGTTTATAGCATTTCAAGAGGTAGCTATAGAATGCCAGTTACAACTTTACTCCTTACTGGAATAGCAGTGAGCCTCTTCCAAAGCGCCATAGTCACCTATCTAGAAACAATCGCCAGTGATAGAATTCTCCATGGATTAACGTTCTGGATTATCGGAAGTCTTGCACCCACAGAAAACTGGAACAAAGTGTGGCCTATTCTTCCTTTCATAATTGTTGGATTCGTGATTTCTTATTTGTATTCGCGTGACTTGAATATTCTTGCTTTGGGAGAGGATCAAGCCCAGCACTTGGGCGTTGAAATAGAGAAAGTGAAAATGATGTTGCTGATCGCCGGAGCACTCCTGACAGCAGCCGCGGTCTCCATTAGCGGCTTAATTGGTTTCGTTGGTTTGATAATTCCTCACTTGACAAGAGTCTTCATAGGACCTGATCATCGAATTCTCCTTCCCACCTCAGCCATTGTCGGCGCTTCTTTTCTGATGTTATGCGATGCCCTGTCACGAGTAGTTATGGGTTCAGGTGAAGCACCTGTTGGCGTAATCACGGCTCTATCAGGTGCTCCATTTTTTATTTATCTACTTCGCAGGAAAAAGCAAAGCTCCATGGTTTAAGATGATGAAAAAATATGGTTTTCTTGACAACCGCCGGCGGGGTAAACTATTTTTTAAGTTTAACAGTCGTAGCGGAGCAGCATTTGTTTAAACAAAGCTTGAGACAGCGCATCTAATGAGGTTTTAAATGGTGCAGCGGGCAGGA
>CAZUHG010000041.1:0-12636 GCA_964620515.1 uncultured Candidatus Bathyarchaeia archaeon
CTTCAAACCTTATGTCTAAGGCTTTCCAGCGGGCAGCAAACTCGCTTTTCCAAGTGAGTTTACCCTCGTCTTTAGCTATGTCGGCTTCCCCTTCGTATCCACAGCCAGCGATGAGTTTGCCACGGATTTCTAAACCTTCACACTTGTAAAGGACTTTATCGGTTTCTGGCTCAAACTTGTAAGCTTTGGTTGTGTAGATGCGCCCGCAGTTGCTGCAGACTGGAAAGAATGGGAGGACTTCGGTGTAACGTTCTTGACCGACTTCTTCCTTAACGATTTCGCCGACTTTCTTAGCGTTCAAAAGTATAGTTCTAATCTCCTCGAGCAGCAGTCCTTTCTCGTAAACCTCTTTCGCAGACACGTAATTGTACTGGATGCCGCACTTGTCCAAAGCTTCCAGCAACAGCGAACTCATGTGCTTGCCGTAGCTTTCGTGGCAGCCAAACGGGTCGGGGATGCTGGACACTGGAAACCCCAGGTACTTTTCTAATGATTTTGGCAGTCCAGCAGGAACCTTCCGCAAGCCATCCTTGTCATCACAGAAAGCGACCAGTTCAGAGTTAAACCCCATTTCTTTCAACGCCAGCGTAACCGCGTAGGAACGCGCAGCGTCTCCGAGGCTGCCTATATGGGGAAAACCTGAAGCGCCAAGACCCATCTCGGTCCTAACCTTATCCATGTTTCTGCCCAGCTTCCGCTCGCGCGTGATTACTTTTTGAGCCATCATGTCGTACCATGTACCGCGACCAATCGTTTTCGCGCTCATTTCAAGTCTAACTCTATCACAGCATAAACTCGAATAGAAATAAAAGCGTTACAGAAACGAATTACCAATAATCATTGCTGAAAAATTGCTTCCTGCAAACGCTCAGAATTTGAAGAACTCATTAAAATAAAAAAGGAAGGAAATTACAGTTTGGCTCCGCAATTTCCACAGAATTTAGTTCCTGATGCGTTCTTGGTTCCGCATTTGGCGCAAGTGACCTCAGATGGAGCTGCAAGTGGTTTTCCGCAGTTGCCACAGAACTTCATTGTCGCAGGATTTTCAGTTTTGCAGTGCGGACAGACTATTTTAGGCGCTGGCGCTAAGCTAGCTCCGCAGCTTCCACAGAACTTCGTCGTTGCTGGATTTTTGGCTCCGCAACTTGGACATACAACGACTTGTTGGGGTTGTTGCTGACTTTGCTGCATTTGCTGAGCCATCATGTAAGGCATTGTTAATCCCATTCCTGCACCTAGACCAGCTGCGGCTGCGCCTCCACCTTGCGAGTCTTTGAGTTCTGTTGCTGTCTCTTTCATGTACTGCATAGTCATAGCTTGTTGACCCATTCCAGAAGCAAAACGTCTTGCTTCCTCAGGAATCTTGACGCCCTCGAAAACGCAGTCTATAATTTTCAGTCCTATGCGAGCTGCTTCGTCGGCGATTTTTAGGGATACAACATCGGTTGTCTCATCGACGTTTTTCACGATATTAAAGATGTCTTGTTCGCCGAATTCGTCGATCACGCGTTCATTGATGAATCCTCTTATGTAGTTTGCTATGTCGTCTGAATTGCTGACGCCTCTGTTGCCGAAGAATTCGGTAACAAAGATTTTTGGCTCCTCAACTTTATAGAGACTGTATCCAAAGAAGCCTAGTTCAGCTTGGTACTTGATGTCGCCGCTCGGAGCGGAATAGGCGCTCCCACCGAATTTGGCTTTGAACTGGCTGTTACTAATGTATATTACTTCGCACTCGAAGATTTTGGCCATCAATCCGAGCTTCTCTAACGCGGCAGTTAGCAAAGGCACGTTGTTGCTTGTTATTGTGTGTCTGCCAGGACCAAAGACGTCATATGCTTTTCCATCTCTGAAAAATACTGCCCACTGGTTTTCCTTAACGATAACTTGACTCCCGAATTTCAGGTTCAAATTGGGAAATCTGTAGGCTATATCTTCTGCTCCAGCAGTGTCCCATGCTACTTTTTCGATTAAAGGCATATTTTATCAAATCTCCAAAGGTCTAAATTGTTTTTCTCTTGCATCCCATTTCTTTTCGAAATCCAGAAGCGAAAGTTTCACCGCACGAACTTTCGGTGGAGTTTCGCTCCACTCCTCTGCTTCAACCATAATGTAGATGTCCTCAACACTCTGCTCCAGATCTGTAATCTCACTACCCAAGGCTTTGTCGTAGTCGAAAATCCTTCCGAGCGCATTTTCTTTTATACTTCCTTTACGATCCAACAGTCCTGCATAGCCATAGTCTGCTCGGTTAATCTTGGCTTCAACTCTATCCATGACTTGGATGATTTTTTTGTAGTCATCTTTATTGCTCTGCCTTGCCTTTAGCGCTGACAGTGAAATTTCTTCCCACCTGTGTCGCATTCCCTTGAAAGTCGCGCTGTAACCGTCTCTAAGCTTTTTGTCGAACTCTCTTAGGTCTTCTTTGGTTCCGTAGCCCAATGTGAAGAAATTTTGAATTTTATCCAGTATTCCTTGTTGGCTTTTCACTTTTTCAACCGTACTCGAACCGCTTTGATCAGCTACTGTTTCGTCGTTGTCTTTGCCTGAACCTGTTAATTCTCCAAATTTTTTCTTTGCCTTTTCTGCGAATGACATTTTAATCACTGATGTAAAACAGCAATCTTGCTTAAAAAACGTGTCGCCAACAGCTGCCATTAGACTGTTTTTCTCAGGTTTTCCCTCCTTCGTTGTGCGTGTCTCTATATTTCTAGATAACAATGCTAAAATTATACGAGGGATATAGTGATGCTGGATGGAGGTTTAACATACGTCCCAAGTAGATGCTCAGAGGCAAGCTCTATATTCTCGGCTTAACTCAATTGAAGCAGATATTTCCAGTGCGTCTTCTGCGATAAGTCAGGCACGAAACAATATAGCGTCTCTTGATTCAGCGACTGGCTCTCTTCCTGGCAGACTGACTGCGATTCGAGGACGCGGTTATGCAGTCATGGGTCATTTAGAAACAGACATAGAGCAGCTTACCCGAAGGTGGACAGAGATTGCTCCATCTGTGAAACAAGCACTTGCCAGCAATGTTGAACCCTTAGCACCCCAAATTGCCAGTCTACAGGCGGAAGCCAGAGGACTGCGAGCTCAGATAAGCAGCGGAAACATGGGATACAGCCAGATGGGGTTAGCGCATTTGTCAACAACCGCCTCTTCGATGAGGAGTAGAGTAAATTCTGAGGTAGACAAAGTGAATTCTCCTATCAGCGGCTTGTTTTCAAGTGTCAGCGCCATTGATGAGAATCTAAATATTGCTGAACATACTCTGGGGCTTTTTGGTCAAGCAAATTTCCCTCTAAAAGAAGAGGAAAGCCCAGTTTTAGCTTTTGAAGGAAAAATCTTGAAAGGTGACAAAAGCGAGGGAACATTGTTTTTTACAAATCAGCGATTTATCTTTGAAGCAAAAAAAGAGGTTGTTTTGGAGAAAAAATTATTCATTGTGACTAAGAAAAAGACTGAACGAGTGGTCGTGATCAATCAGCCGATCGGCGCTGTACAAGAGATTAATAAAGGCAGAGTCGGTTTTTTGGCTTGGACAGGCATTTATGTCAAATTCAAGTCAAGCACTGGCCAAGAAGAGACGCAATTTGACGTAAAAGGAAACGAGGCAGACATCATAAAAAGATTCTTTGACTACCTTATCAGCGGAGAAGCAGACAAGGACATAGCTAAAATTAAAGGAACAACGCCAACAGCAGCGCCAACCAAGCAGCTTGTTCGGTGCCCAAACTGTTTTGCTCCATATACTCGTGAAGTGTACAAAGGACAAAAAACAGTCCAATGTGAATATTGTGGAACCCAGATAGTAATCGAATGAGACCCTCTCAAGTCTTCAGTTGCCCAGGGATTCTTAAAGCCAGGGGATTGAGAGTCAAACAACTATGGTTAGTCGTTTGTCGACTGCACCTTAGATTTAGTCTACCTAAAATATTCCGAAGCCTTTTTGCGGTATTTCGCCTTTTACAACTGCACCTGTGGCTCCATCTATCAGCAGCTGATAACTTTTGCCTCGGTAATCATACTTTATGAACCATATTGGCGCGTGCAAATAAACCGCCTGTTTCACGTTAAAATCAGTGTGCGCCTCAACAATTTTGTCTAAATCTTGCTGAAGGAGAAACCGATGATGCGCCTCAATCTGCTGTTTAGCAAGCTCCAGTGCTTCTTCTCTCTCGATTTCACTGTTCAAAACTTTCGCGAACCCCTCGATTTTGCGGAAATCATAGGGAATTTTGCCCTCCAATGGGACATCATATTCTCTTGCTGGGAACCCTGCAGCCTCCCTCGCTAGAACCAGCCAATTATACTCCTTCTCAATTGCGCCTTCTTTCGTTATAGGAGGCGTTATGCGTTCGAATATTCCTTTATAGCTGGTTTTGGCTTCGACAGAAACAACCCAGAAAGGCAAATAAACCAGATTCTTCTCCAGAATTTTCGATTTTTTGGCAAGGTCAGGAGGTTTCAAGAACCCCGCCCGCATCCAATTTCGCATGGGCTCTTCGATTTGCGTTTCATCATACTTGTTCAGCAGAATTGAGTGCTCAAAATTGTAGGCTTTCCCAGTTTCTATCACGGTCATGAAGCTGCAGTACCTGCAAGTGGCTATTATCTCGCCAGGTCTGAACTCCACGGGGGCGCCACAATGGGAACAACTGATCTTTTGGGCAACCACCATTTCCTATGCCTTCAGTTTTGCTCTTTTAATTATTTCCCTTGCAACTATGACGCCTGACGCGGAAGCTTGAACTAAGCCTCTGGTGACGCCGGCGCCGTCGCCTATAGTGAACATGTTCTGGATTTTGGTTTCCAAGACATTGCTCAATTGCAGGTGCGATGAGTAGAATTTCACTTCTATGCCGTAAAGAAGCGTGTCTCTTGAGTGTATTCCGGGCGCAATTACGTCTAAGGCTTGAAGCATCTCCCTTATGTCGGATAGATAACGGTAGGGCAACACGAAGCTTAGGTCTCCGGGCGTGGCGTTCTTCAATGTTGGCTCTACCACGCTTCGGGCGAGTCGTTCAGGCGTTGAGCGTCGTCCAGAAACTAAGTCGCCCAGACGCTGCACCATTACGCCTCCGCTGAGCAAGTTTGAAAGCCTGGCAACGTATTTTCCGTAAGCTATGGGCTCTCTGAAAGGCTCCGTGAATGACGTGCTTACAAGAATGGCGAAGTTCGTGTTTTCCGTTTTTCTTTCGGCATAACTCTGCCCGTTGACGGTTAAGACGCCGTCGTAGGATTCAGTGGTGACTTCGCCGTAAGGCGAAACACAGAAAGTGCGAACTTGATCATCAAAAAGCCGCGAGTAATGCACAAGCTTCGGCTCATAAAGCGTCTTGGTCAACTCTTCCATGACGGAGGCTAAAACCTCAACTCTTACCCCTATGTCAACTGGGTTGTTCACGGTTTTTAAGCCACGGAGTTGCGCTTCTATTTGAAGCCACTCGGCTCCGCTTCTACCAGGCGCGATTATCACGTATTTGCCCATGATTTTCTCGCCGGCTGCGGTTTCAACGCCTTTGATTGCGTGGTTTTCGGCGATTAGTCCTTTAACGTCTGTTTTGGGTTGAAACGTGATTTTACCGTTTAGTTCTCGGCGCATCCGCCGCAGCGTCTCGGCACATTTTTCGGTGCCCATGTGGCGGATTTCCTGTCTGATAAGTCTTAATCCTGCCAAAGATGCCTTGCGTTCAATCTCGTCTACTTTCTCTTGATCTCCGCCGTAAACTTGCTCGCTTGCGCCGAATTTCAAGTAGACGCTGTCAACATACGCTACGAGCGCCTTGAGTTCTTTTTGAGAAACGTACTGATTGAGCCAACCGCCTACTTCGGTAGATAAAGTGAGCTTTCCGTCACTGTAGGCTCCTGCTCCGCCCCATCCTGAGAGTACCGAGCATGGTTCGCAGTGGCGGCATTCGAACCCTCGGCTTGACGGACATTTGCGCTGGTCTATTTCTGGGCCTCTATCAAGTATTAGGACGTTGAGGTTATTCTTTTCCGTTAGCTCTAACGCTGAGAATATTCCTGCTGGACCTGCACCGACTATTATTACGTCGTACTTCAAAGGGTGTTTTCCCCTGAAACCCAAAGTTAGATGTAACAACTTGAATATATTTGTTAGTGCAGATTTTTTCTGGAAAGAGGTGGGCAGGTTATTCTTTTCCTGTTTTTACTGTGTTTCAACATGCTAAATGGCAAATAAAAGAAACGGGTTGTTAGTGTTCTTGGTTAGTCTTTTATTGCCTCGATTAGACTCATAACGTTCCACAGTTTAACCCGCGTGTAAGGCGGCATGTTCGGATCCTGCAGTATCTCATCCAAAAGCGAAACGGCGTTTGAAGCTCGCACCGCAGGCGTAAACTCTGGGCTTTGCAGGGCACCCATAGCGTCTTTCGCCGCGCGTCTGATGTTCCTCGGCGTCGTGCTGTCTTCCGAGACCGCACCAAGCACAACTAACGCTTGATTAATTTTCTCCTCATACTCCTGCGCTTTTTTCTTCCGCACCATAAACCTTCACCTATGCAATGTCGCAGTAATCAAGTTATATAAGCTTTAACAAATATTTATTTTGAGGTTCTGAAATGCAAGGAAAAACTGAGGATAAACCCATTAAACGCATGGCTGACCTGCTGCGCCAAGGAGCCACTTTAACCGACCTGTCATGTCCCGCCTGCGCTTCGCCGATTTTCAAGTTAAAAGACGGAATGTTGTGGTGCGCTAAATGCGAAAAGAAAGTAATCGTGGTAAAAGAGGGCGAAGAACCAGAAAAATCAAGTAACGCGACATATGACAAGCTGGAGGCAACGCTTCTGGCTAAAGTGGAAGACATACAAACCAAGATTCAGCAAACTGAAAACGTGGAAGAGCTGCAAAAACTGAGCACTGCACTGTCCGAGCTGTTAGGTAACCTTGAAAAGATTAAGAAAATGAAAAAGAGCTGATGCAGGACCCAAAAGATGCTAGGGTTTTACGAGAATTTTCCTGCAAACATCCACAGAATCGATAGTTTCACGTCGCCTCTTTCAAGCAAGCAACTCCAGCAAAGACTGATACAGGTTCTCTACACGATAAACCGCGAAACGTTCAGCTTTGAAGAAATCGCTTGTCCAACGGTGCCTCAAGGCACGATAATCTTCGAAGCAGGCTTGGCTGAAGCTGCCAGCTTCAACTATATAGACGAAGAAGAAACAAAGCGAGTGTTCACTGCATTAAGGAAAGCGCCTTTTCAGACAATGGATTTCTTTTGCGCCGTGCGCTACTATAAAGGCGCTGGAGAAAAGAAAACGCCGTTGAAATTTGATTATTACCTTATGCGTTTTGTCTTCGGCAGAGAATCTGTGGAAATTCAGGTTTTTCACGAGCGGGGTCCCAGATACATTTCGCCAGAAGACATCGTGACTTTTTTAGTGAACGAAATCAACAAAACCTCGACAAGAAAAATCTTGAAAAGGGCTGAACCTTCTTAGCGAGACGCGCCCAAAAACTTTGTTACAACCGCGTACAGTTCTTGTGCAACCGCGTTTTTGGGCTGGTCGCCGTTGATTCTAGTGAGGCTGCCTTTTTCTACGAATTTCAAGTATATTTTCCGCACTTTCTGCTGCGTCTCCAGATTTTCCATGACGGATTTATCGGGTTTCAGCCTGTTCATTACTGTTTTCGGGTCTACATCGATGAAAACAGCCAAGTCTGGTCGAAGAGCGTGCTCGTTTATTTTTTCTATCCACTCTAGGCTGAGTCCAGCTGCGCCCTGATAAGCTAGGGATGAGTAGAGGTAGCGGTCAGAAATCACAAGTTTCCCTTGGTGTAAAGCGGGGAGAACTTCGGTTTCTACGTGTTCGACACGGTCTGCGGCGAAGAGCAACGCTTCGATGGCGCATGAGAGGCGTTTTTCGCCATAGAGGTAACTGTTTCGGATGAAAGCGCCGATTTTGCCTTGGCTAGGCTCTGCCGTGTAGACAGCGTTGTGGCTGTTTCTGAGTTTTTGTGCGAGCAGCTTTGCCTGCGTGGTTTTTCCCGAGCCATCCAAACCTTCGATGCAGATGAAAGCGCCTTTCTTGTTCACTTTCTAATCAACTCGCGCTGATTTAGCGTTACACATTATAGGGAGACACATAAATATAACTTGACAAACCGTGGAGGCGTTCAGGAATGCCGAAAGCGTATTGGGGCGAAATAAAGGATCCTGTGCATGGTTACGTGTACGTTACTGAGGCTGAGAAGGAGATTATTGATTCGTATCCGATGCAGCGGCTGCGGAGGCTGCGGCAGCTGGCTGGTTCTGAGTACGTTTATCCCGGCGCGAACCACACCAGGTTTGAGCACTGCGTCGGCGTTATGTACTTGGCGGGCAAGGCTGTTGAGAACCCGAACATTTCCAGACTAGTAAGCGATGATGAGATGGATGTGGCTAGGGTTGCGGCGTTGCTTCATGACGTTGGACATGGTCCCTTCTCACATGTTTTTGAGCAACTGTTAATCCGGGATTTGGAGAAGACGCATGAGGATATCACTTCGTGGATAATTGAGAAAGGCGAGTTGAGCGATAAGATAGCGAAGATGGGGTACAAGCCTGAAGAGGTGGGAAAACTCGCGGTTGGAAAGCTTCACAAGCCAGGTAAAGCCTTTCTGGATCAGATTATAAGCAGCGGCGTTGATGTGGATAAGCAGGATTTTATCGTAAGGGACACGTTTCACACTGGCGCGGAGTACGGTTTTATTGACGTGTTCAGGCTGATTCACGCCTTGGACGTTTTGGGCGAGGACTTGGCGGTGGAGATGGGTGCGCTGTCAGCCCTAGAAGCATTCATGATAGCTCGGATTGAATCGTTCAAGAGCATCTATTTTCACCGTGTTGGCAGGGCGGCGCAGATTATGCTGGCTATGGCTATGGAAAAAGCGGACGATGAGCTTGGCTTGACGGCGTTCAAGACGCCTGAGGAGTACTTGGTGATGGATGATTATACGGTTTGGGCGGCTTTGAAGAGTTGCGAGGCGTCTAAGGGGATAATTGACGATTTGGAGCATAGGAGGATGCTGAAGTGCGCGTATGAGCGTACTTTCTACGAGAAGGACACAATGGTATCGAACATTTTTGGGCGCGAGGCATATAGGCGGCAGATGCAGAGCGAAATCGCAAAAGAGGCAGGTGTGGCTGTGGATGCGGTGGTGATTGATGTGCCAACTGTGCCGTCGGTGCCTTATCATCACGCGGTTCTTATGGAGTCTATGGAGATACCCGTGTTCAGCAGAAGCCAAGCTGGCAAGAAAACGCCATATCGCCTGAGTGATATCTCGAAAATCATTGAGAACCTGCAAGGGTTCATCAACATTCTCCGCGTTTACACGAACGGTGCTGACCGCGAGAAAGTGGAGCGTGCAACGGCGAAGATTTTAGGCAGGGTTCCAACAACCGCAAAGATTTCATATTAAATGAGTTGTATGTCTCTTTGTGGATGTGTTCAAGT
The DNA here is from genome assembly GCA_964620515.1 of uncultured Candidatus Bathyarchaeia archaeon. Classification (GTDB taxonomy): domain Archaea; phylum Thermoproteota; class Bathyarchaeia; order Bathyarchaeales; family Bathycorpusculaceae; genus CAZUHG01. The sequence goes on from CAZUHG010000041.1 coordinate 9,471, forward strand.
TTTTGAACCATACTGTTCAAAAGTGATGACATAAATGTGCGTGTACAAATGTTTCGGGTGGTGAAAACAAGTATGTCAAGCGGGATTAGACAAATAGGCTTGTTCGGGTTTGCAGGTGTTCTCGTGGCTGTACTGATTATTGCGGGATTTGTGATCGGAACCAACGTTTTCGAAGTATCAGGCAAAGGTGTTCTGACAATCCAGATAATGGATAAACCCGTTGAGCTTGATCACTTGAACATGACGATTGATTGGGTCAAAATTCAAGATGACGACGAAAACTGGCATAACTTGACTCTTAAAACTGAGCCGTTCTATTTCGATTTGCTGTCGCTGGAAAACGTTTCTGCAACACTCTCTGAAACTGAGCTTCCTGCTGGGAACTACACTGCGATTTGGATGCATGTGTTGACTGCCAACGCAACTTATCCTGACGGTACTGTTGCAGACCTTAGGGTGCCTAGTGATGTCATCAAGGTGCTTTTGAAACCGCATCTTAGTTTAGAGGGCGATGGCCAGATGACGGTGCTCATTGACCTTCAACCAGATGATTTTAGTTCGATAGCTGTAAGCAAAAACCTGAACCTGCGTCCAGTGATTAAAGCGGTAGTGCCGTACTCCAATCAGTAGTGCAAAAATGACCTTTAAAAGCCAGCTGTTTGTCCCCTTCCTTTTTGCAGTTTTCACGGTTTCTGTCGCCAAGCCTTGAACGTCTCGTACCACATTATTCCTGTAGCGAGTAAGCCTAAAACCAAAGCGAAGACGCTGTAGAACTCTACGCTTTTGAACTGGGTTAAATAGAAAATCAGAAGTGTTGTGAACATGGTAGCGTATAGAAAGTGCCTTGGAAGCATGAACGCGCCAAAACGCACGAATTGTTTCAAAACGCCTACGTTCACAGCTTTAACTATGCGGTATTCCCCGTTCGTTTTCTCTGCCAAACCTAACTCGGTTAACTTGTCCAAGTGGTACACGGCTAAGGCTGGGCTTGAGAACTTAAGCGCCCGCTGGGTCTCTCTTGCGCCAACGACGCCGTCAGGAGACCGGAGCAGAAACCAGTAGACACGCAACGTGTTTCCTTTCAGGACGCTTTCAATTTTTTCTTCGCTCATTACCGCTCATCCGATATCTAGCTTGCAGGCATTATTTAACATGTGTAAGTCTGAACCTGAATTGTACATGTGGCTGCAGCGATATTTCTCCGAAAAACACGAATTAGAAATGTTTTTGTCTGATGAAAGAAGGGTAAGGTTTATTCGAGTGGAAAAACACTTGCATGATGCTCCTAGAAAAAGTGCGCTCCGGTAGTATAGTCCGGTCAAGTATTCCGGCCTTTCGAGCCGAAGACCCGGGTCCGAATCCCGGCCGGAGCACCACTACACAAAGCTTGTTTCCACCATAGTTGTAGAATACGCGTATTTTTTTTCTCTAAAAATAAAAAAAGATGATGATGTTGGTTTTAGCGCTTTCCCGTTTAGGGTTTTTTTTCTTGAGCATTGCGAATACTGCTATGGCAATGGCTACTACTGCGAGACCCGCTCGAGCGGCAACGATTTTTTCTTGAGCATTGCGAATACTGCTATGACAATGGCTACTACTGCGAGGCCTGCTGGAGCGGCAATACCTGCCAGTGGAACTTCTCCTGCTGGTCCTGTAGCTCCTGTGGCACCTGTTGCTCCTGTTGCTCCAGTTTCTCCAGTGTCTCCTGTATCTCCTTTAGGTCCAGCTGCTCCGGTTGCACCCGTTGCTCCTGCTGGTCCTGTAGCTCCTGTGGCACCTGTTGCTCCTGTAGCGCCTGTTGCGCCTGTTGGTCCAGTCATGTCAACCACCGTGAAAGTTACTGCCCCGCTACGTCCATACTCATCTGTTGCGTTGATCACATGCGGTCCAGGGGCATTTGGAGTCAGCACGCTGATGATGGCTGTAAAGTTTCCGTACGCATCGGTAGTTATCAGCTGTGGAACGGTCGGGATAGGTGTTCCGTCCCATGTTATTGTTATGTTTGAGTTGGCAGCGAATCCTCCTGAACCCACAATGGTAGTTGATGCAAACCCTGTATCTGGCACAAGCTCCAGCACTGGGTCAGGTACAGACCACAGTAAGGCATTGTGAACTAAAGTTGGCACATCACCAGTCCATGTAAGCTCGTATGGATATAACGTCATGCCTACCACGTTTCCTTTCGTGGCTACAAACGGATTTCCATCGCTCCAATTAGCCACCAGAACGGCATCTGCAGTCAAAATGACGGTGTCCCGATAGTACTCGCTGACGTTGTTCACTCCCTCCATGATGGGATGGCTAGAATCGTACCAGTCCAAGTATGCCGTCGTAAATCCACTACCGTCTTGCTCAAACGGGTTGTAATCCGTCATTCTTCCCTGCACACCCTGAGCTCCTCCATACCAGTTAAAGGATGCGAGGACAACGCCGCCGCCGACGTCCACGTAGTCAGCCAATACATCACCTAGAGCAACTGGGTCGTCGAATGCATTATCGCTAAAGACCAGAACTGCATCGTAATCCAGTAGCGTTGACAGAGACGGCGTACTAGACAGCACATCAACAGTGTCTACGACCGCGAGGTCGCTGAAAGACACAAGATACGCCTGTACAGCAGCCACGTCCGAGGAGGAATCTGCTCCAAGTAAAGCCACTTTTATAGATCCGCTTTCCAGTCCCATTGATTCTTTTGTTGCAGTAGCACTGATAATCAGTAAAGCAGCCAGTATCGCTATCAAAACAGTTGATTTTTTCATTTTTTTCATCCTGCAGAAAAGTTGGCGGTTAAGTGATAAAGCGCTTATGAATTCCGAATCTGAATTCGAATTAACTGAACTCAAGTAGTTGGCGGCTGAATGAACATTGTTGACCAACTATAGATGCAAGACTTCAACCGTCAAGCCCGGATTTCACACCTAATTCAGCCTATTTATAGGCCCTTTAAATAAGGGGGTATAGACAAAAAATCGCACAACAGTCAACAAGAACACAGCACGTAACATGCCATAACCAAATTGCTTCCATAACATAACTGTTTATATTAAAACGCGCAAATAGTATACCCTCCAAAAAAGGTGACGTTAACTGAAAGCTTTAATCCTCGCAGGTGGATTCGGCACCAGACTAAGACCGCTAAGCTGCACAAGACCCAAAACCCTTTTCC
>CAZUHG010000042.1:0-12596 GCA_964620515.1 uncultured Candidatus Bathyarchaeia archaeon
ACGTTGATTCCCTGTCGCAGTTAGATAGGCTGCTGAAGATTACAGTGCCTGATGTTCTGTCTGTCCGCGTTAATCCCGAGATAGGTGCTGGTCACCACGACCACTGTATCACAGCGGGCAAAAACGCCAAGTTTGGGCTGTGGGAAACCGACGCCCTAAAAGCGTACAAGAAAGCGAAAAACGCTGGCGTGGAACGGTTCGGCATACACATGCACGTGGGCTCAGGCGTTCTCAACGTTGAACCTTTCGTTTTGGCACTTGACACGCTGCTGAACGTAGCCAGAAAAGTCCACGATAAAGTCGGAGTAAACTTCGAGTTCGTTGACATGGGCGGCGGGCTTGGAGTGCCCTACAAGCCAGAAGAGAAAGAGTTGGACCTGAACCTGTTCTCTGAGAAAATGCTGGCACTGTTCAAGAGCAAGGTTGACAAGTACGCGCTTGGAGAGCCGTTCTTCTGTGTGGAGCCTGGACGCTACTTAGTCTGCGACGCAAGCATCCTGCTAACCGCAGTGAACACTGTAAAGGTTACGCCTTTCAAGAAGTTTGTCGGCGTAGACGCGGGATTCAACACGTTGATTAGGCCCGCAATGTACGATTCATACCATCACATGCTCGTCGCGAACAAGCTGGATTCGCCAGAGGAAGAGACGTATGACGTTGTTGGACCAGTCTGCGAGTCAGGCGACGCGTTGGCTAAGGACAGGCGGCTGCCGAAGATTCAGGAAGGCGATTTGCTGGCGGTTCTGAACGCTGGAGCGTACGGCTACGCCATGAGTTCACAGTACAACGCTAGACCACGGGCAGCGGAAGTTCTGGTTAAAAACGGCAAGTGCACGTTAATCCGAGAACGAGAGCAGCTGGACGATTTGGTGTCTGGGCAGCGAATGGCAGAGTGAACGCTATGAAGTTTTGGAAGATGCACGGCTTAGGCAACGACTACGTCGTAATCGACAACAGAGACGGAAAAATAAGCGACGCGGAAGCAGCGGAGCTTGCGTTGAAGCTGTGTAAACGGAGATTCTCAGTCGGCGCCGACGGCATTCTCTTCGCGTCAAACTCGGCCTCGGCGGATGTTAAAATGCGGATTTTCAACGCTGACGGCAGCGAAGCTGAAATGTGCGGCAACGGCATACGTTGCTTCGCCAAGTATTGCTACGAAAACCGAGTTGCACGAAAAAGCGAGCTGGTTGTGGAAACGTTGGCTGGCATGAAACGTACAGGGTTAACTGTTGAAAACGGCTTGGTCCAGTCAGTTATGGTTGACATGGGCGTGCCTGTGCTGGAACGAAGCAAAATCCCGATGACTGGTCAAGGCACATGTGTAAACCAAGATTTGCAGGTTAACGGAGACGAGTACAAGGTAACGTGCCTTTCGGTTGGAAACCCCCACTGCGTCATATTCGTTGACAACGTGGACGATTTTCCAGTGCAGCAGGTCGGCCCGAAAATTGAGAACCACCGCTTTTTCCCCAAGAGAACGAACGTGGAGTTCGCTCAAGTTTTGAGTGGAAACGAGGTGAAAGTGCGGGTGTGGGAGCGAGGCTGTGGAGAAACACTGGCGTGCGGCACAGGCGCCTGCGCCACAGTAGTCGCTGGAAACTTACTAAGAAAGCTCGGCGGCAAAGTCCGTGTTCACCTGCTGGGCGGCGATTTAGAAGTGGAATACGCAGACCGCTTGTTTCTGAATGGCGTTGCAGAGAAAGTTTTTGAGGGAACACTGTTCAAGGAGAATGTGTGAAAAAATGTTTGAAGTTGCTGACCGAGTGAAACGGCTTCCGCCGTACTTGTTCGCCGAAATAGAGAAAGCAATCAAGGAAAAGAAGGCGCAAGGCGTTGACCTTATCAGCTTGAGTATAGGTGACCCTGATCTTCCGCCGCCTCCGTTCGTTATTGCTTCGTTGAAGGAGGAAGTCGCCAACTTAAAGAACCATAATTACTCCTTCAGCCAAGGCGAACCAGACTTCAGGCAGGCAGTTGCGGACTGGTACAAGAAACGGTTCCACGTAGACCTGAGCCAAGACGAGGTTATTGCTCTTATGGGCTCGAAAGAAGGCTTAGCCAACGTTGCAAGGGCTTTTGTGAATGCTGGTGACCGCGTGCTTGTGCCCGATCCGAGTTACCCAGTTTACAACAATGGCAGCACCATACTTAACGATGGCATTCCGACCCCGATGCCGCTGCTTAAGGAGAACGGTTTTAAACCAGACTTCGAAGCGATACATCCTGAAAAAGTCAAGATGATGTTCCTGAACTACCCGAACAACCCGACAAGCGCCACAGTGGACAAGAAATTCCTCAAGCAGGCGGTGGAGTTCGCGAGAGAAAACAACATAATCCTCTGCTATGACAACGCGTATTCCGAAACAACCTTCGACGGGTACAAGGCGCCCAGCATCTTGGAGGTTGACGGTGCCATGGACGTGGCGGTTGAGTTTCACTCATGCTCAAAGACTTTCAACATGACGGGCGACCGCATAGCCTTCGCTGCCGGAAACAAACAGCTAATCAGCGGGCTTACAAAAGTCAAGTCGCAAATCGACTCAGGACCACCCGTTTACATCCAGAAAGTAGCCGCTAAAGCCTTAGCAAGCTACAAGAGCGATAAACCGCCAGCTTTCCTCAAGGAAAACAACAGGATTTACGCGGAAAGACGCGATGTGCTGGTTGACCGCCTCTCCGCCATGGGTTTCAAGTGTGACAAGCCGAAAGCCACATTTTACGTTTGGCTAAACTGCAGGTCCAGTTCAATCGAATTCGCGGCGAAGCTTCTCAGTGTCGGCGTGGTTGTGACGCCTGGCATAGGCTTCGGAGAACACGGAGAAAACTATGTGCGGTTCTCGTTAACCCAGCCGAAAGAGCGCATAATCGAAGCCTCAAAAAGAATTGCCGCGCTTGTCAAGTGCAGATGAGCGCTGGGACTGTAAACTTATATACGGTTGGCGGCTTGTGCTATTTGCATGGGCGCAAGCAAGATAAGCTTTGAGGCTTCCTTAGCCACAGGCGTTGTTGAAGCTGGCAGATGCACGGGTTGCGGGGCATGCGTTGCCGTTTGCCCATACGACTGCCTGGCGCTGGTTCAAGGGCACCCCCGCTTGGTGAAGGAATGCAAGTCATGTGGGCTATGCGCTCAAGCTTGCCCCAGATACGATTTCTCGCAGGGTCAGATGGAAAAATTCGTGTTTGGCAGAAACCGAAAGCCAGAAGAAGCATTCGGCGTCTACCGCCGACTGGTCATAGCCCAAGCGACTGACGGGAAAATCCTGAAAGCTTGCCAAGATGGCGGAGTCGCTACTGCCCTGCTGGCTTATGCACTAAAAAATGGGCAGATTGACAGTGCAGTGATTACTGGGTCAAGCAGAGAAAAACCGTTTTATCCCGTACCCAAGCTGGCTTCGAACTTCGCCGAGGTTCTCGAGTCTGCAGGAACAAAGTACACATGCTCGCCTAACATGCTTCTGTTGACCGCGGCGTGTAAGCAGAAGAAAGCGAAAGCGGCATTCGTTGGAACACCGTGCCAAGTTCAAGCCATTAGAAAAATGCAGGCAGCAGGCTTAACAAGGCAGACTTGCTGCCTAGAATTCTTGGTTGGGCTCATGTGTTCTGGGTGCTTCACGTATGAAGAATTAATGGAAAATTTCATCCATAGAGAAAAAGGCGTGGATCTGCGCGAAATAAAGAAAATGAACATCAAAGGAAAACTGCTTGTAACCACCGCTTCGGGGGTTATCGGAGTTCCTCTTGCAGAAGTAAAACGGTACCATCAGGAAAGCTGCGGCGCCTGCGGAGATTTCAGCTCAGAACTTGCGGATGTTTCTGTTGGCGGCGTAGGCTTAGCCGGGTGGACTCTCACAGTCATTCGTACCGAAAAAGGTGACGAGTTGTTTTCAGGTGCGGAGCAAGCGGGATTTTTATGCACTAAAGACATGGAAGTTAACGCATTTAATTTGCTTGTTAGACTCTCGGAGAAAAAGAGAAAGAATAAGGCTACGTTAGTTTAAAAAAGTGGAAGTGCGAAGCCGCGGCTATTTTGCGGCTTTGGCGAGCTTCTTCAGTATAGAGCTTTTGCCTATTTCGTAAGCCACAGCGTAGTCGAAGAGACCTTGCGGAGCCAGCGTTGCGCGCGTAATCATTTCTTTTTCAATTTTGATTTTCAGTTTCCCGATGGCTAGTGCGCCTATTCCGTAAACGCCTGGTTTGAGTTCTGTGCCGTCGTCGTTTGAGCCTAAACCTTCAACACCGAGCGGCTTAATGGCGTTGATGTCCGCGACTATTTTGCATGTTGGAGACTTGTTTAGGTCTGCTTGTGAGAGCAGTTGGATTCCGCCTGCGCCTGCTGAGAGTATGATTTCTGCGTTTTGGATGGCTGCGGCTGTCTGTTCGGGTTTTGTGACTTCGACAACTTTGACTCGTTTTGCGCCAACTTCAGCGTTAATCTTGTCTGCAACAGCTTGCCCCTTTGCCAAAGTGCGTGACGTGATGGTTACGTTGGCTTTTTCTGCGGCGTAGATTCTTGCGGCTGTTTGCCCGACTGGTCCTGTGCCTGCCAGCACTGTCACGTTTTTGCCTTCTAAAGAGCCGAAGCCCTTCTCAAGCGACGCGCCTAATGTTTTTGCCACTGCACCAGCGGCTGTTGAGTATCCGCCTCGCGGGTCAACGATGATGCTGTTTCCCCATGGAGCTGACTTCATGGCTTTCTGTGTTGCTTCAACTACTTTTTCAACCATCTCGAAGTTGCTGCCGTTGATGAACACCTTTGTGTGCGCTGCACCAAGTGGTCCTCGTGGAAAAAGTAGGTCAAAGACGATTTTTGGGGCGTCTGCATCTGTGACGTTTTCGTACTTGAATATCATTGAGTCTGGGAAAGCGTCTATAGCCACTAACATGTCGAATGGGCTGCAGTATTTGTCAGTGTCTAGGAAAACGAACACTGTTTTGAAACTTGGTTGTTCCGTCAAACCTTTCACCTTAGCTGTGTTTGAATACAGTTTAACAATTTAAGAATTATCACACCACAATTGTTTAATAACTTAAACTGCAGAGTTTTAGCAATAAACCTTCAAGAAGGTATGTTGATGTCACTGAGTGAAAATTTAGAAAAACTCTCGAACGCCTGCGGCGTAACGGGCAGGGAAGAAGAAGTCAGAAACCTGATGCTCAAACTGATGAAACCGTACGCGGATGAAATTGCCGTGGACAAGCTTGAAAACGTAATAGCAATCAAGAAAGGCAAGAAGTCCTCGCCGAAGGTTATGCTTGCGGCGCACATGGATGAAGTTGGCTTGATGGTGAAAACAATCACCAAAGAAGGGTTCTTGCAGTTCGCGAAAATGGGCGGCATAGACGACCGCATCTTGCTAGCCCAAAAAGTGATAGTGCACACCAGAAAAGGACCGTTGCATGGCATAATAGGTTCCAAACCTCCTCACATACAAAAAGAGGAAGAACGCAAAAAAATCGTAGCCTATGATGATCTTTTCATTGATGTCGGAGCGGAAAGCCGCGAGAACGCAGACGTTATGGGAGTGAAAATCGGAGACCCTGTAGCCTTCGACGTAAAATACGCAAAAATAAACAAGAATATAGTGATTGGCAAAGCCTTTGACGACAGAGTGGGCTGCGCAATAATGATTGAAACACTGAAACAGCTGGAAAAAACCAACTGCACAATATGCGCTGTTGGCACTGTTCAAGAAGAAGTGGGCTTAAGAGGCGCTGGAACGGCTGCCTTCGGAATTGACCCTGACGTCGGTATCGCCTTAGATGTGACTGTGGCAGGCGATGTGCCCGGCGTGAGAGAATTCGATTCCAATCTGAAAATGGGGAAAGGTCCAACGCTGACTATGGCAGACGGCGGGTTGATTACTCACCCGAAGGTTTTGCGCCTGTTTCTCGATGTAGCAGAAGAAAATAAAATCCCCTATCAGCTTGAAACAGGCTTGGCAGGCACTACAGACGCAGCGCGCATATCTCTAACTAGACAAGGCGTTCCAAGCGGCACAGTGTCAGTGGCAGTACGTTACATTCACAGCCCAGTAAGCATGCTCAGCCTGAAAGACGCGGAAAACTCGGTAAAACTTACAGTAGCGGCAATCCAGAAAATCCAAACGCGCTTCTAAACTTGCGTTAACCACGAGTTATCAAAACAAATGCGAAATTGTTTTAGATTCGTTCCTTTATCTTTCATGAGTGGGCTTGGCTATGGATAAGACAGGGAAGTTCGAGTTTCTGGAGCACACTGCCGACGTTTACGTGGCGGCGCACGGCGCGAACTTAGCAGAAGCTTTCGAGAACGCTGCACTTGCAATGTTTGAGGTTATGACTGACACCACACAAGTCAATGCGAAAGAAGAGGACTCGCTTGTGGTTGAGGCCGAAGACGAGTACGCGCTTCTTTACAGCTGGCTGGAAGCCTTGCTTGTGAATTTTGAAACCAAGAACATGCTTTACTCAAAATTCAAAATTTCAAGCATAGAGGAAACTTCTGAAGGTTTCAGGATAAAAGCGGCAGTGTGGGGCGAAAAGTTCAACACTGAAAAGCACACGCAAAAAGTCGGCGTGAAAGCGGTTACGTATCACAGAATGGAAATAATAAAGGAGATAGACGCGGTTACGTTAGAGTTTATTCTTGACATTTAAGGCCATTTTCAGTTTTCTTAAGTCCTTCAGGATTGCTTCTACGATAGTTTCAGGCGGCATGTCTAAAGTGTCGCAGTTAGCCACGACGAAAGGCACTTTTCGCTCTTTAAAGAGCTGCAGAATTGGTCGCGTTTGTTTCTCGTAAACTTTGATTCTATTCTTTATGACTTCTGGCGTATCGTCTGAACGCTGGTACAAGGGTCCGCCGCACTTGTCGCAAACATTCTCTACTTTGGGCTTTAAGAAGCGCACGTTGTAGACTTCCCCGCAGTTCTTGCATATCCTTCGTGTAGACAAGCGTTCAACTATTATCCAGTCGGGAACCATCAGCAAGATGATAACGTCTATTTTGGCTACGCCCTCCAAGGTTTTCGCCTGTTCAATAGTTCGCGGGTAACCATCCAAAATGAACCCTTTTCCCTTGGGAACTTTAGCCAAACGGTGCTTCAAAACTTCTACAACAATGTCATCAGGAACAAGCAAGCCCTTTTCCACGTAACCCTTCACTTTCTTTCCCAACGGCGTATCTTCTTGCAGGATTTCTCGGAAAATGTCGCCCATGGCAATCACGTCTACGCCAAGCCTTGACTGAAGCCTCGATGCGTACGTGCCTTTCCCAGAACCTGGTGCTCCAAAGATGATTGCGTTCACTTTCTCTTGTTTCATCTAACCACCACTCCCTCTAACAAAAAAGGAGAAGGTAATTAAATTTTTGCAATCTAGATTTATTATAACGCAACAAGAACAGTCTTATTCATATTATTGATGCATAACTTAAAAGGCAATGCCGCAGAAAACACTAGTGGTCCCTTATGTACGTTTTCAGAGACTGTGAATGCGAACAAGTTGGAAAGCTAATAATCACACTAGCACCAACTGGGATGATTCCTACAAAAAAAGAGACACCACATGTTCCTATAACTCCGGAAGAAATCGCCGAAGACACATATCAAGCTTACAAGTTAGGTGTCTCCATCGTACATGTCCATGCTAGAGACGAGGCTGGACAACCAACTTTTAAGAAGGAAGTTTTTGAAAAAATCTTCAAAGAAATAAAGAGAAAATGTCCAGACATACTTGTTTGTGCCACAACTAGCGGGAGAGTGCATCCTCAAGTTGAACATAGATCCGAAGTTTTGGATCTTTACCCCGAGATGGCAAGTCTAACGTTGGGCTCGCTGAATTTCGTGCAGCATCCGAGCGTAAACTCCATGGAAACAATAAAAAAACTGGCAACTATCATGAAGGAAAGAAATATACTGCCCGAACTAGAAATCTTCGAACCAGGCTTCGTAAACACCGCTAGATACTTGACAAAAAAGAATTACCTTAAGAAACCCTTGCATTTCAGCCTCTTGTTAGGGTCTTTAGGCAGCATCCCTGCTGGCATCAGCGACCTCTCATATCTCATTCAATCTCTGCCTTCTGAATCTAATTGGTCCGCAACTGGAATCGGCAGGTTTCAAACTCAAATAAACGTGGCGGCGATTCTCATGGGCGGACACGTAAGAGTTGGAGTTGAAGACAGCATTTACTACAATTATCCAAAAGAAGAATTGGCGACTAATGTAAGTCTGGTTGAAAGAATCGTTAGAATTGCGAAAGAGTTAAACAGAGAAATAGCTACCCCAAAAGAAACGCGGGAAATACTAGGCATACAGTAGGAACACTGATATGCTCTTGTCAAAATCTGCAGGGATCGAAAAAAACCAATTAAAAGCAGACCTCAAAAGGATAGGCATAACCAAAGGCGACCATGTCGCAGTTGCTCTTTCCTTCAAAAAAGTCGGCTTTGTTAAGGATGGGCCAGACGCGCTCATAGATTCTCTGCTGGAAGTCATCGGTCCAGAAGGCACTGTAATTATGAACACTTTTACACATTCTTTCCCACTTACTGAGATCAAACGGGATTATGTTTTTGATTCTTTATCAACCGTTCCGTACACAGGTCTGGTGCCAAAAACGCTCATGAAACGTAAAGACGCTATCAGAAGTCGACATCCAACCTGTTCAGTCGTAGCCTTGGGCAGACTGTCAAAGTATATCACAGATGGTCATGATGAACACTCTCAACCATTTTTGCCATATGTCAAACTCGCACAGGTCGGCGGAAAACATTTGTGCATAGGGATAGATGACCGTTTGGTTGGGCTTCGTCATGAAGCACAGCGAAGAGCAGATTTGTTCATAGTTCCTACGTTCATGGGAGTATTATACAAAAACTTGCAGGGTTTGGCCAACGTGTTCGTTTGGCAATCTCCGCCGTGCAATACGCGATTACCAGAACTGGTCACTGAACTTGAAAGAAAGGGAATAGTAAGACGCGGCAAAATTGGCAATGCACAGTCGATTGTTGGAAATGTCAACGAATTAATTGAAGCTATGTCTGCCATGTTGAAAAAGGATCCGACTGTAAATTTGTGTTACGACTTTTCTTGTTTGCGCTGCCGAGAACTTGAGCGAAGGATGAACCTGTATGGAAGAACTAAGAACCCTAAGTTCTTTCAAAAGAGCTTGTTGATTAGACGTGCACTGGGGTACAGAAACAGACTTGTACTTAGGCGTTACAGTTGCGTTTCTTTCCACAGCTCAGAATGGAAAAGAAGAATCCATCCAGCTTCTATTTTGGAGGTTGGTATCCGTCGCTTTGTATGGTTAATCTCCAAAATTTTGAAATAAACCATTATCAATTCTGCGAAGGAACTTGGGGTTTTTTGTGGTCACAACTGTTTTATATTCAGCCTCTATTTTTTGTTTGAAGGCGAAAATTTATGGGTGAAGGTGAAGGGCGGCATCCGCCAGATAAGGTTCCTCTTGAAAAAATGGATAACTGCATGTGGCGTATTCCGAAGTACACGTCGGGAATGCGGGTTCCAGGCATGGTTTTTGCCAACGAAAGCCTTTTGGAGAAGATGCAGACTGACCGCACGCTTTGGCAATGTGCTAATGTGGCGCATTTGCCGGGCATTTACAAGTACGCTGTGACTTTGCCAGACGGGCATGAAGGTTACGGTTTTCCCATAGGCGGCGTAGCCGCAACGGATTATGATGAGGGCGTCATAAGCCCCGGCGGCGTTGGCTACGACATCAACTGCGGCGTCCGCCTTTTAACAACGAGCCTTTCGGAGAAAGATGTGCGTCCGAAGCTTGCTCAGCTTGCAGGCGCTATCTTTGCTAACGTGCCTTCGGGTCTCGGAAGCCGCCGAAAAGACCTCACACTATCCAGTGGAGACTTAGACCGTTTGGCGGTTGCGGGTGTGCAGTGGCTTATCGACCGCGGGCTAGGCTGGGCTGAAGATGCGGAGCACTGCGAAGAAGGCGGGTGCATGAAGAACGCGGATCCCAGCAAGGTTTCGCCGACTGCGAAACATAGGGGACTAACGCAGATAGGCACTTTGGGTTCGGGAAACCATTTCCTGGAGGTTCAGAAGGTGGATAAAATCTATAATTCGCGGACAGCCAAGGTTTTCGGCATCGAGCAGGAAGGGCAGGTTACGGTTATGATTCACTGCGGCTCGCGGGGCTATGGGCATCAAGTGTGTTCTGATTACTTGCGGGTTATGGAGCATGCCGTGCACAAGTACGGCATAACTTTGCCTGACCGTGAATTGGCGTGCGCCCCTGGAAACAGCAAAGAAGCTGGGGATTATTTTCAGGCGATGGCTTGCGCGGTTAACTACGCTTTCGCGAATAGGCAGGCGATTATGCACTGGGTCAGGCAGAGTTTCCAGCAAGTTTACCATGAGGACCCTGAGAAGTTCGGGTTGAAGCTGGTCTACGACGTGGCGCATAACATTGCGAAAGTGGAAACTCACAAGGTAGACGGCGGGCAGAAGAAGGTTTGGGTTCACAGGAAAGGCGCCACAAGGGCTTTTCCACCTGGGCACTCGGCGGTTCCTGCGGATTATCGTGGTGAAGGGCAGCCTGTGCTTATTCCCGGCAGCATGGGCACCAGTTCATGGGTTTTAGTTGGTGCTGACAAAGCTATGGAGTTGACTTTTGGTTCGACAGCGCATGGTGCGGGCAGGATGATGAGCCGGTCCGAAGCGAAACGCAGGTACTGGGGCGGAGACATAAAAACCGCTCTTGAAAAGCGCGGGATAGTTGTGCGTGCGGCTAGCACTGCGGTGTTGGCTGAGGAGGCTGATCCTGCGTACAAGAACGTGGATGTCGTTGCCGACGTCAGTGACCAAGTAGGGATCGCCACGAAGGTTGCGCGGCTTGTTCCGATAGCGGTTGTTAAGGGTTGAGAGTTAAGGTTAATATCGCGAGCTCTGCAATAAACTGTTAAAGGCGTTTCTGCAGCGCTTTTTGCGTGGTTGCGATGGTTAAGGATGAATGTGGCATCTGCCAAAGGGTGCTCCGCGTTTCTTACATGCGACGGTGCCAGAGGTGCAAGAGGTTGTTCTGCCGAGATTGCATGGTGCCTGACGTCGCCACTGGAGACCCAACCGCGATGCTGTGCCTGCACTGCGCAAGACGCGTGGTTTCGCCGCTGCCGCGGTCAAAATACGATGGGCTTACGGGTCACTTGAAGTTCAGAGGCTCTTTCACCAGCGTTGTTAAGCTTTCTTTTGCCCGAATAGACGGGTTAATCGGCAGCAATCTTCCGATGGCTGCGTATAGGGAGGAAGCGTGGTGGAGCAACTCTGCCTCAAACGCTCATGCTCGAGGTTGGTTGGACGCGGGCTGGGAGGTGCAGGAAGTAAACCTGAAAGAAGGCTTCGTGGTCTTCAAGAAAGTCCGCGAGGTGCCTTTCAAAAAAGGCAAGCGTGCTAAGAGCAGAATCGATAAGCCTTTTACGCCTGTTCCAGTTCGCGCATCGAAGCGCAAGCCGCCTTCTAAGACGAAGGTGTCTCGGCTTTACGCGCGGATCCGGAATCTGGAGCGCCAGCGAACCGAAGGTCAGAGAAGCATTAGGGGTCTTAAGCCTAGACGGCAGCATGAGAAGAAACTGTTCAAACCGGATGAAAAACCACAATAAGCCGTTGATGCATAAATGCGGGGCGGTGTCTCTTTGGTTGAGCGGACTGTTGACTTAGAAATAGAGAAAGCTTACGCGGATTTGAAGGCACTTTTGCTCGCGAAGGGTTGCAGAATAGTTGCGGAAGAAGCGCCTACGCTTATCGCGGTCAGGCAGGGCTCGCTGTGGGGCGTTTCGCCTAGAACCGCCAAGAAAATAGTAAATTACCGCCTTTCTTCAGCTGATTCTGGAACGCGGATAACTTGTTCTTCCTCGTTGGCTTCGGATTGGAAAAACCTAACCATAATCGGCAGCGCGCTCGCGGTTCTTGTCATAGCTCTTTGCTGGTGGATTGCCGCGGACTTGGAAGCGTTCATGATTACGCGAGAGCCCAGTTACTGGAGCTGGATAGCCACGGTTGACGGCTACGTTGATTTTCAGGCGGGTCAGATGCTGGTAGGTTTGGCGAGAGTTCTCGCGGTTTTTTTGGCAATTATCATAGCCGTAGAGGCGGTAATCGTGGTTTACGTTCATTTCAGGATAAACGTGTTTGCAGAAGAAACATTGAACGCGTTGCCATAGAGAAGCTTGTTGGAAGATTTGGGTATAATTCTGAAAAGTGTTTAAATGCATAAACTGGCAGTAAACCCTTTTGAAGGGAAGCAGTGCTTGCAGAACTTATCTCTTCATTCTTCTCTCCTTTAGCTGCAAGCATCCCCTCCCCTCTCATAGCTTCACAGAATCTTCTCATGGAAAAGCCGCCTTCGCTGCCATGTTGCTTACTGTAAAATAGAAGACGCGGCTGCATTGAAAACTTTATTAAAATCTCAAGGCATTTCTCTCTCTACTGACAAGGCTGAGAATGGTCAACTAGGTCAAGGTTAAACAGCAAAGATATATGACCTAGAACTGAAAGAAGCAAGCCTTATTCAGCAAAACAAGGGCGGCCGTCGTCTAGTCTGGTTTAGGACTTTAGCCTTCCAAGCTAATGATCCCG
>CAZUHG010000043.1:0-12523 GCA_964620515.1 uncultured Candidatus Bathyarchaeia archaeon
CCAGAAGATTTCCCGCAGGTTTCAGACACGCCAGTTCAGCCTGAAGACATCAAAGTTTGGGAATCACGAATAAAGTATTACCAATCCTACATTTACGACAGGCAACTTTTGCCTGGAATGATTTACGAAGTAAAAAACGGCAATCTCGTCGCGAAAGTTCTGGAAGAAACCGAAAAAACAATCGCGCATATAAAATCTATTTTCAAGGAAGAAACAGCTGAGGAACTTCAATTCGTCGAGGATTGGGCAAGACTGCTAGAGTATCCTGCACCCAAGTTTCGCAGAGCAGCCATAGACATAGAGGTTTACTCACCCATAGCCACGAGAGTGCCAGACCCACACAAAGCCGAGTGCCAAGTAATCTGCGTATCAGTCTACAGCTCAGACAACCAGAAAAGAGTGCTGCTGCTGAAACGCGAAGGCATCCGCGAAGGAAACGAACACATACCCCCAGACGTTAAGATGGAATACTTTGAGGATGAAGCAGAGCTGCTCAGAGCCGTATTCGAAGTGCTATGGGATTACCCCTTCATATTAACGTTCAACGGCGACGACTTCGACCTGCGCTACCTAACTAACCGCGCTCTGAACCTCGGCATCAGAAAAAGCGAAATCCCAATAGAAGTCGGCAAACGGGTCTGCCTGCTGCGATATGGCGTGCACATTGATTTGTACAAGTTTTTCTTCAACAGGGCAATCCAGATTTACGCTTTCAAAAACCGCTACCGCGACGTAACACTTGCCGATGTTGGTAGCGGCATTATTGGAGTAGAGAAAATTCGCTTGGAAAAAACATTCGCGGAACTAAACTACACCGAACTCGCGCGATACTGCCTCAGAGATTCAGAAATCACATTTAAACTAACCAGCGCAGAAGACGAGTTAGCCATGACGCTAATTCTGGTTCTGGCGCGGATAAGCAGCATGCCCATGGAAGACGTGAGCCGCCAAGGCGTTTCACGGTGGATACGGAACTTCATGCACCGCGAACACAGAAAAAGAAACATGCTCATCCCAAACGCCGAAGACATATTGACAAAGAAAGGCAAAACCGCAACAACAGCCATCATAAAAGGCAAAAAATACAAAGGCGCCATAGTCGTCGAACCCACACCAGGCGTCCACTTCAACGTAGCAGTAATGGATTTCCCAAGCTTGTACCCGTCAATAATGAAAGTTTGGAACCTCGGCTACCAATCAATCCTCTGTCCGCACCCAGAATGCCGCACCAACATAGTGCCCGACACTCCCAACTGGGTCTGCACCAAAAAACGCGCCCTCGAAAGCCTCCTAATTGGCTCATTAAGAGACCTGCGAGTGCGATGGTACAAGCTGAAAGCCAAAGACCAAAGCTTATCCGCTGATCTGAAAAGCTGGTACAACGTCACTCAAGGCGCGCTGAAAGTAATTTTAAACGCCAGCTACGGCGTGTTCGGAGCCGCCACCTTTGACCTGTATTGCCCTCCAGTGGCTGAAGCCACAGCCGCCATCGGTAGACACTCCATAACCCAGATACTTAACCATGCCAAAGAGTTAGACATCCAAGTTCTATACGGAGACACAGACAGCCTCTTCCTCAAAAATCCCTCCAAAGAGCAAATTGCAGAGTTAACCCACTGGACTGAACGTGAACTGAAAATGGGCATAGACGTGGAGAAAGTCTACAGGTACGCGGTTTTCAGTTCTCGCAAGAAAAACTACCTCGGCGTTCTGGAAGACGGATCAGTTGACGTTAAAGGATTGACAGGCAAGAAAAAACATATTCCCATATTCATCAAAAACGCCTTCAACAAAATGAAGGAGCGTCTTGCACAAGTCAAAAACCCAGCGGAGTTCGAAAAAGCGAAGCAGGACATTGCCAACATCGTCCGCGACCGCTACATGCAACTGAAAAGAAGAGAATGGGGAAACCTAAGTGAACTTGCGTTTCACGTTGTCTTGGGTGACGACCTTTACCATTACACGAAAACCACGCCGCAACATGTCAAAGCCGCCAAGATTCTGGAAAAAAGCGGAGTTGAAATAAGAGCAGGCGACCTGATCAGCTTCGTCAAAACCGTCAGAGACCCGCATGTGAAGCCTGTTGAGTTGGCGGTAAACAACGAGGTTGATGTTGATAAGTACGTCGCCTATTTGCAGTCCACTTTTGAGCAGGTTTTAGATGCTTTAGGCTTAAGTTTCGACGAAATCATCGGCTTAACCAAGCTCGAAAGGTTTCTGGCATAGCTATTTTTGGTCAACAACTTTTAATCCGCGAGACTTCAAAGGCTCAATGATGTTTGGTCGGCTTAATATCGAAAGCACCAAGTACCCTATAACCGCCACCGCGATTAAGCTGCTGATGGTTAAGCTAGCAATCATGCCAGCCCACGCGGGTACAGCACCGAAGACTTCTGGCGGCGGAAAGAACAGCCAAAGATAACCGCCTACGATCAAGCCTATTGGCAAAGCTCCGACAATACACGCCAGCAAACGACGTTTTCTGAGAAACAGAACAAGCGACGCAGCGATGAAGTTAGCTATCGTTCCGAGAACGACGTCGGGGGCACCGATAAAATAGTAGGCATTAGTCAGGAAGCAGCCTATCGTTACGCCGCCTACTAGTGGCCAGCCGAATAAGATAGCTAGCGCGATCATGAAGTCAGCGATACGCAATTGTATGGGACCATAAATTGTGGGGTTGCCAACCGTAACCGTTTGCACAATATTGATTATCACGTAAAGCGCAGCGAACACTGCGGTCAAAGCCAAGTCTCGACTATCAAACTTCACTCTTCTTTTTGCCTCCTACACCGGGGTTTATTCAGGCGGAACGGGTGGAGGTCCACCTACCCGCCCATCAGCTTTAAGCACATGCAAGTTGCCTATTAAAACTTATTGAAGTATCAGCGAATTGACTTCATTTAATATTTTTTTGTAGAGCGCTTTGTGGCGTTGAAAACAGTTAGGTTAAAAGCAACCACGGTAGCTCGATAATCACGGCAATGAACACGAAGATTGCCACGAGCAACGATATTATAGCTACTACTTTGCGTTCAGTCATCGGTCGACGGTAGGTTATGAGCGTAACCAAGCTCCGCCTTTGATCTGATACAAGTTTGTTTCCTTCAGGTGAAACACTTGCTCTTTTTCTAAAAAGGAAAACAGTCAATAAAATTAAAGAAGAGTTAAAAATGTAGGGAAGAATCGAAATCACCAAGCTCGATTTTAGATCTGTGATTATTGCGAAGGAGGATATTGTCATGCCTATGGCAAATGAGCCTGTGTTGCCGACGAAAATCTTGCCTTTGACGTTTAAAGCGGCGAGAGCAAGCCAGAGGATTAAGGGCCCGATCATGAGGATTTGAGATGTTTGAGAGGATAGTACTGTCAATCCGATCAAAACTATGGCTGGACAGATTGTTTCTAGACCGTTCAGTCCGCCCAGTTGGTTTACGGTATTAGTAACTATCATTACAATTAATGGAATTACTAAGAAATAATAGGCGTCACCAAACGCTATCATGCCTATAAACGGCAAAGATATCGACGTCCGCGTCAAAGGATTCGCAAGTGTCAGGTATATGAGCGGCAAAGCGGCGATTAAGGGCATAAAAGCTTTGTACCGCCATCTCAGGTCCATCCAATCATCCAGTAAACCCATGAAGCCGCCGAATAAGACGCATACCGCCAAAGTTAATGGTGCGGAAACACCGTTCGAGGCTGGGGCGATGCCAGAGAAATAGATCAAGAAAAGATAGACTATTGTGAATAGGACGTAAATTACGCCTAGCCCGTTGGGAACTAATGGTTTGCTTATCTTATGTTGGTCGGGAACTTTTGGAAACAAACTACCGCTCCCTTAAGGTTGACCTGTGGCATTGTAGTATTTTTCCCAGTCAATCTCGTACAAGGCTACAATCGGTATGAGACCGCCATATTTTGCTTGGGCATCAACTGCAGTCAACTCCAAGCCGGCGAAGTATTTTTCTTTGAAGTATTCAGGTTGAACCCCCACCTCGTCTGGGGTATAGCCCTGTAAAGTAGCCCATTGTTGCTTTGCCCAACTCATCAGCTTGTATATCGTCGTGTTTTTTCCAACATCGTACCACTCACCACTAGTCATGTTGGCGAAAAACGTTTCATCTGTCCATGCAGAGTTTTCATCAAGTAAGCCTTCTCTGATGAATCTGTCGCGTGCTTGTCCTGAAATCTTCGCCATCCATCCCCACTTTCCTTCGTCACCGTAACCAACAGGAGCAACGTAATATGTTCCGTAATCGCTTGAATACATTAGGCCGATTACTGTGAAGACGAGAATGTATTTAGCGTTGTATCTTTCTAGTATTTTCATTGATACCGTTTCGTTACTCATATAGACAGCGCCTATGTTTTCTATCTGTGTGCCGTTCACTGTAGCGTTATCGGCTAGAGTTGTAACGTTGCCCATTATGCTTAGCCAATATCCGTAATCCCACCAAGAGCATACGACATCTGTTGACTGAAGATTAGTCTGGGTCCAGCTTAGCATATCCAGCCATTCCGTTGCTGGTTCAGCAAGGTTCGCACCTGCTAAGGGGAGACTGGCTGCACTAATCACAATCGGCGAATATGCTTGACCATAAACTCTTGGTATGCCTCCGGTTTGAGGCGTAAAAGCAAAATTCACAGTCAGAATCATGAACACCAGAAAAATCGCAACACCACTATATTCTTTGCTTACGCGCGCTATCCTACGTTTTGATTTTATTGCGATCTGTGGTGCTTCTCGTAGTAAGGCGTAAAACGGCTTCAGTATACCCAGAATACCCATGGCTGCCAAAAGGCTAAAGGCGGGTGCGAAGAGTACAAGCAAGCGCACCATAGAGGATGCAAAATAAAGTGTTGTTGCACCAAAAATTAAGAGAAACACGTTTCTATTAGTGGGGTTTCTCAGTGTGAAGTATAAACCTGCGATGAAGAAGGGTATTCCTAAACCGAGGTCGTAGTAAATAGTTCCCCATGCTGAAATTCGATGTTCAGCTACTGACGATATTAGAGGATTCATTGAACGCACAAAGGGATCCAATACCGAGATGAACTTGCCTGCGATGCCTTGCATGTAACCAAATTGCCAGATAACAACGAAACCTGCAACTAATGTCACAAGCGTTGCGACAGTAAGCAAAACTTTCGTTCTAATTGATATGTTATGGCGCAAAATTTCTGAAAGGCAAAGCAAAATAAACATGCCGGCAACGGCTATTACTGGACCTGTAGTCAGATAGCTTAGTGTTGTACATGGAAATTTCGTGGCGATAAAAAGCGCCAAACCAAAAGTTACGCTGTAGGAAAGCAACAGACGTTGACTATACTTTTTTAATACGATTAACACGAAAACAAAAAGCGCCGTCAAACCAAGCAAAAAGTAGGATGCGCCCCAGCCTAATATGAAATAGGCTAATACGGCACCACATACTGCAGAGTAAGCTAAGGATGAACGCAAAGATCTAGTTTCTTCGATTGCTCTCAAAAACAGAAAAATAAACAGTAGAAGCCCGAGTATGCCTGGAACTTCAGTATCAAAGAATCCGAGAGCGGTTCTCGCGAGGAAAGATGGCGCCAAAGCCAGAAAAAGGGCTGCGAATAAACCAATAGCTTTTCCTCCCATATCTTTGCCGATTAAATACAATACAAGGCAAGCTAGGGTACCCATTATCACTGGCAGGAACGAGACAAACGCCATTAAATCGACGTTAATGCCCAAAAATGAGACAATATTATAGAGTATAGCTGCAGTCATCGGTAAAGCAGGCAGTGAATCAGACATGTCTAGTCCGCCCGGATACCATTGTTGATAGTTTACCCAGCCGCGACCATCGTTCTCCAGATACGGAGAGAGTAAACCGTTCTGCACCATATGCCTTGTCAGGCTAAATTGGTAGTAGGGGTCAAATTCGTTAAGGCGTATGGTGCCTGATGGAATTTCCCAGCGTATGGGTAGAACGCGAACTGTGAAGGCAATGAAAAGTATCAGAAGTAACGCTGAATAGCATATTACTGACGCGTGGCTTGTTTGGATGCGTAACTTTCCAAAAGCTTTAAAGCCGTTGACGAGCCGTTCCTTCGCCAGTGTCTCCTTCCTCCAACTTATGCCTCTTCATACGTCAATTAAACCATTTATTTGTTTTGTGGTAAATTGCTTATACCACCATGGTCGTTTATTTATGGCTTTCCGAGATAGCCAAAATATACAACAAGTCACACTTATTCACTACAGATCTTTATTTTATTTTTATGGGTATCACTTCGACATCGATGGGTAGCAAGGACAGCTTCTTGCCGCATTTGGGGCATTTTCCATTATAACTTTGGAGAATTTCGTCAGGAGGCTTAAGCTCTGCGCCTTCGTATAATACGTGACTACAACCATGACAGATAATACGTTGTGGCATTACACAGCACTTCCCGCAAAAGTAACATCTAAGACATATTTATTGGTTACTAAAAGGCGTCTGTTGGCGTAGAGAATATTTTCATGTACAGCTCAAGTTGTACTTGACGAAAATAGAATTATCATTGCGTTCGTGGTGGCTGCGTAGTTAACGCAGTTTCATTAATCTCTTTCATGTCTCAAGGATAGTGCACGAATTGGATTCAATAAGTTCTTCCATGTAGTTTCGCGGTTGTGTTCTCTGCTTGTTTTACTCACAAAAATCGGTCTGTCGACCACTTCTAACATTGACAGGTCGCTTGAGCTATCACCTATGCCATAAGTAATTAGCTTGCGAAATCGCTTGACGTACAAGCTTTTTAGGATAGCGGCAGCTTTTCCTTTGTCGGTGTTCCCCAGCATGTGGAAATATCTTTCGCCTTTGGTGTAGCAAAAGCCTTTTTCTATTATCGTGTTCAAAACAGTTTTTTCTTCTCCTTCTATAATGTGAAAAGGCTCGTCATATTCCCTTCTCTTAGCCAGCCTCGCCAATCTCAGAGGCAAACCGCTGTCCTTCGCTATTTCTGTTTCAGTCATGTCTCCGAAACCAATAATTTTGGCGGCGCTTCTTGCCTTTACTTTATTCAATATCTCTCTAACATTTGAGTAGGCAGTGCCTAACTCAATTACGTCGTACTTGTGGGTCTGTCTCGTAAAAGAGTGGTCAAATTGAAAATAGCCTCTTGGAATGAAAATGGCTGAACCATTCTCTGAAATGAACGGGTCACTAATACTCATCTTTCGCCTGTAAAATTCGATTTCTGCTCTAGTTTTGCTGCTGCAAAACACAATTGCCGTATTCAAAGTTAACAGTTGGTCTATTACTGGCTGTACGTTTTGATAACTGTATTTTTCATCGAGCAATGTCCCATCTAAATCTGCAAAGAGCACTATTTTTGTGGCTTTATTGTTCAATGGCTGCTTCCCTTAGTTTTTCCCTGATGTCAGGCATTGCTGAGAGCGTTCGTATCCAATCTGGCAACTGGCTTCGTATAGGGTTTCTCAAATAATTTTTCCCTGCACGGGTTATTGCGTTTGACAAAGAGTCCACGTCTGTCTCTTCTTCATGTCTGTCAAAATTTAGATTATTGCACAGGGCATCTGCACTGTACTGCCTTATCCTGTCTTGTGCTAGCCGCCTGTATAGTACTTGAAGGCTTAACAAGAATGGTTCGGATATGTTGATGGCGTCTGTTTCGGTGAGCGTTCTTAACAATGTCACAAGGCTATCCTCAGCCGTTCTTAGCAGTCCATCTGTGGTTAGGTCTTTATGCTTGTGCTCGTAAAATCCAAGATCCACTTCGAAAATGCGTTTATATGAAACGTTTCTGAAAAGTTCAGAGAGCATTCCTATTTCAAATCCCCAGTCGCAGGGTATGCGCAAGTTCAAAGCTAAGTCGCTTTGGATAGCAACTTCGCCTGCGAGGGGATAACTGAATGATTGTAGATATCTGAGAAACTCGGAACGCCAAAGAAGTTTCTCTTGCAGTGCTTCCAAGAGTGGATTAATGAATAAGCGGTAGAGTCTGCCATACATTCGTTTATTGTCCAAGTTTACTCTTGCGTAGTATCCTTTGGTAAAGAAAGAATCCAGTTTTGGCTCAACAACGGGGTAAAGCAGTCTTGTAGGAACTGCTTTGGAGTAGGAGACTATGTCTCCGTCGTGTAATGCAAAAGCGTGAAGTTCGAGAGACGCAATGCCTATTGCAATCCACACGTCTTTACCTTTACCCGTTAGTTTCGTGACGTCAAGTCCTTTTTTCCTCAATTCTTTCAGCGCTATCTCAACTTCAGGTTTGTTGCACCAAATTATTTCGCATGGAACTTCAAGTTTTTGAGCTATCGCCAAAGCGTCTTCATAATTTTTGGGGTCTGTTGCGTAAAGAGCAATGAAAACTTTCTTAAGATAATCGCATCTGTTCACTTCAGTTATGATGTGTCTTAACGCTGAACTTTCAATGTCGCTGCCCTTTATTGGTATTATTAAACCAGCAGGATGCTCCGCACTTAAGCTGTTTAACCGTGACGCCATACGGTCAAAATCCATGCAGAAATTGTGTATTCTCGTTATTTTTTTCTGTTCAAAATCCATGATTCTTTTCCTCATTATGTAATACTCTTTTGAATATTTTTAGATTATCTATTTTCCATAGGATAGTTTGAGTTCTAACCGACAAGACTGGCTGCTATAAACAATGTGTACATGAAGAACACGATTGCCCTTCTCGCCGAACGGCTCTTTCATTTAATAGGACATACCGAAAAAAAGGGTAGATGGCAGCGTTCCCTATTACGTGGCGAAAAGAAGCGAGGACATAGTTGTCGTTCCAGTTTTAGGGCACTTTCCATTATAATATAGCAGGGTGCTTTCGGAACTGTATGTTGACGTTTAACGGCGGTTTCTGCGTTTCTTAAGAGCAACAACTCCAATGGTGCAGACTATGATTGATGTTAGGATTACGATGAAAGCGATTTCTGGGAAAATTTGGTAACCCGGACCCAACATTGTGAGGGGTAATGAGGCTAACACAGCAGCAGCCAAACCGCGAGGAAACATGACAGTCATTAAACTTTCATAGTCATGCAGCTCAGATTTGACAGCAGATATTTTGACCGCGATAAAGCGGATTCCGAGAAAAGCGAAAGTTAAGGACAAGCCGAAAACCACTGATGTGAGCGATGACAGGCTAAAGAGGAGTCCTGTGAATACGAAAAAGAAATCGCGGATTAGAAAGCTGATTTGGCAGTGAAAATCGCGCACGTTATCATCAATTGAGACTGTTGTTTTGAATTTGCATAATTTTGCTATAGGTCGAGAGTTTCCGATAATCAAACCAAAAAACAGAGCTGAAAGTGCGCCGTTTCCACCCAGATTAGAAGCTACCACATAAGTTAGAAGCAACATAGCCAAGGTTAGCATGTACGCGTTGGGCTTGCCCTTAAGTTTTTCCAAGATAATTAGCCAAGTAATTCCGAAACCTAAACCTACAAGACTGCCCACGCCGAAGGCTACGCCAACAGAACCTAGGGCAGAGCTTATGCTTACTTCGCCTGAAAGCAGTATGTTAATCACTGTGAAAGCACCAATAGTACAAAAAACATCAGTCAAAACGGATTCAATACTTAGAGTGGTCTCTATTTTTTCGCCGACTTTCAGTTTTTTAATCAAAGCAACTACTATGATCGCACTGCTTCCTCCAACTATGCTTCCTAACAGCAAGCCGTCCAGCCAACGCCAACCGAGCAGCAGCTTGCAAAGACCTGCTGTTGCCAACACGTTTAGCCCCCAGCCAAGCGCCGCCAGTACCGCAGCCCGTGGGCTACTTGCGACCGCTTCACGTATGTCCATGTTTAACCCAGCATCAAAGAGAATGATGACAAGAGCTAAAGCAGCAAAATATGGCGTAATGGCAAGCAACTCTTCTTGAGCGAACAATTGAAAAATAGGACCCAAAATCACTCCTAACAGGAGTAAAAAGATAGCGTCAGGGATGCTTGTGCGTTTGAAAAATTCTTCTCCTAAGAAACCAAGAATTATGATTACTGCAGCAACGAGGAAAGCTATCACAGCTGGGTCCAAAGCGAAACCGTCCCGATTTTTTAAACTTTTAATGTTGTCTAACCCATAAGAAGTTAAATTTTTCTATTAAATCCGCGTATGAGCAAGCATTTTTTAGCCAGAGCCAGAACTGCGAACAAGCCAGAAGAGCAGGAGTCTCTGAAGAATAGTTAATCTTTATTTCTCAACATCCTGTTTGCGTGTTAAACACTTAACACTTGAATAACTACTCAGGTGGTCTGGGGAGCCTGCAAAACACCAAGGCTGATGGCGAGGAATAACGCGTACACAAAAAGCAAAATTGCCCCTTCTCGTCGACCGATTCTTTCGTTTGACAGGAAATACCACAAGAGAAGGTTTGTTATCAACGAGAAAAGAGCCACGTTGGAAAAGGCGCTCATGTTGATAGTTAGAGGTGACGCTATCAAAGTTACTCCGAGAATTAAAGTGATGTTAATGAAGCAGCTTCCAACGATGTTGCCCAATGCTAGGTCTAAATGTCCCTTTTTGACCGCGCCGAAACTCGTCGATAGTTCTGGCACACTTGTTCCGAAAGCAACAACTGTAGCGCCTATGACGACGGCGGGTACACCCACACTTGAAGCTAGGTAAGACGCAGATTCAACTATAAAATAGGCGCAAATAACAACTATGACCGCGCCAAGAACGGCAAGGATCGCGTATTTGCGAAGTTTGCTTTTTTCTGCTCCTGAAGGGGACGTCTCAACAGGAGTTCGAGACTTCGAAAGTTGAAACATATAATAGCCAAAGATTACTAAAAGTAGGACTCCGATGAATCGGCTCGCATACCCGATGTAAATTAGAGCCAACGGAACAATGGAAGCTATGAAAAGCCCGAAATAAAGGCTACCCATTTCCGCTTTCGCCATTTTTGGTAAAACTCTTGATTTCTCAGGATACTTCCAATAGATAAGAAGAAAACAGATGCCAAGTATCAAGCAAATGTTAGCTATGTTTGAGCCTAAGACGTTTCCTATAGACACGCCAACTTCTGCTGGGTCGAATACTGCAAAAACAGCGACGAAAAGTTCAGGTAGGGACGTTGAGAAGGCAACGAGGAGAAAGCCTACTGTTGTTTTGCCCAATCCTGTTACGCTTGCCACGTTTATGGAGTGAGTGATAGTTAAGTCGCTGGCCTTGGTCAAGGCAGCCAAGGCTGCAGCAAGAATTAGTATGTTAATGGGTAGACCTAGCCCCTCCAGCATTTATTTCACCTTCCGCCTTTGTTTTCACAATAATTGGTGTGAACAGTTCTCAATAATGGGTTATTAAACATTTTGAGCTAAAATTTTCAAGTTTAAGGCGAAAGTCTTCTGCAAGCGGTAGCTTTTTGAGTATAGTTGAATTTTAATGCTCAGGTGTGGTTTGCGGCTGTTGGGTAAGTACACTTTAATCATAACTGAAAAGCCCGATGCGGCTAGCCGAATAGCCTCGGCTTTAGACTACGCGGGAAAAGCTGAGAAAAAATTGGATAGCGGCGTTCCTTATTATGTGGCGAAAAGGAGCGGAGACATAGTTGTCGTTCCAGCTTTAGGGCATTTATACACAGTTGCAAGCAAAAAAAGAGGCGAAAGAGGCTATCCAGTTTTCGATTTTCAGTGGGTCCCCAGATACTTGGCTGAACGTGGCGCAGCGCGAATTCGCACTTGGCTCAAGGTTATCTCGAAACTGGCAGAGAACGCAGACAAGTTCATTGACGCATGCGACTACGATATTGAAGGAAGCATAATCGGCTACTCTATCCTGAAGTATGCCTGTGGCGGCAAGGAAAACGTTGCGCAGCGCATGAAGTACTCCACGTTGACGAAAGAGGAGCTGGAAAAATCTTACGCTGAACCGCTATCCAGCTTGGATTTTGCCCTCATCGAGGCTGGACTGACAAGGCATGAAGTGGACTGGCTGTACGGCATAAACCTGTCCAGAGCTTTGACGACGGCAGCGAAAAACTGCAGCGGAAAATACGCGATGCTTAGCACTGGCAGAGTGCAGGGACCCACGCTCAAGTTTCTTGAAACGCGGGAAAGAAGCATAAAGTGTTTTGTGCCAACTCCGTACTGGAGCATAAAGGCTAAAGTCAAAATCGGCGGCGCAGTTTTTGAAGCGGAGTACGAAAAGAACCCAGTTGAAACTATGGCAGAAGCAGAAGCCGTAATCGACAGCTGCAAGGGCAGAGACGGCGACACAGAGAAAGTAGAGGTGAAAGAGTTTCAGCAGATGCCGCCTTTGCCTTTTGATTTAGGTTCTCTGCAAAGTGAAGCCTACCGCCTTTTCAGGTACATGCCTATGCGTACTTCAAGCATCGCTCAGCGCCTGTACTTGGATGCGTTAATTTCGTATCCGAGAACCAGCAGTCAGAAACTTCCGCCAGCAATCGGCTATGAAGCAATATTGAAGCAGCTAGGCAGAACTCGCGAATATGCAAAGTTAACAACTGAACTTCTCGCAAAACCAGAGCTGAAGCCAACTGAAGGAAAAAAGCAAGACCCCGCGCA
>CAZUHG010000044.1:0-11914 GCA_964620515.1 uncultured Candidatus Bathyarchaeia archaeon
AAGCTAAGCGGCACTATCGCTTGGAACAGTCTATATCCCCTTGTTTAAAGGGGCTGTTTAAAAGGGGTAGTCGCCGTGAGCATAACGGTTCTGTGGTTTATGGTGTTGCTTTGTGAAGTCTTTTTAAGCAATTACTGTATAATGCAGTCAGTTATCCTGAATTTATAAGTTGGGAGAAATGAAAAAAGTCGACTGATGGTGGGGGCGGGGAAAAATGGAGCGAGCTAAAGTTGTAAAAGAAGAGTTGATAGAGCAGGATACGCGTTTTCTGGCGGTTTATGTTGAAGCAAAAAACTCTTGTCTGATTATGTTAAGCGAGAAAGAAGATAGGCTTGGAACTCTAGCGGTCGCCGTTCCCAAACCCAAAGACTTGCTGGGACCAGCCACGTCATCAGTGCTTTTAGGCGATAAACACGCGGTTTCAGCTCGCATGTTCGCTGAATACGTTGCCTCTAAGAAGGGAAAAATCGCTATGGTATCCGTTTATCTGGACAAACTTGGCGAAATGCAGGCGCAAGCTTTTTTCATGCACCTGTTAGAGAAGGTTCTTCGGGCGGAAAGTGAAAGAGAAGCCGCAACAACATAAGTTCCAATCGTTCACGTCTAAAGTTGATGAACAAATGATAAGCAGGCTGCAGCCCACTGAGTTAAATTCCATTTTGCATGTTGTAAATGATGCTGCTGAGGCGTACAGAGGCGTAATTCCAGAGGACAGATGGAAGGAGCCATACATGTCAGCCGAAGAGCTTCGAGAAGAAATTGAAAGCGGAGTAGAATTCTATGGTTGGATGGAAAACGGCGTTTTGGTGGCGGTTATGGGAATCCAACCCGTTAACGGCGTTACTTTGATTAGGCATGCGTATGTTCTTACAAATCGCCAAAGAAGAGGCATCGGAGAAAAACTGCTTAGACACCTACTAGGTTTAGTTCGAACTTCTGAGGTTCTTGTGGGAACTTGGGAAGCCGCCTACTGGGCTATCCGTTTCTACGAGAAACACAATTTCAGATTGGTGACAAAAGAAGACAAGGACAAGCTGCTCAGAAAATATTGGAACATCCCTGAACGCCAAATTGAAACTTCAGTTGTGCTTGAACTCAAAAAAGAAAAATGAGTGTCGTTTTGCGCACGTTGGTTAGTTTATATATCAGGATTAAGAGCGTAATAACTGGTGAATTTGGTGCCTCAAGAGAAAGTAAGCAAAGGCGAAGTTTCGCTGAAAGTAGAGGACGTGATGACTATGGATGTCATCACCATAGATGAGAATGCGTCAGTTAAAAAAGCTGCGGACACCATGAGCCAACACGAGATAAGCTGTTTGATTGCAGCTAGAAAAGGAAAAGCCATAGGCATAATCACAGAAACTGACCTCTTGAAACGCGTAATCGTTGAGGAAAAAAACGCCAAAAAGACAAAAATCAAAGAAGTCATGTCGACTCCTCTAGAAGTCGTTACGCCTGGCACGAGTTTGGAAGAGGCTTTACAGTTAATGTTTCAGAAGAAAATAAAGAAACTGCCTGTTATCGAAAAGAACCACTTGCTAGGCGTGGTTAGCCTTACAGACATTGCCCGCTGTCAACCAGCTATAATAAAAATTCTAAAAAGCGTTGCTGTAGCACAGGATACACCGAAGAGCATGAAAAAAGTGTTAGATTACTACATTGTCTGACAACTTGCTTTTTCACAGAAAGACCTGAAGAACCGTTTTAAATTTAAGAGGACATTCTCGTATTAAGGATAAGGCATCCCAGAATGAAACAAACCGTCGTGTTGAAAGTTGATTCTCAACAACCAGACATCGAGAAAATTCGAGCGGCAGCAAACATCATCAGAAAAGGCGGCTTAGTAGCATTTCCCACAGAGACAGTTTACGGTTTAGGCGCAGACGCGTTAAATCCCAATGCTGTCTTGGCTCTGTTTGAGGCAAAAAAGCGACCTCTGGATAACCCGCCCATTGTTCACGTGGAAAACATAAACGACGTTCGTAGACTAGCTGAGCAAGTTCCGCCGAAGGCTGAGAAGTTGATGAAAACGTTTTGGCCTGGACCATTAACTTTAGTTTTCAAGCGGTCAGAGAAAGTTCCCGAAGTGACGGTGGCAGGTTTAGAAACAATTGCGATCAGGATGCCGCAGCACCCAGTGGCTTTGGCGTTGATCAAAGAAAGCAACTGTCCCATTGCTGCTCCAAGCGCAAACCTCGCGGGAAAACCTAGCCCCACATCAGCCAAACATGTTTTTGATGATCTTAATGGGCGAATCGACGCGATTTTGGATGGTGGTCCGACACGTATAGGCGTTGAGTCCACGGTCTTGGACCTGAGCGTTGCGCCTCCCCAAGTTCTTCGCCCCGGCGGGGCGCCACTTGAAGCGCTAAGGCAGATTCTTGGCGATGTGACGCTTCACCCGTTTGTTGCCGCCGAGAAAGAGGTGCCCCTTGAAAAGACGCGGTCGCCGGGAATGAAGCATAGGCATTACGCTCCCAAAGTTCCGCTCATTCTGGTGGAAGGCGCGGTTTCGGCGGTTATGGCTACTGTGAAATCGCTCATCAGCGCCTATTGGTTGCAGGACAAGAGGGTAGGGGTTTTAGCCACAGACGAGACTTCTTGGGCTTACGAAGCAGATGTGGTTAAGTCTCTGGGTAGCCGACGTAACGTGGACGCCATGGCAGCGAACCTGTTTAGGCTTCTGCGGGAGTTCGATAAAGAAAACGTGGATGTTATAGTTGCTGAGAGCGTGCCAACGGAGGGCTTGGGGTTGGCTGTTATGAACAGGCTACGCAAAGCATCAAGCTATAATATCATAAAGGCGTAATAGTGCTGAGAAAAATTTATATTGTTGGGATAACTGTTGCGTTTAGAATTCAACGTATTGCAAAATAATGGAAAAATTGGTGAGAAAGTATGTCTACAGGTGGAGGAACCGTACCAGTTATAGTGCTGAAAGAAGGCACAGGAAGAACAACAGGACGCGAAGCACAGAAAAACAATATAATGGCTGCTAAAATAGTGGCTGAAGCCGTAAAGACTACGCTTGGTCCATGCGGAATGGATAAGATGCTTGTTACCAGCTTCGGCGACGTCTCGATAACAAATGACGGCGCAACTATAATGAAGGAGCTTGATGTGCAGCATCCAGCGGCGAAGATGCTTGTGGAAGTAGCTAAAGCTCAGGACAATGAGGTAGGCGACGGAACCACAACTGCGGTGGTTTTAGCTGGAGAACTGCTTGCCAAAGCGGAAGTTTTGCTTGATAAAAATGTGCATCCAACAGTTATTATTGAAGGCTTCAAGAAAGCCAGCGAGAAAGCTCAAGAAATTCTGGAGAAAATCGCTATTCCCGTAAGCATCACTGACGACAAGACCCTGCGGGACGTAGCTATCACTTCTTTGTCTAGCAAAGCCATCAACGTGGCTGAAAATCACTTCGCCAAATTAATCGTTGAAGCAGTTAAGCAGGTGGCTGAGAAAATTGACGGCAAATACAAAGCTGACATTGACTTGATAAAAATTGTTAAGAAGCACGGTAAAAGCTTGGATGAAACAGAACTTGTGAAGGGCATGGTTATCGATAAGGAAGTTGCCAGCTCACAAATGCCAAAATTAGTCGAAGACGCCAAGATCGCGTTGCTCAATGAAAAACTGGAGATTGAAAAAACAGAGTTTGACGCGAAAATCAACATTGAAAGCCCAGACCAGATGCAACTCTTCTTGGATGAGGAAGAGCGCATGCTTAAAGAAATGGTTGACGCAATCACCAAAGCAGGCGCAAACGTGGTTTTCTGCGAAAAAGGCATAGACGACGTGGCACTGCACTTTCTTGCAAAGGCAGGCGTATTCGCAGTTAAAAGCGTAAGCAGCAGCGACATGGAAAAATTAGCCAGAGCCACAGGCGGCAAAATACTGAGCAGCGTTAAAGATTTGGCTGAAAGCGTTCTTGGAAAGTCTAAGAAGGTTGAAGAGGTTAAAATCGGCGACGACAAGCTCATTTACGTGCGCGAATGCAAAAATCCGAAGGCAGTGACAATCGTCATCAGAGGCGCCTCGTCTCACGTGATTGATGAGGCTGAACGCTCGCTGCATGACGGCTTATGTGTAGTTAGAAACGTGGTGGAAGACGCAAAAATCGTTGCTGGCGGCGGCGCACCAGAAGCAGAATTAGCCAAAAACCTGAGGAACTACGCTGTAAAAGTCGGCGGACGCGAACAGTTAGCTGTTGAAGCATACGCAGAAGCAGTTGAAGCTATTCCGTTAACCCTAGCTGAGAACGCTGGATTAGACCCCATCGACGTCATGGTGGCTCTAAGAGCTGAACATGAAAAACCAGCCAGCAAAAACTTCGGCATCGAAGCAACCACAGGAAAAATCAAGAACATGCTTGACCTGAAAGTTCTTGAACCCTTACGCGTGAAGCAGCAAGTCATAAAATCAGCCACCGAAGCGGCAAACATGATACTGAAAATCGATGATTTAATCAGCATCAAAGGCGGCGGTAAAATGCCACCAATGCCACCAGGAGGAATGGGCGGTATGGGAGGCATGGGTGGAATGGGCGGTATGGGCGGAATGCCCTACTAAGAACCCAAAAGACCTCTCTTTTCTTTTGTTCATTCCATAGATAGTTTGTCCCGAGTTAGCCGTTTTTGTTTGCTTTGAAGTACCTCCCCCTCCACTTTAAATAGAAAGAAGGATGAGTGCATCTTCTGCAAAATCTGATTACCGCGTTCTTGCTCAGCAGACCACATAGAGCCCTTTGTTACGCTCGCCAAGATTTCGCTCAGTGTGCTATCAGATTTTGGCGCGCTCATAAGAAGCTCCTTCTTCTTGTATGAGAACAGCAATTAAAGGCTTGTATGGAACCATTATGTTCCCCGCACTCATCCCGCGATGCGAGTTGCCTGTTCTCCTAAGACACCGACTGAGAAAAGAATACAAAGTAATGCACTTGATGTAACCAACTTATTAGCATGATTAACAATTCTTTATTGAGAGTAACATGAATCTGATAATCTTTGGGGCGGGGGCAAGCTTCGGCTCAGACAGCGCACACGTTCCACCTTTGGGAAGTGAACTACTTGATACCTTGGCAGAATTTTTTCCTAATGCATGGGGTGCGATACCTGAGAAATATAAAAACGCTTGTCGAATGGATTTTGAGCAGGGAATGCAGTTGTTATCCGATGAACAACCAACCTTGCTTCCGCCATTACAGCGTGCCATGGCTGCTTATTTCTTTAATTTTCTGCCTCAGAAGACAAATCTCTACCTTCGGCTGGCTAAATTGATAAAATTGTCTAACTGGAATTTAAAAGGAAGCTTAGTAACATTCAACTACGAAAGAATGCTTCCACATTCGCTTTATGTTAACGGTTTACAACCAACAGTTGGAAGTAAACCAGCCAATTCCAATCAAATTGAAATTTGCCTTCCGCATGGTTGCTGCAATCTATTTTGCGAAGCAGTAAAGGCATACGGAAACATCGTATTCACTGGAATAGGAATATCAACCGATGGAGAAATTAAAGAGATTAACAACCCACTAGAGTTCCACCAACGTATAACTAGCGATAAATTTCCACCTGTAATGAGCTATTTTGAACCAAAAAAGAGAACAACTTCTGGAGTGAGTTTCATAACAAACCAGCGAAAACGATATGAAGAACTGGTTTTGGACTCAACAGAAATTGCTATAATCGGTCTGAAGGTTAGACCACATGATAATCACATTTGGGATGCCTTGGCAAAAACTCAAGCGCAAGTGATTTATTGCTCGGGAAAACGAGGTGCTATTGAATTTTCAGATTGGGCTAAGAACAGCCGTCGAGAGAAAGACGATATTGTTCTTAATGGATATTTTGCAGAATGTTTTGAGGAGATTTGTTCTAAAGTTGAAGTTACATGAATCCTATACTAAGGACGATTTCCCAGAAGCCAATTTCGCCATTTTTTATAAGGAACTTGAGAATGTTCTTCTTTCAGCCTCACAATCAAACGTTCATGATGACAAAAGAAATAAGCCCTTATAAGAGGGTCGTTTAAAACTGCTTTGCCAATAGATAGATTGGACTTTTGATTGGTTGCAGAATTGCTTAGGCTGTCGCGTCTGCTTGTCTCATGGAGTGGAACTGCACAGTTTATATGCGGGGTGGACAGAAATAGTTTTGACGCAGAATTTGGCTATATTGATTCTGGAGAGAAAAGCGCTATGAAACATGTTAAGATTACAGCGTTTGACTGCCCTGACGCTTGGTTTCAAGCGTTGAATCACATATGGAGTGAGGGTGACGCTTTTCAGGTGGGCTACGGCTCGGAGATTACTGAAACCAAGAAGCTCAATTTGACAATAGAAATTACGCATCCCGAAACTAGACCTTTAGTGAGCGATAAGGCGCCATGCGATATCAAGTACGTGCAGGGTTACGCGTTGGAGTACTTGTGGTGCGGCGAAAAACAGGATGAAACCTACACTTACGGCAGCAGACTCAACAATCCTGTTAACCAGATAGAAGAAGCCGTGAAAAGATATGTGGAGGAACAGCGAGATAGGCAAGTTACCATGGTCATACGGTTACCCGAGGACATACAGAAAAGCCTTCATGCTGAAAGACATGAACCGCCCTGCTTAAGCCTAATCGACACGGAGATTCTTGATGAAAAAATGCATTTTACATGCTACTTCAGGTCATGGGACGCATACGCAGGTTTACCAGCCAACATTGCTGGACTACAGCTTTTCAACGAAGCCTTCGTGAAAGAAATCAACAGCCGCGGAAACCTCTCTTTGGCAACTGGGAAACTGATTTTCCATTCAAAGAACTGCCACATTTACCAACGGCAATTCAAGCTAGTTGAAGAACTGCTGAAGCCTAAAACCAGCGACAAAAAGCCGCGAATCGCGAAAACAATGATGGACGCCTCGGAAGAAGCTGTTAAGGAAAAATGAGCTTTCTGTAGGTGAGGATTGGACTTGAGTGACTTGGTTAGAGTCAGGAAGTGGACGGAGTTCAAGAATTTAGTTATGGAGCTGAAGCCTGACTCAATCGTCTACAGCATCGACCAGAACGCCATGTCGAAGACAAAAGAGCTCACGGCGTTAAGGTTGATTCTGCTCGCGCGAGGCGGCTACCACGTTTACATTGATTTTCCGAAGGGAAAAGAAAACGTGTTGAGAGAAACTGGAATCCCTCTGCACGAAGACAAGAAGGGAAACCGCTGCTTAGAAGACGAGGACATAAGGCGGTTCATCAAGCGGGAGTTTGGCGAGAACTTGCAGGTGTTCTCGTTCTGGACAACCTAAACCTGCAGACAGCTTAGTTTTGCGGTTTTTTCCTTGGGAAGTACTTTCTGGTTCGCAATCCCAGTTTGACAAGCGAAAGCATCAGAGGCACCTCGAATAGTGGACCAATTACTGTTGCTAATGCTGCTCCTGACCCGATTCCGTAAAGCGTCACTGCCACTGCGATTGCTACTTCAAAGTGGCTGCTGCTCCCAATTATGGTCGTGTCGATGGCGCTTTCATATTTCCAGCCTAAAAAGTAGCCTAACGGGTAAGTCCATGCTATCATTATAGCGTAATGTATTAGGTTGGGTAAAGCGAGGTAACCAACAAGCAATGGGTCATTGAGAATTGTTTGTCCCGCAAACGAGAACAAAACAATCAACGTAAGCAATAATGCTACTATGGATATTTTGCCTACTGCTGGATTGAATTTGTCTTTGAAGTATTCTTCGCCTTTCTTTTTTATTATTACGCGTCGTGATATTGCTCCTGCTGTAACTGGAAGGGCAATGAAGGCTAAGACGCTTAGGGCGATGAGGTCCCATGGAACGGGTATGCCGCTTACACCTAAATAGAATGCCGCCAGCGGCGCATAGAGCCCCAGCATAAGCAAAGCGTTTATTGCGGTGTTAATCAAGCCCTGAGCCATATCACCCTTTGCAAGATACATCCACCACATAACCATGGCTGTGCAAGGCGATAGCCCCAAGAGAATTAGACCTGGAATGTATTGGGGGCTTCCAGCCAAGAAAGTGTTCGCTAGAAAAGTCATCAATGGCGGCGCTATTATCCAGTTGGCAATTATCGTAACTAATAGTGGTTTAGGGTTTTTTGTAGCTTGCTTAACATCGCTAAAACGTATACCTACCACTGTTGGGAACATCATAAAGAAAAGCAATATGCCTATTGGAATCGACAGCTGAGCAAATTTGAGAGAATCCATAAATTGTCCAAAAGCTGGGAAAAATCTTCCAACTAACAAACCTACAACTATGCAAATTGCTATCCACAACGTCAAATATTTCTCCCAGAGCCCCAACGACAACTCTTTCTTTAGATGCGCCTCTTTGGTTTCCAAGAAGTTTTTCCTCTGCCTACGCTAGCTGCTCAATCATTCGTTGTTTTAGTGAATCTATCAATTCTGGCGTCAGACCGTCAATCAGATCAAAAACTGCTAGATTAGTTATTGAATACAGGTGCCATGTGCCTTGTTTTCTTCTTTTAACTAAGCCGGCGTTTTTGAGAATTTTTAGATGCCGCGAGACAACTGGCTGGATCAGCTTCAAGTGAGGCGTGATTTTGCACACGCATTTCTCTCCGTCTCGCAAAAACTCTAGTATTTCAAGTCTAATTGGATCTGAAAGAGCATTGAAGATTTTGGCTCTGAATCGTGATAAATTGCTCGATTTTGAAGGCATGAATCAAGAGTTATAGATATAAATATTTAAATATTGTTATTGATTACAATTTGAGCGGATTGCCAATAGAAATGGTGAAAAAGAATGCCTGAAGAAACGTATCATGGTGTTCCTCGAAGCAAGATACCTTGGGGTCCAATAATTGACTATGAAAAATGCGTCGGTTGCGGAAAATGCGTAGAATACTGTAAGCTCGGCGTGTATGCGTTTGAGGAAAAAGGTGGCAAAAAAGTATCAGTTGTTAAAAAACCAAACAATTGTGTCGTGTTCTGCACAGGCTGCCAAGAGCAGTGCCCTGAAGGCGCAATTAGCCACCCATCAAAAGTTGAAACCCGCGCGATTATACGAAAATTGAAAAAAGAGCAAACCCAGTGTTAGAGGGATAAATGTTGAAAAAAGTGTTGTTTGTCTGCGTTGAGAACGCTGGCAGAAGCCAAATGGCTGAAGCTTTCGCCAAAAAATACGGCAAAAACAAACTTATTGTATCCAGCGCTGGCAACAAACCCGCTGAAAAAGTTAATCTTGTGGTGGTTGAAGCTATGAAGGAGAAAGGCATTGACCTTTCAGAAAACAAGCCTAAACAATTAACTTTTCAGATGGCGCAAGACTCAGACTTGATTATCACCATGGGCTGCAACACTCAAGGTATTTGTCCAGGACCATTCTTTAAGCCTACAATAGAGTGGGCTCTTGAAGACCCGAAAGACAAACCCATAGAAAAAGTTAGAGAAATAAGAGATGAAATAGAGCGAAGAGTACAAAAACTGATAGCCCAACAAACTGATGAATAACTTGGCAGATACGACCCCGTGGTTTCCAATAATCTTTTCAGACAAATGCGACGACTGCGCCAAAACTGGAAAACCATAAGTCATGAATCGGGCTTTTTATGCATTGACACGCCATACCACATGAAAACTTTAGCTATGACAGCAATTATAGCTCCAGTAGCTATTCGCGTTGCTACATGAATCGCGAATCCAGTAAAATCTAAAGCTACAACATTTGAAGGCGAAAGCTGAAACATACCAATAAGAAAGAATCCACCAATAGCTGTGGTAACTATTCCAACGATGATCATTCTACGGAAGTTATCAGAGCGCTTGTTCAAGGCTCCAGCCATGTATCCTATCAACATGGCACTAAGAACCCAGCCCAACAGGCTTGGACCAAGATTAAAACCTCCGCCGCCAAATCCGCTAAAAGAATACAAGTTGTATTTGACAGCATACCACATCGACCAGATGACGCCCAGTAGAAAGCCCGATGCGCCGCCTGCCCATCGGTTCCAAACCAATCCAAGCAACAGCGGAACCGCGACAGTGAGAGCAAGTTCTTCTATCTCGCTTATGATGCCAATGATAATCCCCGAAGAGCCACTCATACCTCCACTACTCATTAAATATGAACCGAGAAAAGAAAGCCCGACAATCACCAAAACCACAACAAGGGGAACTACAATTCCGTAGATTATGTCGCTCCGATTCCATTCCTTCCAACCGAGACCCATAACCGTTCACAAGCCTTGCCAGAACAATATTCATATAAACATTTAAATTTTGCTATATACCACCCGCAGAAACGCCCCTACCCTCAAAGACACAACAAAACAACATAGCACCACATGCTTCAAGGCAAAATTCAACCTATATAAAAGGGGCTATAGACAAAAAATCGCGCATCAGTCAGCAAAAACACAACATTCCTCAAGAGCGTTTTGCAAACATGTTCTCGGCTATTTTCAGCTCTTGAACAGTGTTGACGTTCACGGCAACTTCTTTTCGATCCACCACGTAAATTTCCTCATCCAGTTTTTCCTCGCCGATTCTTCGCCCATCAATCACGTTAATCCCAGCAGGAACAACACGCATGTTTCCCACTTTAAACGCGTACTCTCCACCTAACCCAAGCTTCTCCTTCGTCTCCATCGGCACCACCACACTCAAAGCAGGCTTACCGCACCGCTCATAACGCTCCACGATATCGTCGACAACTTCAGCCGTGATCAACGGAAGATCAGCCCCAATAGCCAAGACAGCGCGCAAGTTGAGGCTTTTAACGGCGTACTGCATGTCAGAAACATACTCTTTCCCAGGAGTTTTAATAACTAAAACTGGAAACTTGAGCATCAGCTTGGCGGTTTTAGGCGTGTAATCACTAACCGCGACCACAATAGAGTTGACTTTTTTGGCATTCTCCAGTGCCGCAAGAACGCGCTCAATGACAGGTTTGCCGCCGACTTGGAGCAGAGGCTTCTCTTCCGAAAGCGCCATGCGAGCGCCTTTCCCGCCAGCCATGACAAGCGCAGTTACACCCATCCAATCATCGCCAACAACGCGATTAGCGAAACCATGCGAGTAAGCTCGTTAGTTGCGCCCAACACATCGCCTGTTACACCTTTGAAGTGCTTGTGGGCGATTCCGACCATGACAAGGCTTGCCAGAATAGCCACCAACACGGTTACCGCGCCTGCCAACCACAGACCCGCCAACCACAGCAAAGGCACAGCTATCCCGAAAGAGATAGCTAAGGCACCGATCAAGCGGGCAGTACCTTTCTTACCATGCATAGCTTCTAGAAAAGCGGAACTCATTCCCTTGTGAACAGCTTTTCCAGCCCAAGCGCCGACCACCATAGAAAGTTTCGCTGAAACCTCCACCACTATTAAGCCTTGGATAATTATTCCCTTGTCTAATGCAGCTATAGAGAAAGCTGTAATCAAGAAAGTCATGATTCCCAACGATAAACCGCCTGCCCCAGTCAATTGGTCATGCATAATTTCGATTTTTCTTTCCGCTGAACCATGAGCCATGACGCCGTCTCCGAAATCCAACAAGCCATCAGTATGATGCAACCCAGTAGTCAGCAGCAGAACGCCCAGCACTAAGGCTCCGACGACTAAACTGGGAAGAAACTGCGAAGTCACCCAACCGAACAGCCCAGCCAACAACCCAATAAAAGCGCCTACCAATGGAAAAAGAAACATGCATTTCGCAGCGTCGGACAACATGTCTTGATCCATGCTTACTGGAATGGCGGTGAGAAAAGAAAAAAGATTCTTAATCTCTTTAAGCATCCCGCCTCATCACTTCGTTCCCATTAACAAAGCATAGTTTCGCTCAATCTCTTTAAGCAACATATCCTTAGTTACGGCACCACCTAATTTATCCATCGCAGCTATGGCAGCGCCTCCAGCACCCACACCTTCTTTCACAATGCCTTT
>CAZUHG010000045.1:0-11839 GCA_964620515.1 uncultured Candidatus Bathyarchaeia archaeon
GTTTTTGTTTCCTCATGGAACTTTTTAAGCAAATCCATCACCTGTTTGCCAGTTCCAGAATCCAAATCGCCTGTTGGCTCATCAGCAAAAATCACAGCAGGACGATTAGTCAACGCGCGAGCAATAGCTACGCGCTGCATCTGTCCACCGCTCAACGTGGCAGGAAACTGCTTAGCCTGATGAGTAAGCCCAACTCCCTCTAGGAGGTTTTCTATGCGTTCTTTCAGTTCTTTGCTTAAACCAGCTAAATCTGCGGGCAAAGCTATGTTCTCGCGGGCGGTGAAATGCGGCAGCAAAGCGTAACTTTGGAATATGAAACCCATCTCCAATAATCGGGCTTTCGATTTTGCGGAGTCACCCATTTTGTGAAGGTTTTCTCCGCGAAACAGCACCACGCCGTAGTCGGGGCTGTCAAGACCTGCCATGCAGTTCAGCAGTGTTGTTTTTCCCGCTCCAGAATTGCCCACAATCGCCACGAACTCGCCTTCTTTCACGTCAAAGTTAACGCCTCTGAGAGCGTAGACTGTTGTGCGTCCAAGATTGTAGTTTTTGGTTAACCCCCGCACCGCAATGATGCTATCTTCTGCCACGTCAGTTACCTCAACGTCTTTTGTGTTAAAGAGTTGCTTGTTAAACCTGAAGTAGGGAATGTCGGCTCCGAAAAAGTCTGACCACATCTTCAAAAGTTCAGCCTCAACAAACAAGTCAGTGCTCAATTCCGCTAGGGGTAACAGCGCGTTTTTGAATGCGTCAGCCGAATCTAAGGTTTTGATTCCGTTTTTGTGTACATCCAAGTAGTCGCGCAGGTGGATTTGGCACTCCTGAAGTTTATCGGAGACTTCAAGAAGCAACATTTCTCCGTACTCAATTTCCCAAGCCATCCCTGCAAGCACCTTGTTTAACTCTACAGAACCATTCTTGAAGCGATGCTGCGTAAGCGCAGCACATGGAACTTGGAACAACTTGAAAATTCTTGAAATCAAATTGTCTAGGTCCTGTAAAGCGCTGAGTTTTGCCGCTAAAATCCTGAAAAACATTTCCAGCTTCTTTTGCAGCTTCGGATCAGTTGTTTTATAGTGGGTTCCTTCAACGCCCAGTTTCAGCCTTTCCAGCACACTATCCAACTCTTTTAACCGCCTAATTGTTGGCTTTAAAAAGATCGCAAAAAAGTTTGCAATAAGCAGCTTGTCAACTAGCTCCTCTACGTTTACCTCTTTTTTAGCGGCTGATCCCGCGAAGACAGCTGAATTGAATCCTGAAAGGAAAAAGCGGTATTGCTGGTTCTCCACGAAATCCCACAGTGTCACGTAGCTTTTCAACTGGATTTCGCGGTAGCTGGCGGGCAACTCCTTGATTATCTTCTTTAGCTGGGAGTCAAAATGCTTCACAAGGTTCGGGTCGACTTCTTTAATGAAGTCCTTAACGATTTTTGATGTTTCCCGCAGTTCCTGATCAGTTTTAAGCTGCCGCTGCAGTCGGGATTTGTTGTCTGTATAGTATTTCCTGAAACGGTTGTAAAGGCGCCCAGTTTCAATTTCTTCAATAACTTTTTGGTCTGGGACTATGTTTTTTTCTCCAGATAAAACTATGAAAGAATTCAATTCTTGGCTTGACATTGCCTTGCCAGGTGCATGCAAGATTTTTCGGCAGTCAGAAACCAGCTTCTTTTGCAGTTTCGCATTAATTGCCCGCAATGACTTGTCTATTAACCCTGCTGCGTAAACTTTCATGTGTGCTCCTCCTCTTTTGTGAATGGTCCCTGTTCAATACTGGAGATTTGCCCATCTGTCATGTGAACGATGTAGTCGCATTGCTCGGCAATCCATCGGTTATGGGTGACCAAAACAAGGGTTTGCTGGTTGATTTTGTTGATTCGGCGAAACAGGCTCATAACGTCAGCGCTTGTTGTAGAATCCAAATCGCCTGTAGGTTCATCGCCGAGGATGATTGCTGGTTCTGTGATGAGGGCGCGAGCAACAGCCACTCTTTGTTGTTGACCTCCTGAAAGCTCTGATGGCAGATGGTACAATCTGTCGCCCATGCCTAATTCTCTCAGAATCATTTTCGCTTGCTCGCGGGCTACTCCTGCTTTCAGTCCTTTCAACAGTAACGGAGTTTCCACGTTTTCTACAGCAGACAAGAAGGGGAAGAGATTGAACAGCTGGAATATGAAGCCGATTTTGTCTCTGCGGAAAGCGGTCATTTGCCCGTCTGAAAGCGTAGCGGTGTCAATGTTGTCGATTACGATTTTTCCTTCCGAGCGGCGGTCCAGATGACCTATCATGTTCAGGAGAGTTGTTTTTCCGCATCCTGAAGGTCCCATAATTGCCATCATGTCTCCTTTGTTGACTGTGAGGTCTAATCCTCGGATGGCGTGGACTTCATTTGATTTTCCTTCACAGTAGCGTTTGTGTAATCCAGAGATTACCAAGATTGGCTCTTTGATTTCGGTGATTTCATATTCTTTTTGCATATCTGTTATCTCCGTCATTTTTCTTCCTTATCCTACATACCTCAAAGCTTCTGCCGGCGGAATTCTTGACGCAAACCAGCCTGGAATAGCGCCTGCAGCTATGGCAATTAACGTGATGAAGCCTAAGTATACGCCTAGGTCGTTCCATGGAATTACCAGTGTGGCGCCTTGCATGTTTGCAAAGCCAACGCTGATGAGGATGCCGTTGACTACTCCTATGGCTAAGCCGATTATGCCTAGCACCACTAGTTCCAGCAGCACTGAAAGCATAACTTGAGATCGTGGAAAGCCGATTGCTCTCATCATGCCGATTTCCCGTTTTCTCTCCGAGACGTTGCGGATGGAGATTACTGCCATGCCTACTGCGCCTATGGCGAGGCCGAATGTGACGTATATCTGCAGGAAGGAGACCACGCGTTGAATCATCATTAGTGACTGCTCGATTTTTGAGTAGAGTACTGTGGTGCTTGCAACGTAGAAGTTGTCTTCAGCTATGCTTCGGTAGCC
Organism: uncultured Candidatus Bathyarchaeia archaeon; assembly: GCA_964620515.1. GTDB lineage: Archaea > Thermoproteota > Bathyarchaeia > Bathyarchaeales > Bathycorpusculaceae > CAZUHG01. The sequence continues at coordinate 2,981 of CAZUHG010000045.1, forward strand.
TTCATCGTTTGTGTTGGTGAAGTCTTCAATGGCTTGTGCGATTGATTGGATTTGTGGGTTATCCATGTCGTAGGTAGTCTTGATGAGGAACTGATTGAATTGGTCTGGGGCTTTTGATATGGAGGTTACGCCATCTGCTTCTGCCAAGAAGTTGGTTTGGTTTGCCCAATATTCTGTAAGGTACAGTTTTCCTAAAGCGTCCATGAAGTTGAAGTCGCCTCCGTCCATGAGGTTGAATGGTGATAATGGGAAGCCTCCTGCTCTTTGAGAGTCTAATCGTCCTGCGATTGTGAATGCCTGATACACTGGCAGCCCGTACTCGGAAGTGTTCATTGGTATCCACACTTGCAAGCCTAATGGGAGAATGAAGGAGTCTGTGAACACGACGGGGTTTTCGATAACGCTGCCGTTTTCGTCTCGCAGTACGGCAACGTCTTCCAGTTCATTGCCTGTGTATCCGCTGAAGGATGTGATGTCGATGTCGCTTAGGTCGCGGTCGTCTGACATGAGTTCTGATAATGAAACGTTGTACGCTGCCATCTTGTATGAAGAGTTAAAGAACAAGGTCCATGCTTGCTTGGACATTTCAGATAGCTGCTCGTCGGTTACGTCAGCGGCGTCTGGTTGTGAGATGCCGTCTGGGAAGCTGCTTAGGTAGAAGTTGTAGCGCCATTCAGCGTTAGATGTGTTTCCGCGGATTTGTTCCCATGTAAGTTCACCGTATCCTAGTGGCAACATGTCTGTTTGCGGGTCGAAGGTTGATGAATACGGATCGTTTAAAGTTACATATCTCTGGTAATCTGTAAGTGAACGGTATGTTTTGAAGCCGATGATGTCGGTTATGTGGCTGTCGAGTTTGTACAGTTCCTCCATGTATGAAACGTTAGCGATGTTTGCTTCTGCTTTGTTTAGGGTTACGATGAGGTCTATTCCTCTGGAGTCCTGCTCAGTTTCGATTATGGAGCTTAAGTTTGTGGGCACCAGCGTGGCGACAGTCACATTCAACGTCAGTATCACAGCGAAAATTGCGAAGGTCAGTGTGGAGCGTGTTTTATGGGATGAAATTAGTGCTGGAGCTATTTGCCCTACTCCTTTTACTCCCCTGATCTTGACAAGAAGGGTCCTCAAAGCCTTCATGACTGGAGGAAGATTCACTGACACTAACAGAACGGAGCCGACTACGATTTCCATTACGCCTATTATCAAAATGTCTGGTGCCAAGCCGGAAATGTCGGGTATCCACTCGCCCATAGCTACAACGAACAGAAAGACGGGTGCCGCCCAGATGGTAATGGCTGTGAAGTTTAACGCTTTCACGCGGCTAATGAAACGTGAAAGCACCATGCCTACGCCGGAAAACAGAACGCCTGCGCCGATCAGAATGTTTCGCCATTCTTCTAGTGTGTTCCAGCCTTCGGCGACCCAGATGCCTTGGTAGTTTTCGTCAATGATACCGTTAATTAGGAGGACAAAAATGCCAGCTGCGATAGCCAAGATGCCTAGTAGCGCCAAGTTGCGACCAGATTTTTCTTCAAACGAAACTTTGATTCCCCGTAGCGCCTCTACAATGTTAACGCGAGAAGCTCTCAGAGCAGGCAATATACCCGTTAGGATGCCGAGCGCTACTCCAATCAGCACTGACAAGACCACAACTTGTTGTGAAACAACTGGCTGGACACTGAATTCCCCTGTGCCAAACAAGCTTACAAGGTAAGACGCAACTACTTGCCCAAATGCTAAGCCTCCGAATAACCCGAATATTCCTCCCAGCATGCCCTGGAACACGTTTTCTATGAGCATTGATTGAGTGATTCCTCGGCGGTTCTCGCCAACAGCCCGCAGAACACCTGTTTGGAACTCGCGGTCTTCCACGTTCATGAGCTGAACGTTGGTTATGAGCAAGACGCCAGTTATCATGATTAGAAGTCCTAAGGCGGTCAGCATGGTGGACAGCAAGGTCATGATTATTTCTGCGATGCTGAAAAAGGTCAATCGGGCAGATGCGACACTGTATATCTTCTGTGAATCCCCTGTGTCTGGGTCTACGTTTTCAGGAATAGCTGCCTTGACTATGTCTACTTGTTCTTGAAGGTAGTCTTCGCTTATTTCGGAGGTGAAATGGTCTGTTTTGAGAGCTATCAAGTAAGCCGTAATTCGGTCTGTTTCTTTTTGGCGATCTTGCAGACTTATCCACTGTTGAAGGTGTTCCAACTTGAATATGGCTCCCGGATACTGTGATCCTATTCCGGGACGTTTAGAATCAAAGATTCCAACCACTTGTAGATCTATTCTTTCAATTTCGGATGTATAGGCGATAACAGGTTTTGAGGTTTCAAAGGCAATTTCGGATATCTCGATGCTTGCTGGCGTCCCACTAAAGCTTATGACTGCAAGAAACGCGTCTCCTCTTAATGTTCTTCCAGCGTATGGCGCTAAATCAAATGTTACATTATTTAGCGTCTCTATATCTATTGGCGAAGATGGATCGTCTAAGCTTGTCACATTAAAACTGCTTCCATCATCCAGTGAGAAACTTAGCAAAACTTTGGTGTTGTTTGTGCCCGTAGCCGTTACATTGATGTACTCATAGTCTGACAAACTAAGTCTAGAACAGTTCATTGTGTAAAGGGTAACTACGCCCGGCATAAAGCCAGGGAAAGCACTTTGCTCAAGTTCAAGAGACAGACCGAGTGATGAAATGTTTAGGTCGTACTCAACAGTAGTGGCATTCGAGTACACCATCCAATCAGATAATGAGAGCACTGGTGGCTCCACAACAGTTCCTGTGACGTTAGTGAATTCGGTGGTTAAATTTACTGGCAAAGATGTTTCTTTAGTCAGCCCTAATTTTTCAGCTTGCTCACTTGACAAAAGAATGCTAGTGTTGCTCACTAGAAGGGAAGTGAGGTTCAGTTTATTTCCAGTTTTCCAATCGTAGAAAGAACCGAACGTCTCTGGATAATCAGTGGAAATTCCAGCCAGCTCAACTGCGTCATCAAACTGAGAACCCAACATCACAGGCGCCTCTATTGACAGTTCAGACATTATTCCCACTGCATTTGGAACTAAAGCGCCAATGGTTTCTGCGTCAGCTGCTGCCAAGTAGCCGCCGGTGGTGGCGTTCGATATAGTGAAGTCAACTTCGCCTTGATTTTGAAGTAGGCTTGTGAGAAACGCGTTTTCCAGTGTGTCAGTCGTAATTTGGATGCCGACCAGCAGCGTAACGCCGAGGGTTACGGCTAGGATTGCGCTGAGATTTTTTGTTTTTCTTCTCAGCAAAGACCGTGCTGCTATCATAAAACTAGATTTCAAACCCATAGTACACGCATCCTTTACATTTTGCTTTCAGCGCTGACTAATTGTGGACTATTTTTTTCACGGATTTTATGCACTACCACTTCAAGTTCGTCAGCGCATTGGGTCAAAATTCTCTCGATTTCTCTTGAAACCTGCTCGGTTATTTGATAGTTTTTTTCTGCTCGAAGGTCTAGAAGAGTCTTGACAACTCGTTGTGCAGGTTCTTTTGTTTTTGCAAGAAGTTTTTCGTCGTTAGGATCAAACTGGAATTTTCCGATAAGTAGGGGTACAAGGAATTCCAGTTTTTTCAACATTTTGTGTCCAATGGCTATCTGCTTTTCAAATAACGCTTTTCCTTTAGCTGTAAGCGCGTATCGCTTAATTCCCATTTCACTAGCCATCTCACTGGTGAAACCTTTGTCATGCAGCCAAGCCAAAAGCGGATAGACTGAGCCTGAACTGGGTATCCACCTGCCGCCTGTCTCTTTCGTGATTACTTCGACAATTTCTACGCCTGACATGGGCTTCTTCGCTAGCATAGTTAGAACGAGGAAACGCAGGAGTCCTCTTGGGACGCCGCCTACTCGGTTTGCCCATCTTTCAGCCATAATGTCACCAGCGATATCGCTAAAGACATCACAAGCGACATATAAGCGTTATGCACCTAACTTTCAGAAAACCAATTCCAGAAGAGTAAAAACGAACTTTAAGCGTTTACGTGTCAACAATCCTTTTTATTTCCGAACGAACATTGAACAGACAGGTGAAAATCAAGTGGCATCGCCTTCGCTGAGTGACACGGTAAAGCGGACATGTGACTCGCTGAGGCAAGGTGCAACTAAACAAATCACAGATTACGAGCAGCGGTTTTCAGCCCTCAAAAACCTCTACGACGAGTTGCTCGCGAACCTAATCAAACAGGGTTTCAGCGCAAAAGAAGCATGGGAAACCGCCACGGAGTTTTTCGGCTCCGCAACCGTTCGCTTCGCTGGCGTAGACGGCACCCTCTATTCGCGACCGCTGTTTGACATGGTGATTTTCTTCGGCGGCGCGTACGCTGCAACAGGCACCATAACCTTCTCTGAAAACGCTGCACCCCAAGTCAAATATGACGCCAAGACGATGCAGCAGAACATGGGCGTATCCAGCGTCGTACCCATCTACATCAACGAAATCCCAGAGGTAGACCACACGTTTTCAGCACAGGAGCAGCCCAGCGAAATCAACCCTGCGAAATCAGGGACAGACGGGGAAATAGCGAACAACTCCATGATAGCCAACGCCATAATGACCTTCAGCGAGTACTATCTTGCCTACAAAATCGCCGCAGACCCAAACCAGAACACGCGCGTAATCCTCATGGATAGGAGTTTATCCACGGAACGCGCAAGCCTTCTCTATGAGACTAGGAAAACAGACTTCTGGAACGCGAAAACCACTCTCATCGGCTGCGACATCAGCGGCGGCGACAACCCGATAGACAAGAACGACATAATAATCGCTAGGCAGCACGTGTCAAACCAAGCGTTGAGACTGCCGCCTGCGAGGTCAGATTACCTGCGAACAGCAATAATCTGCACGCTTGAACAGAACACGGCGTTGACTGTGAACCAAATTGCATCAGCGTTCGGCGTTAACGACGAAAAGAGACTTTGCCGAATAGAACGCGCCCTCAAAAGCTTGGCTGAACGGCAAATCATCACAGTTAAAGACGGCGTCTACGCGCTGCACCCAAAATACGTGACAAGTTGGGAGCGCATGAAAAAAGTCACTCTTGAAGTAGGTGACAAACTTTTCTTCACAAAAACTCCCGGCGCCGAAGCGTCAAGTTCAATGAAAATCGTGAAAAACGGCAAAGAACACTGGTTAACCACGCTTGACATCGCTTTTCTAACGTTGTTCACGCTGCAGATGCTTATGGAAGAGTGCTGGAGAAGGCGCATCCTGCTGGTCGGCGTCACGAAGGACACGGCGGCACGCGACTTCAAGCGGCAACTCGTCCCGATAATGCACGGCGAAGGCTTACTAAAAACAGGCATCACGCCTGAAGCGTTGCAAGCGCTTCCGAACACTGACCGCATGATACTTCAGTCCGCAAGCATATTTAACATCGAAAAGTTTGCTCCGCCGTGGAGCCTAATCGAGTACGATTCAGCGTTCAGAACTATGCTGCCTGACCGGCAAAGCCGCCGCGGCTACGTTTCAGGCGCCATCAGGAACAAAATCAGCCTTGAAAAGGCGTTTGTGAAGACGTACGTGCAGTTGAGCCAAGCTAAGACGGACCCGATGCTGCGAAGCAACGTGCTGCTTATTGATCGTTTAGCCTATCCTGAGTACGATTACAAGCCTGAAAGCCTCGTGCTGTTCTGGAATGAGTTAAGTGACGGCACACGGGAGCCTGTTGAAACCATCCTGTACAGGGATACGGCGGTGCCGAACAGCCTGCAGAACTTGGTCATGAGCGTTTTGGTGGCTATGGCGCCTGCGAACATTCCTGAAGCTTTTGGGCATAACAAGGCATTGTTCATCGCGGATAAGGTTGCGAAGTGGAATTACAGTCAGTTCAGGTGTGTGGTGGACACCACTGCCGTGTGGATGCTCAATAATCATAAATTGCGCAAGTTCATATTTTACATGAGCACTTTCAGGGAGAGGCGAGCAAGTATTGAACAGACCAGACGAGAAAACCGTTAACAGTCGCTGCTTTACGGACTTCGGCGGCAAATTTAATGCGCGTTTAGCCGCGGTTATCCCCCGATACTTTGGCGGCGGAGACGAAGCTAAAGTCACGGGCACAAGCGCCCGCTACCACTGCCGCGTCAAAATCGAATACCAGAAAGACCTCATGGGCTTGCTGGAGGAGGGCATGCTTTTGGCAGTGCGAAATTTCAAGCAGACAACCGACGGCGCGGAACGGTACACACTGATGGAGATCAGCCGCGTTTGGCCTGAACACTTCGGCTTGCGCGGTTTGAGCGATCACGGTTATTACCCGATGCAGTTTGAGATTATTGAGCAAAGCGAGGAGGACTGGCAGACAGACGACACTTCGACGATGATGATTCAGATAGATGCCATTCCAATAAACTACGATTTGATTGTAAATCGGGAATGCGAGTTCGAGTTCGTCAAGGGCTTTTCGTATCCTGTTGTGGGCAGCTCCATTTACGTTTTGAACAGTGAAATGATAAACCGCATGTATAACCAGAAAATCGCCGCGGCACTTGGAGTTGACACGTCGAAAACAGTGGAGGACGCGCGGCTTGACCCACGGCTTGGCTTGATAAAAATGTTCGAAGCCAGCAAAGTGCCGATACCGATCTATATTGACTTTGAAAAGCTGATCAGGTATCATTTTGGGGTTTTCGCTTTCACGGGTGGCGGAAAAAGCAATTTAATGTCAAATGTTCTGAGGCGCCTGCTGCTGCATACGAGCAAGGATAACACTAAACTGGTTATTTTTGACATCAGCTGTGAATACACGTTTCTGCTGTTAGATGTGCTGTCGGACCCGAACATAAAATCAAAGTTAATCCTTGAACACCGAATTGACGCGCTGGAACAGTTTTTCAACTCGGTTGTTAAACCTCGCGAGTACGAGACGGATCAGCGGACAAAGGCGGGACTGCAAACCATAATGGATCAGGGCAAGCTTACGTATTACACGAAGCCGAAACAGCAGATTCCGACTTACAGCCAGTTTCTAGAAGAGCTTGAGGAGCAGCGGAAGGATTCAGTGGGTAAACCGCATTACGTGAACGCGATTGACGCGATTGGAGATGCGGTGCGGGAGTACGTGGAGCGGCAAGGTTTAAGCGAGAACCAAGAAGTCAGCGAAGAGTTTGTGGGTTACGTTGATGAGGTTGCGCGGGAAGCCGTTGAGAAGTTCAGGGTTCATGACAAAAGCGGATTGTACGCTTGGGCTACAACGCGGAACACGATTGCGGATTTGTTCAGAAAGCGCAGCGAAAAAGAAGACAAAGCCACAGCGGGCTTGACGGTTGAGGGCATACGCGAACTGCTGGAGGACAAAACAACACGCCTCGTGGTAATTTCGATAAGCGACCCGTTCACCATCAAGGAGCTTGCCATAAGCCTGACGCAAGACTTGCTAGTGCGGAGAAAACGCCGATTCACGGTCAAACCCTACATACTCGTAGTGTTCGACGAAGCTCAAGAGTTCATCAGCAACAAGGAAGGCGGAATAGACGGCAAATGCTCACGGCACGTTGAAACCCTGCTCCGTCAGGGACGCAAATACGGCTTAGGCGTATGCATTGCCACACAGCGCATAGCTTACTTGAACACTAACGCGTTGCAGCAGCTTCACACATACTTTGTGGGCACGCTGCCTCGTCCATACGACAGAGCGTTGGTGAGCGAAACGTTCATGATAGACAACGGAATTCTTGAAAAGACGCTGGAGTTTGCGCCTGGCGAGTGGCTGCTAAGCAGCTACATAGCGACGGGAATAGAGAACGTGCCAATTTTCATTAAAGCGGACAATGCAGAAAAAGAAGTGGAAAAGTACCTCAAAGAAAACACTTGAATTTGGGAAAAGCAAATAAGTCAGAAACACTGATGGGTCAACTGAAGCTTTGAAAGTCGATTGGATTCAGGATGATGCCGCAATGAAACGCGTGTTCATGTTAGCTGCAGTATTGCTAATAGTTTCAGTCTTAATCGCCATTTTCATCGCTTATTATACTCGCGCAAACGACAAACCCTTCTACGTAGGTGTTACCTTCTGCGGAGACAACGCTCAAGACGCTAAATTGCTCATTGACAAAGTGAAAAATTACACTAACCTTTTCGTTCTTCAATCGGGACCATTAATGGCAAACGAAACCGCCGTTGTCGAGATAGGTGACTACGCCATTTCCTGCGGATTGCGCTTCGCTGCTTACTTTGGCACATTAAACCCGCCGAAACAGGCGTCTTGGGTAGGCATAGCTGGGGAAAGATGGGGCAACATGTTCGTTGGCGTATACTATGGAGATGAGCCTGGCGGAAAAATGCTTGATGCCTACGTGAATCTCTCCGGATACATCGCCGAAAGTAGCAATGGAAACGGAACTAATGCACCCACAGCTACTGGAGGGATAATAAAGTTGGGTACTGGCGGCGTACAGGTTGGCGACACAAGATATCTGCCAGATGGCACAATCATAGTTCAGAAGTCAATTGGTTCTCCACCAGATCCTTCTTTTTGGAACGATGCAAACAGTAGCTCTTCAAGTAATGCCGACCCTTACCTTGTTGATGAGACTTACATGGGAATTACTTACTACCCCAATGGATCTATAACCCTAAAAGAAATATCCTACTCATCCACGTACTACCCCAATGGATCGGTAACTTTTCAAGAGAAAAGTAACTACTTTTTCACGATGGAAAACGGCACAGACCGCATCTCCCAAGTAGAACCATACGAGGAAGTTTTAAGCAGGCACCCCATTCCGAATTGTGCTGTAGCGGCAGAAAAATTTGTCAGCAGAAACCAGGACATACTTGAAAACTTTAGAAACCAATGGCTGGTAAACCAGTCGTTTCCAGTTTTCA
>CAZUHG010000046.1:0-11815 GCA_964620515.1 uncultured Candidatus Bathyarchaeia archaeon
CCCCCACAGCCTCAACGTTTCGAGTTGTTGCTTGGGTGTAATATCTAAAACCATTATCTACAACAATCACTAAAGGTATATTCTAGTTATTACACAACTTAGTAAAAGGAGTTTCTGCATTGGACATCCCACGTATCTTCACCATTACCGAAAGTGCTCACCGCATCCATAACCCGTTCACACCAGAAAAACTCGCCACTCTCGGCGCGGCGTTGCGCCTGGAATCGGGGACTCGTGTGCTCGACCTCGGCAGCGGTTCGGGCGAGATGCTATGCACCTGGGCACGCGATTACGGAATAATCGGCGTCGGCATCGACATGAGCCAGTTGTTCACCGAGCAAGCGAAACTCCGCGCTGAAGAACTCGGAGTCGCCGACCAAGTCGAATTCATTCACGGCGATGCTGTCGGCTACATCGCCGACAAAAAGGTCGGTGTGGCAGCCTGTCTCGGTGCCACGTGGATCGGTGGGGGAGTCGTCGGCACCATCGAGCTTCTGGCGAAGAGTCTCCGCTCTGAAGGAATCATCCTCATCGGCGAGCCCTACTGGCGGAAGTTACCACCGACGGAAGACGTTGCCAAGGGATGCCTTGCCAATTCTATCTCCGACTTTCTCATGCTTCCAGACCTTCTCGCGTCTTTCAGCGACCTCGACTACGACGTTGTGGAAATGGTTCTAGCTGACCAAGAAGGCTGGGATAGGTACGAGGCGGCCAAGTGGCTCACCATGCGCCGATGGCTCAAAGCGAATCCCGACGACGACTTCGCGAAAGATGTTCGAGCCAAACTGACTTTGGAACCAAAACGCTACGCCACCTACACGCGTGAATACCTTGGATGGGGCGTCTTCGCGCTGATGGCGCGGTGATGTGGGGCAGTTGGGATATTCGGCGGATTGTCAACGGCTGGGGCGGCTGAGCTACACCCGGCGGCTCGTCGAAATGTAAGTTCATGTTAATTACAGAACACCCAAGCAACAACTCGAAACGTTGAGGCTGTGGGGGATATATAAAACTCTAATCTAGTACAGCCCCTTTTTTTCCTATTTTTCATTTTCCATTTGCCCCACGCTTGCATACTGATTGCGTACTGATCCTCGTTCAGCCTTGTCCATAATGATAAATACAGCTACATCCAAAGTCTACTTCTCATCAAATACACGTTAAACCACATTGCACGTTATCAAGGAGAAGCGCGGCGGAATGCGAGGAAGAAAAAGAGAAAGCGCATTGCTCTTTCTGCTATTGGCGATAAGCATTCTATTAACTCCAAATTTTAACGTTACCAAGAACTCCGCCGTTTCAGCAGCATCTGATTCTGTAAATCTTCTGGAGGCTAACGTGCTTTGGGAAAGAACTTACGGCGGCGCAGGAGACGACAGAGCCTTTCACGCGGCAACCGTGGCAGACGGCTTTGTGGTAGTTGGCTCTTCTACGTCATTCCAACAAGATATGCCAACTGCTTGGGTTTTAAAGCTTGATCACGAGGGGAACGTGCTTTGGAACCAAACGTTTTTCGAAGAAGCAGGCAGCGAATTCAGATATGTTCTTTGCTTGGATGACGGCTTTTTGCTTGTTGGGAACGTGTTTCTGCCTTCAGGAGACACTGATGGATACGTGGTAAGAGTTGATGATGACGGAAATTTGAGTTGGAACCTTACTTTAGGCGGGGCAGAGGTTGACAAGCTTTTTTCTGCGGTGGAGACGCAGGATGGCTTCGTGCTTGCGGGTTTAACATTTTCGTTTGGTAACGACTCTGAAGTTTGGGTTGTCAAAATAGACAGCGATGGCAACGGAGTCTGGAGCAAAACCTACGGGGGCACAATGGAAGATGCTGGAAGAGCAATTGCAAAGGTTGAAGGTAACCATTACGTTGTTGCAGGCTACACGAATTCTATAGGCAACGGCGACTACGACTTTCTGCTGCTGAACATTGACGCTTCAGGAAGCCTGTTGTGGAACAAAACCTATGGCGGAAACCAAAGCGACAAAGCCTACGCGATAGCGGAAACAGCGGGCGGATGCGTAGCTGTCGGGGATACACGTTCAAAGGGAGAAGGCGAAAGCGATGCATGGATAATAAAAGTTGACGCAAACGGCGGTTTAATATGGGAAGGAACTGTGGGCGGCGAAGGTTTCGACATGCCAACCTGCATTACTGCTTCAAATTATCAAGGGTACTTGGTGGGCGGCTTCACCTTCTCGTTTGGAAACGGCGAAAGAGACTTTTGGCTGTTCAAAGTCGACGGCTCCGGCAACGTTCTATGGAGCTGCACTGTGGGCAGAACCGAGTTTGAAGAAGCTTATGCAGCGTTAGAGGTTGCAGAAAACGAGTTTGCTATGGCGGGTTGGACAAACTCAATTGGTCAGGGGCACTACGATTTCTATGTTGCGAAAATTAGCGTTGAGAACGACGGAAACCTGTCAGCCTTCATTGTTTCAACATTAATCCTAAGCGCCATTGTTATAGTAGTGCTTGTAGGCGTGTTTCTCCTAGTTAGGCGATACGTCAATCAAAAGATTTCGAGGCAAAACGTGAACGCAGTTTTGAAGCATGATGCCTGATAGGCTTGGCTTTGAACGTGCGTTTCATGGCGTGTCTTTTCCTGTTTCCAGCAGCTTGGAGAATAGCATCTGCAGGGTCCAAACAAACGCGGTGTAGTTTGTCCAAATCGCCGCTGTTCTATCTTTCTTTTTATCAATAGCCTGTTGTGAACCGTTGCCTTCATGGAAGGCTATTAGCAACTCTTTTTGATCCGAAATCATGAAGCACGGCAAATTCTGTGTTTCCACCATGCAGTATTTGTGTTTTGGCCACTGCATTTGTTCCATAAAGAAAGCAGTTTTCGGCGAGTTCTCAATGAGTAATGTGATGTCAAGTTTGCTCAGTTTCCATTTCAGTTTGTCGGTGAAGTCGCTGTAGTATAGTTGGGCTAAGTAGTCGTTTGGGATGAAAATCTGAAATTCTTTTTCTGTTTTTTTGAGAAGTTCATCAGCCTTTAGCGCTACTTGCTGTTCGCCTTGCAACATTTGAAAAAGTTCTTTCTTTGCTTTTTCAATTTTTGGATGCGGTATTGACAGCCAGAGTTCCACGAGACTTGCTTTTTCTTTCTCCAGAAGTTTAATCTTCATTTTTTGGGCGTCTACGAGCAAATCTATGGCTTTGTCCAGTGGAACAGCTGTGAATTTTATTGGTTTTTCAAAAACTGAGAAAAGTATGCCTTTTTTTTCCAGATCGCGTAATATTCGATAGGTTTCGGTTCTGTGGAGCGAGATTGCTTCGGCTATTTCGCTTGCTTTCTTTTCCCCTGCTCTTGCAAGGTACAGGTATACTTTGATTTCGTTTTTTAGCAGTCCGAATCTTGACAGGGTTTCCTCTATTGTTGATAGTTGTTTGGTGAAACTTTTGTCTTTTTTGACGAATTTCCATGACTCGCTTTGTTCGTCATGAATTCTGATTAGGTCCGCGGCTTTTTCCATTGCAAGTTCCATACGTCAGTTTCACCTTTTGATTCCAAATCCGAATTGCGTGACTGATTCTGATTGAATATATATTTTATAATTATGACCTCGAAATCTGAATCCGAAATTCACTTTCTCAGATTCAACCGCAGATCGCATTTTCCGCTTTTAAGAATCAAGCGCTGCTGCAGAAGCGTTAACAAATATGCCAGCGAATCGCTTAATCAAGTCTTGCTGAGTATAAGCTGCGGCGTTTAGCTTGAAGAAAACGCCCATTCTGTCAGTTTCCACACCTATTCCAATGATTATTACGCCTTTCTTGAGCAAATTGTCGATACTTTCCTTTAATGCACCATATATTTCTGGATAACCATGTGGCCATCCATCAGAAATTACGACAAGCACCCGCTGTTCATCATATCTTTTAGCCAAAATTTGTCCTGCAAGCTGGATAGCATCAGGCATATAGGTTAAACCTCCGAATTTGAGTCCCCCAATTCTGGCTTTTACTTGTCTCGTATAGGCTTCGGTGTTGTCTTTCAGCACGTAGAATTTGTCGCTGAAAGCGAAGAAAGTCCATGAACCCGGGTCCATCAGCAACTCTTTTGACGCTTCAGCAATGCAAATAGCCATAGACCGCGCTTTTTCACCTTTAACTTGCATGCTGGAACTTACATCGAAAATTATAGACCAAGCAAAGCTTTTACTGAGATATTCGTCCTTGCAGAAAACGTCAGTGGCTGGTTTTTTGCTTGAAAGAGCTTGAATCACAGACGGCATGTCAAGTTGACCCATTTCTTTGCCAGGATCTTCATCCAAAGCGTCTTGGGCGATCCTCAAGCTGTCTAAAAGTCTTCGGCTGCCGCCTTGAAGGAGAACTCGCGCCCGCACATACTGCGTGTAATCTTCGTCAGGAAAAGTTATTCCTTTGAAGCGGGTTCCTTCAGAACATTGGTTGATTCGGGCGAGGATTTTCTCTTTCTTGATTTCTTGATGCTGCTCAGAATCAAAAGCTTGCAAGGCTTCGACTTCCTGCGCTTTTTTCCATACCGAGTCTGCGTTACCTTCCAAGGAAACTGAACCGCCTAGCGTGCTGATTGATTTTCTGAAAACGTTTTCAACTTCAGCGGGTGAGGAGGTTTTCGTTTCGGTGAAAATGCTGCATAATCCTGTCTGTTCCATGTGCGGCAAGGAGGGTGCCTCCAAGAAGGGGCCGAAGGGTTCTAAGGCTTTGATTATGCTTTCTACGTTTTCGTCAAACAGTTCCTCCACGTTGATAGGGTTGCCTGCAAGTGACGACGTGAACGCGTCTTTCAGCGCCATCAACTTCGTAACTAAATCGTTCACTGTTTTTTCTAGCTCAGGCAAGAGAAAACCTTTGACTGTGCCCATGTTGACTTTTGAAAGCAGAGCCGCCATAAGTCTCGTTGATGGCGTAACAATTCTCTCCACGGGTTTGATTCTTGAAAAGGCTAGCGCGTTTGCGTATGCTAATTCAGCAAGTCTGTCTGGATATAGTTTCTGGATATAAGCATTGACGAGAACGTTGCTGGCAAGTGTTTGCGCGAAAGTTCTGATGTATCCTGATGAGAGTTGTGGGGCAGTTTTTTCGTTAGGTAAGGGTAACAGCGTTTGTGCTGTTAGGTGTAGCACTGCTGCTCTGAATAGTTTCCCAACTTCTGCTTTTCCAGTAGTGTCCGAGGGAAAAATGTATCCTAGAAATGAAACGCGTTCGTCATCCACGACCTTAGGAGTGGGTAGCTTTAGGGTGAAGCCGAAATCATCGGTTTCAAGAGTGGCTTGGTTTAGAAGAGGCTCCAGGGCTATTTTTAATTTTAAATTGTCTTTCTGGAGAGAAACAGTCCACGCGTAATCAAGAAAGCCCATTATAGATTAGGGTCCTTGCGGTTTGGTGAATGTTGCTTCTACGGCGCGTCTGACGTCTGCTTGGACTTCTGCGTTGTCGCTGGTCAATGCGATTATTGTTTCTTCTGCTGCGTTAATCGGGGTGTTTCCATCATGTATAAGTGTAGCCCAGTTTATCAAGTCGCCTAAAGATGGACCATAGGGTAAGTCTCCAGCTTTGTATTGTCTTCGCAGTTCGGCGCCTGCTTGTATAACTTTGTAGGCTGTGTCGTCGTCGAGGCGTGTTCTTTTTTTGAGCATTTGTACTTCAAGAGGTGAGATTGTTTCTCCAACGCTGGGAAAGTCAAAGTTTATCCACACTGCCATGCGTCGTCTCATGGCCGCGTTTAGTGGTTTGGTTCCTGAGAACTCCGCTGAATATGGGTTCATGCTGATGATGAGGTATCCGTATCGGTGTCTCTCTATCACTTCGTTATCTTTTTCGTTAAGCACTAAGTGTCCTCGAGTATCTAAGACAGGGTTTAGCCTTGTGGCTACGTCTTGCTTCATCATGTTAGCTTCGTCAAGGTACATTATTCCGCCTAGCCTGAGCCATTGTGTCAGTAAACCGTCAACCCAGTTTTCTTTTCCGAGACCTATGAACCGTCCAATGAGGTCATACGAAGATGTTTGTAGTCCGCAGTTCACTTCCCAAATTGGTAAGCCGCAGAGTTCCGCTACGAGGTAGACTATGTGCGTTTTGCCTGTTCCTGACGGACCTATCAGCGAGCATTGTTTGAAGTAGTAGAGCGCACGTACTATGCGTTCTACGTAATGCTGACCACTGTCGATGTACTCTGGGGTGTTTTTTGGAATCATGCCGTCGAGGTGCGCGAAACTGTAGTTTGGGTGCAGGTCGTATCGTTGGATTTTGTATTTTTCGTATAAAGGTGATTTGGACATGGGGCGTTCTTTGTTTAGGGACACTGTTACTTTAAATTTGTCTCGTTTAAGAGAGGAGACTTCTTCAACTCTGCTGCTTTCCAGTTCCTCTTTTAGACCTTGGTGTCCATAACTCACGGGGGTGACGCCTCTGTGGTATTTATTGATTTGGAAAGTGATATAAATATTGTGTATTACGACTTGTTATACGGCGTCCTATTACCGCCGCCCACGCATCCAACAGCCCCATCTAATGCCAGCTTAACTTCCTGTGCGTAAGTCTTGAAACATACAAGCGCTTTTTTCCAATGATTACCATAAACATTGCTTGATCAACCTTGAGCCAAGAGAACAGCATCGAACAGAGAACAACGGAACTACCAGCTAGCACAGAAAACAAGCAAAGCGAAAAAGCGCAGATATCTATCAAAGAATTTGCTGACTCGCTGAGAAGTTTAGCAGACGACATCGGTCAAATAAGCGAATTGGCTTCCGAAGAGAAACTTTTAGTCGCAGAGTTTTTCACCTCACTCCTCAAACTGATGCAGCCTCTGACTACAGCCATACCTGTTTCTACATCAGCACTTCCTGCTGAAGTTGGAAACATTGTGCAGGCGTATGTCGACCCAACAGGGCACCTAGCCTTATTGCACGAAGACAAACATATGGAATTGAAGAATCTCATTGAGGAACGGAACCGAGACCTCATGATTATGGTCATTAAAGACATAATGCCAAAATTCAAAAATCTGACGAACGCACAGAAAAACAAGATTGAGAACAGAATCCAATTCTTGTCAGCCGTAACTAAGGAAATTCAGAAAGTTTCTGGAGCATTAACGACACTAAATTCAGTGTCTCAAAAATAATCTGCTGTTGTCCAACAAATGTAGGATAGAAACTGGCATAGGTGATCTAAAAATAGGCACATGGATTTGAGCAAGCCGAGCAAAAATATGGTGGTATGCTATGGGAACCGAGATTCGTACGTTCGTTACAATGAAGGAAATGAATGAGTACTTAACAGACCAGTTGGACCAGTACAGATTGCTATTTGAAGATTACAGTCAATGGCTAGGGTCACTATTGCGAAGCTGCGAGGAAACTCACAAGAATGACGATTGGTATCAGAAGACAGCTACTCTGCAGAAAAACCTGCGTGGCCCACCAAAGAAAGCTTCTGAAAATAAGGCTGCTGGAAAAAAAGGTGCAAAAGGAAAACAGGCTGAGTCTTCGGCTTGGTTTCAGTCAGGCAATATTTTGCTTTCTTCTACTGAACAGGGTCAAGCTGAAGTATTGTTTGAAGCAATTGAAAAAATTGGCGATAAAATTCAGGAAATGGAGAAGTTTAAGGCTACGGTTCAGCAGCTTGAGCGTATTGGGTTAGGGAAAGACGTTAACTACATGGTTTACATTGAAGATGACATTCCACAAAAGATAGTCTTGCGTGCAAAGAGCGGCAAACTCGAAGAGGAAGCCTACAAGTTTGCCACAGAACTTTCAGTTCTTGCCCTTTACAACGATTTTGGCAGCAAGTAAGGAGATTTCACGTTCCTTCGAGCAAATGAGTGATTCCAACTCTACAAAAGTTAAATATGAAATAGCTAAAATAAAGTAGGGGAATCCCTGATCTGCCCAAAATATTCTGTTACAGGCGTCATCGTTTCGATTCGAATAGACAGCTTACAGGCTGAACGAACAACACAGATTTCGCCTACAGAAGAGCTGTTTTTCGATGTGAACGCCAAAATTGAGGAACAGAAAAGAAGCGGCAACCAAGTTGAGCTTAACTTTAACCTGCTTATAACCACCAAACCGAACATTGTTAAATATTCAAGCACAGGCACCGTAACTTTGGAAGGTGCCACAGCGGATGTCCAGAAAAAGTTGGAAGCGAACCCGAAAACCAAAATTCCTCAAATCCTCTTCACAGTATACCAGCACGTTTTCAACTCGATCTACATTCTCGCCTCGATCATAAACACGCCTTACCCGCCGCCGGACCTGCTGCACCCCATGGCGGAAAAAATCCAAATCCTGCCTAGCACACCTAAACCAGAGCCAAAACCTGAACAAACTGCACCTCCAGCACAGCCACAGCAGCCGACAAGTGGGCAACCGCCAACTTCTAAACCGGCTGAACAGCCTCCTGCACCTGCCTCCACGGGCGGCAGCGCCCAAACACCTTCCCCAACTTAGCAACACGCGAGCAACTCGCCATTATAGCTTCCACGTTTCAGCCTTTAAATAAGGGGGTATAAACTTTTCCACGCACTAGAGAACACGCAACTTCAGCGCAACTGCAGCATTTGGCTTTGCCTTAAATAATTGGTCATGCAAAAAGAAAGCATAACAAACGAGGCAACACCATGAGCCTGATTGTAAATTCCGAATACGAAAAGTTGCTGCCTAAAATGTCTGATGACGAATTCGCCGAACTTAAAGCATCCATACAAGCAGAAGGGCAGCATTACCCAATAGTCGCCAACGAAGACTTGGAAATCTTAGACGGTCATCACCGCTTCAGAGCCTGCATCGAGTTAGGCATCGAACCAGATTTTGAAGTACGCAAATTCGAAGATAAACTGCTTGAAAAAAAATTCGTCATAGAAGCAAACCTGCGACGCCGCCACCTGAACAAGTTTCAGCTCGTAGAATTAGGTGTGCCCTTGTTGGAGATTGAAAAGGCATTAGCCAAAAAAAGGCAAGCCAAAGGCGGAAAAGCTGGGCGAAACATGCAGTTGGGGTTAGCGCCAGATGACGCTAAGCCCGTGCTCACAAAAAGCAAGGCAACCGCGGCAGTCGCCAAAAAAGTTGGTGTTTCAACTCGAACCTTTGAAAGAGGCAAAACAATTCTGGAGAAGGCAAGCGAAGATGACAAGCAGAAATTGCGAGAAGGAAAAGCCAGCATCGCCAAAGTTTACCGCGAAGTGGTTGCGCCTGAACCAAAAGTGGAGCAAACGTCGCCTGTTGCGGCTGAAACGTTAATCAGTGATGCCCGCAGAAAACAGAATGAAACGGAGTTGACAACTCTTCTAAAAAAACTGCTCGAGAAAGAACTGTTCTGCCCCGCATGCGGACACACAATGCTCGAATGCAGCAAATGCCACAAGACCCTGCAGAACATGTTAAAACAAAAAGCAGAAGACAAAACTTCTCAAAACACACGCCTTCCGTCACAGCCCAACTAGACGAAAAACTTTTCAAAGACTGGAGCGACAACTTCATAACGCGCCTTGTACACAAAGTCCAAGAAGCATGAAAGCGGCCGAGGTGAGGTATCTGAAGGCTCGGTGGCGAGGTTTGCTGCTGCTTTTATGGCGATGGCGGGTTTTGTCTTCTTTCTTTCCGTCTTCCCCTTTTTTTCTTTGTTTCACCTTTTCCCGTCTGCGCTAGTTTTGTTGATTTTTGGGTTTGCGGGTTTTGTCTTATTTGGACTGAAAATTTGAGGGAGTTAATTAGGGGTGCTTTTGGCTGAGAAGAAACTGGGTCGGTCTCGCAAAGGCGCCAACGTGACCAACGCGTCTGCCAACGCTTATGGGTGTATCTTGGGTTTTCTTGAGAGCAGGCCTTCAAGCGATGCTTATTGGTGCCCTACAATTATTGCGAAAGAACTTGGGTTAAATGTCAGCACGGTTCGCTGGACCTTAAAAAAGTTACTTGATGATAGCAAGGTGTTTTGGGTTCCTAAGGGGCGGGTGCATTTGTATGCTTCTACGCGTCGATTTAGCGATGATTTTACGCGTTTGATGAAGTTGCATCCGCCTACAGAGCGGTATGAGATTCATGGGTTAACGTTGAAGGTTACGGCTGAAAGCCTTGGCAAGAAGAGCTTCGCCAACGCGATACCAGTAGGTGGTGTGGTGCGTGACGGCTGGAAAGGTGTTGGTGGGGTGGGGACGGGTGAGACGCGGTTTCAGTTGTCGGCTGGGACGTTGATGGTGTATGGGAGTTTTACTAATTTGAGTTTGGATTTTGACAGATTTTTGGTTTGGTTGGCGCGGGTTGATGGTTTTCTTGCTGCTAGACGGTGGCCGCGTGTTGATGGGAATTTGCGGTTGTGGGTTGTGTGTCAGTTTGGTTTGAACAGGGATTATAGGCGTTTTCGTGTTGATGGGCTTGTGAGGTCTGTTAGTTTGCAGAGTTTTCAGGATTGGTTTGCGCGTATTTATGATAAGGAGTTGCCTGGTGGTGAGCGTGTTCTTCGGGTTGAGGTGCATAGTAATTATGAGGAGCGTAGTTTGGAGCAGTTTATTGGTTTGATGAATGGTGACTTGAGTGTTGTTGAGGTTACTAATTTGCTTCGAACCGTAACTGAGGCATCTAACAATAATACGAGGGCTTTAGCTGAAGTTGTTAAACGTGTGGGAAAGCTTAGCGATGTTGTGGCAGCGTCGAGTTTTGAAAATGTGAAAGATATCGAGTCTGAAATAGCTACGATGCGCAGAGATATTGGTCAGCTAACGAGTGTTTTGAGGCAGCTTTTTGGTTTTGATGGTGATAGCCGTTCGGCGATTGTAACTAAGGACCGTAGAAGTAGGGATTGTTATGTTACGTGAGGTTTACTACGTACATTCCAGTGGTTACCATAGTGATGTACGTGGTAGATGCTTCAAATTGCGCGACCATTAGAAGTTACTTTCAGCGAACTTGGTTTTTGTTGATGTGAAGTTTGTGGGGTTTGTGTGTTTTATCGATTGTGATTAGTCCTTTGTTTGCTAGTTTTTTCATCTCTGCTCTTACGAAGCGTGGCGGCTCGTTGATTTTTTGAGCTATGGTTTTGACGGTGTTGTTTCCTTTCTCGATTTCCCTGAGTAACGTTGTTTGGATTAGTTTTCTTTCTGCAGCGTTTCTTAGGGTTTTTTCGAGTGGCGATTCAATGCTGTATTTTGTTTTGAGGTCGAGTAGGTTTTGGTAGAGTGCGTCTTCCAATGAGATGCCTGAGGCTGTTGATTGGCTTTGGCATTCTTGTTTTATGATGTTCCATTTGAGGCCTGATTCGGCGAGTATTCGCATGTCTTCTAAGTCTGCTTCTCTTTCTGTTATTCCTTTGAAGAGGAAGATGTCTTCTTTGGAGGTCATTAGGACGGTTAAGCGGTTTCCTTTGTAGAGTGGAGTTGCTCTCTGTTTCATGGTAGCAGATAGCGTGAGCGCGTTGCAGACTTTGATGATGAAGAGGTCCCATCGGAAGCCGTCTTGGTTTTCTAGCATTGCGCTGGTTTGCATTTTGTTGTAGGCTCTAGTAATGAGGATAGGATTCGGCTCTTGGTAGCCCAAGGCTTCTAGGGCCGATTTCAGGTTGTTTGAGTCATCTGTGGTGGTGAGGATGATGTCGATGTCTTTTGTGGCGGCTTTGAGACCGTAGAATGCCATTGCTCCGCCGCCGATGAGAAATAGCGTGAGAGACTGTTCCATTTTGGCGTTCAGTTTATCGAATTCTCTTTCTAGATAGTTCTTATCGAAAGATGATCTCTTGGTCATTCAATCACCAAGTTGTAGTCTCTTGCCTTCGTTACAAATTCTTGCCATGTGGGCAGTGCTTGGTCTTTTAGTTGTACGTGGCTTTTTA
>CAZUHG010000047.1:0-11607 GCA_964620515.1 uncultured Candidatus Bathyarchaeia archaeon
TCCGCAGCCATTAGCATGTTGGAACGGTTGAGCCTATTTAAAAGGGAGGGGGTACCGCTTCAGAGCATAAAAGAACGTTGAGAGCATCACATTTTCTGCTTTGATTTTTTCAACACGCACTCAACAGGGAAAACTTGCAGTTTTTTGTCGCCGACGGGAATCTGCCGCGGAGAAGTGTATCCTCGTTTTTCGCGAACCAAAAACTCATGTTTCACCTTTAATCCGCCTCCGTAACCGCCTAACGTGAAGTCTGAGCTGACAACCCTGTGGCATGGAACAAGCGGCGCGAAAGCGTTCCTAGCCATAACGTTTCCAACCGCTCTTGGGCCACCACCAGCCGCTTTGGCGATTGCTCCGTAAGAAGCCACGTAGCCTGCTGGGACCAAGGCTGTTACTTCCAGCACTTTTCTCGTGTAGGTGGGCAAATGTTCCATTGCTAAAGGAAAATCTTGTTTAGCGTCTTTTCCATAGTAAATGTTTTTCACGGATGCGATAACGGTTTCGGCGAAGGCTGATGGCTCTGATACAATTTGGAAGGGAACGTTAAAGGGCATGCCGCTCAGCAAGCACCTTAAGGCTTCTTGTTCGTTGACGGCGAAGGAAGTGCCGAAAACGCGTTGGTTTTCGTAGGTGACTCCGAACCAGATGCCGCCAACGTTTTTGGCATAAACATTCACCATTTTCTTTGCCTCTGTGACACGTTAAACCTTTGCTATATTGAGAGTTTGTTAGGCTGTAAAATCTTTTCTGTTATTTAGACTGTTTAGCTGTTTTTCTTTTGGAAGCACTCCATGCAAATGGCAACGACTTTAACATTCTGAACTGGTTGCTGGAAGCGTAGCAGCCCTTTTGCTAAGACGGTCACGTAACCCAAAGGTTTCCCGCATTTTTGGCATCTTACTGGTTTAGAACTGCTCATTTTTCATCAATAGCAACATTCCAAGTGGGTGTTAATAAGCTAATTCGCAGGAATTCAACTGAACGCTTAGACTTTCAGGACTGCAACACCTAAAAGAAGCCTTTTAGAACAGTTATAAGTAACCTTAATAGGTTCGCGTGTATATATCAACGAAAAGGTGAAAAAGCATGGAAGGATACGGATCACAAGCGCAACCAGGAGGATACGCTTGGATTCCTGGCGCAACGACAATCGGAGTTGTCTGTGCAGATGGAGTCATATTGGCTTCTGAAAAACGCGTAACATACGGCTACCTTGTCGTTAGCAAAGGCGTCAAAAAAGTTTTCAAAATATCCGATCAGATAGGTGCGGCTTGCGCGGGACTTGTTGGCGATATGCAAACTCTCACTCGAGAAGTGGAGGCGCAAGCTAACCTGTTCAACATGGATGTTGGCAGAAAAATTTCTGTGAGATCTGCAGCTAAACTTATGTCCGTTATTCTCTTCAACCGTAGATATTCTCCGCTGATCACGCAGACGATTGTGGGCGGTTTAGATGAGGAAGGTCCATCGCTTTACGTGCTGGATGTGTTGGGGTCTCTGATACCTGACAAGTATGCTGCGGTTGGTTCTGGAACAGAAATTGCTATTGGTGTTCTGGAGGAAGGTTACAAAGAAGGTCTAAGCGTAGAAGATGCAAAAGCTCTGGTGGTTAGAGCGATAAAATCAGCCATAAGCAGAGATGCGATGAGCGGTGACGGCATAGACTTTCTGATAATGACCAAGGAAGGCATAGCTGAAGAGTCAATAAAGTTTTAGTTTCTCACGTTTTAACATGAGCTTTCACGAGTAAAGCCACATGCGGTGGCTGCGCAAATGGGGGAAAGTGGCTTGACTTTCGAGTTGAGTTTGGAAGAAGGGAAATTTCTGGTGCAGCTTGCGCGGAAAGCGGTAAAAACGTATTTGGAAACAGGCAAAACAGTTGAAGCTCCAGAAAGCACTCCTGAAAAGCTGTTTGAGCACTGTGGAGTTTTCGTCACCATAAACAGCCTGAAAAATGGGGAGAAAGCACTTCGCGGCTGCATAGGTTACCCTTATCCCACTAATCCGCTTGTGGAAGCAGTTGTTGATTCTGCTGTGAATGCGGCAACGCAGGATCCGAGGTTTTATCCGCTTTCTCTAGGCGAGCTTGGCAAGGTGGTTTTTGAAGTAAGCGTGCTTACGCCACCAGAGCCGATTGAAGTGAAAAAGCCAGAAGAGTATGTGGCTAAAATTAAAGTCGGCGAAGACGGGTTAATCGTAGAGAAAGGCTTTTTCAAAGGGTTACTTTTGCCTCAGGTGCCTGTTGAATGGGGTTGGTGGGCGGAAGAGTTTCTTTGCCAGTGCTGCGTCAAAGCTGGGCTTGCGCCAGATAGTTGGTTGACAAAAGGCGTCAAAATCTACAAGTTTAGCGCCATAATTTTTGAGGAGGAAACTCCTCAAGGCGAGGTTAAGCGCTTAAGTCTCAGCGAGAAATAGCTTGCGTGGTTCGTTTTACACTGCGTTTTCGATGATTTCTGCTGCTCTGCGCAAGCCGTTGAACTTGTTGGAGAAGGCGTTCAGCGCTTTGACGCTTCTTGTGAAGAGTTTGTTTTCTTCTTCGATTTTTTGGACAGCAGCCTTCAGTTCCTGCCTGTTTTTCACGGATATTGAGCAGTTTAGTTTCTGAAGTTTCGCGGCGTTTCCCATTTGCTCTGGTTGCGTTGGGATGCAGATGCTTGGCTTCGCGTATTTCACGGTTTCGAAACAGCTCATGTGTCCACCACTGAAGACGATTAGTTTGGCGTTTTTCATGGCTTCGTGGCGTTCCTGTGTTGACAGCCATGTATGTATCTCGCAGTTTCCATGTTTTGCTGTGCCTTTTTCGCCAGGCATGCCTAAGCTTATGATGCTTTTTGTTTCAAGTTTTTCAAGCACTGGAAGTATCATTTGGGTTAGTTTGGCTCGTGTTCCGTAAGGTCCGCTTATCGGGGCGAAAACGTGTTCTTCTGACCCTTGAGTGTACGTGGTGTCGAGGAAGCTGCCTGCGAACTCTGTTTTTTCTTTTATGCCTATGTTTTCCAAGTCGCCTATGTTGTATTCGCTGATGGTGTATGGTGGCGGATTGTCGGGTATGATTATTTTTCTGCATGTTTTCACGTAGCTTTCGGTGAAGCGTTCGCCAGGGTTTAGGAAGGCGGAAAAGCCGTAATTTGGTCTGATCATGTTTTCTATGTAAATTGAGGGGATTTTCCATCTGCTTGCAAGTCGTAGCGCATGTAAGTCGCCATCGGAAATGATCAGGTCTGGCTTGATCTTGTGGATGGGTCTTCTGAGGTCGTAGTAGCGGTGCACGGTTTCCATTCCGCTTGAGTTTTTTGTTTCGAACTTGTTTTTTTCGCGGTTGAAAACTGGAAGCGGAAACAGGATGTTGATGAGTGATGCTGAAGCGACTATGCCACTTGCGTTTTCGTACCAAGCCACAGGAGTGCACAGGTAAACGTTCCTGAACTCTTTCTGCAAAAGCTCGTAGGCTTTTCCTCCAGAGAAAAAGAACAGCTCATGACCTTTTTCCTGCAGCTTCTTTCCCAGCGGTATAACTCGGGAAACGTGTCCTAAACCGAGTTCGGAACAGCACAGCATCAGTCGCATAATACCCACAAGTAGCGAAGATTTATTTTACTTATTCCCTATATCACCAGAAAAAACAGCAAAAACTCCACTGCAAGCTTCGCGTGTTCTCTGTTGCGCGATTTTTTTCTATATCCTCTTGTTTAAAGGGGCTATAATTTGACGGAATGGATATTTCGTTTTTCATTCAAAAAAATTGACAAGTGAAAAAGGGGATGTTCAGGCGTTTAACGCGCTTACGTGTGTTTTCTTTTGAATATCACGCCTTTAGGGTCTTTAAGTAATAAAGCGCACTCCCACACTGCTAGTCCCACAATAAGCATAACGCCACTGAGAACGGTTGCTTCAGTTGACACTTCAAAGAATTCTCCGCCGCCTTCCATTATGAAGGGAACTACGTGATCAACAAGCACCATTATTGTTGTTCCCCAGAGTATTAAACTAAGGTACTTCAACAGGTACTTGTCGTTCTCAGCTTGTGTGTACCATATTGCGGTAGCGATTGTCGCAGCGAATGCAAGTATTATTAGCCACATACTCCTTTACCTCCGTCACACTTATTAACCAGTGTTACTATATATAAATTTAGTGTTACCATGGAGGTAAAATGGAGATGGCATGTTTCCTAGCACCAATGGCTCTGGCAATCATAATGACAATCGTACAACTGCTAACTAGACACAGCGATCTATCTCACAAACTCAAACTAAGCCTACTGAATACAATGCTATGGGGAGGAGTTGCTCTGCTTGCAGCTGAACACGTCTTTCACGGCGAAATAACCGCTTTTGCGCCGTACCTAACCGCTATGTCTTCCCCCGCCGACACAGCCGTAATGTTGTCTGAGATCGCTACCATCGGTGGAGCAATGACTGCAGCTATATCCCTCACTTGGATTGGAACGCTTGCAGTAACCACACTGATTACAAAGAGAGTCTCAATCACAGACCAGTTAAGTCCACTCAGTAAGCCGCTAACGACACGAAGTTAACAGAAGCCGCTAAAAAAGTGAAAAACGGCTCAACCTATCCTTTTTTCTTTCTTTTGCTTTTATGGGAAATTTGTCGTACCAACAGAAGCAAACGTTTTAAGCCCCTAACAAGAAGAGTAAAAAGTCATGTTTATGCCGCGTAAGGTTCTGGAAGAGAAGCTCAAGCAGCTGTTAGCTGAGGACGTTGGACAAGGCGATGTGACGTCAGCGGCTGTTGTTCCCGCAGGATTGACAGCGGAGGCTGCGGTTGTGGCGAAAGAGGCGGGAGTAGCGGCTGGAATTGAAGAAACAGTGGCTCTTGCGGAAAGCCTAGGGCTGAGGGCTAAGACGGAAGTTGTTGATGGCGACGAAATTAAGAACGGCAAAGTAATCTTGAGGCTTTCTGGAAACGCCCAATCAATCCTCTCTGCTGAACGGACAATGCTGAATTTGCTGTCGCGCATGAGTGGCATCGCCACGGCAACAAGAAGGCTTATGGAAAAACTGCAAAAAGCAAACTCGACAGCGAAAATTGCGGCAACACGCAAAACCGCGCCTGGTCTCGGCTACTTTGACAAGAAAGCCGTGCTAGTCGGCGGCGGCGACCCGCACAGGCTGCGCTTGGACGACATGATTTTGGTAAAGGACAACCACATCGCGATAGCTGGAAGCGTCGAGAACGCGGTGAAAAGAGCCAAAGCTGCTTCGTTCAGCAAAAAAATCGAAGTTGAAGTCACAAGCACAGCGAATGCTTTGAAAGCGGCGGAAGCGGGCGCTGACATAGTTATGCTGGACAATTTTTCTCCGAAACAAGTCAGAGACGCTGTTGAGGCGCTGAAAAAAGCGGGATTTTTCGGGAAAATCCTGTTGGAGGCAAGCGGCGGAATCACCGCGGAAAACCTTCTGGATTACGCTTCAGCTCAAGTGAACATCATAAGCATGGGTGCACTCACTCACAGCGTCCAAGCCTTAGACATCAGCTTAGAAATAACCCATGCAAACAGTAAGAGAAAGATAAGCTCGGCATAACGTCCACGCTTGGAAAGGCTCATCCGCCGATGGATATTAACGCTACTTCTACGACAGCACCCACAAGCAGCACCACAGCACAGACTGAAACAAGAAAGCCCGCAGTTTTGAGTTCACGCCAGCCCCGCGACCGTCCTTGCAGAATGCGGCGAAACAGCCAAACGCTCTCAGCAATAGCTATGGAGTAAGCGGCGAATTCCAACCAGAAAACTGGTGTCACAAACAAAGAAACTAGAACTAAAGCGGTAGGATAACCTTCAGCAGTAGCAATAGCGCTAACCACCATGCCCGTGTTAAACAACGCGTAAAATCCAAATAGTGGCCCCAAAACGGGAATGAACATTAACAGGCAGATAATGAAGTTGTTTCCAAAAATGAATTGTGCCAACACGCCATCTTCGCTTAATGAAGTTACTGTTTGATTTAACTCATCACTAATCTGACTTGCTTCTTGAGCATCTACTGGCACTAAACTGCCTACGACGGTGACTATCACAGCAAACACGAAAATCGCAATCATAGAATAGATTCTTTTGCGTCTCAGTGAAGCGTTTCTCCATATGTCAAGAATCATGCTCACGTAACTCCTGCTTTTAACTTAGCGGCTTTATTTTTAAGGCGCGAAAACCTCTAGCACATGGATTTAACATTTCAATAATATTAACTTTGTTCAAAACGCCAAACGTGTCTTCAGCGTACCCGCGGACATCATGCTCCGCCGACATAAGCGAATACAGGTAAACTCTGTTTCCCGCCCTTCTAGGCTGACACGTAGACGGCAAACCCAAAAGTAAGCTCTTCTTTTCCTGCACAGCCTTTGCGCAAGCAAACAAAACAGCTTCAGCGCCAGCCGTTAACTCGGCAACTCTCACGGGGACGCTTTCTTTGCCAATAGCCAGAACATCTAAACCATGTGTTCTCTTTATGTCGCCAGCGATTTTCCGCAGTCGAGGCAACAGCTTCAAAATGTGCTGCCTTGCCTTGGTGGAAATTTTCATGTTTGAAAGCTCAACTGGAGACAACTCTTGAACAGAAACAGCGCCTAAAGACATATCCAAATGCACAACATCAGCGTTCACTCTGTCCAGCAAGTCTCTGCAAAGCAAAGCCTCATGCACTATCACCTCGTACCCGTTTGCCACTTCTCTAAAAATAGGCTCAGCCAATCGAGTGCAAGGCTCCCTGTAGGGAGGATTAACCAAAACCGAAGCGGAAGCAACAAGAGATACTGGCGTAAAATTCGCGTCTAGTATAGCCGCTGCGGAATCCGCCGAGACAACTCTCAAAGCTCTCACCTATCTCTAATTGGACAGAGGCAAAAATTAGCTTTGCCCTTTTTGCTGCTCAGCAACTTTCAAGTTCATTGCCAAAAGGAACATTTCTGAACTCTTAGCGCGGCTTGCCTTAGGCTTTATAACATCGACAGTAACAAAGTGCTTCTTAACTGTTTTAACAAAGTCTGGGAGCAAGTCGCCTTCAAACACCTTAACAAAAAAATTTCCAGAAGGACGCAGTAAGCTCAAGGCAGTTTTTAACGCTTGAGTCGCCAAGTCTATCTGCCGTGCATGATCAACCTCCCATACTCCTGAAATGTTCGGCGACGCATCTGAAATTACAACATCAGCTTTTCTGGGCAGAAACTCAAGAATCTGCTGCAGCATCTCCGGTTCAGTCATGTCAGCTACAATCGTTCTAACGTATTCCTGAGGGAAAGGCGCAATCGGCTTCAAGTCCACGCCTAACACGAACCCTGTCTTTCCCACGATTTTTCTGGCAGCTTGAATCCAACCGCCCGGCGCCGCGCCTAAATCAACTACAACATCGCCTCTACGTATGAACTGATACTTCACTGCGGATTCAGAAAGCTTGTAAGTCGCCCGTGAGCGATAATTTTCCGCTTTCGCCTTTTTGTAGTAATACTCGCGTTTTCTATCTTGGATCCAAGCCTTGGGCAAAAGAATCGTCACCTAATGTGGCTGGATCCTCTTTTCCTAATGATAAGATCCAATCAGTAAGTTTCGCGCAGCTTTTCGGCGAAATCGCAGTTGTCGGGTCACATCTGGCGTTATCCTGACACAGCAAGCATGGGCAGTCAGCGATTGATTCTATAGACGCTGGCATTCTTTTAGGGAAAAGCCGGTAAGTCCACCTTCCACCTTGCAGCTCTTTTTCTCGGCGGATAAGCCCTTTTTCCTCCAGCTTAATCGATACTCTAGAGCCTTCTCTGCTGCTTGCGCCTAGTTCTCGCCACAATTCCGATTGAAGCACGCCCTCATAACCAGTGTTCACCACAAAATGAAGGGCTTTCTGTTCCAAATCATTACGTTTCGGCATTGTTTATCAGTTCCAAAGATCACTTAAATATATGCGTTGATTCCACATAAAAACATGTATGCCCAAAAAATAGAAAACTGCATGAAGGATTACAGAGATGAAGACTCCAGCTGAAATGTGCTGTTTAGGCGTAGAATCAACTGCGGATGACTTCGGCGTTGGAATATCAACCTTCAAAGGTGACATATTAGCCAACGCGTCAAGCAGTTACATACCAGAAGAAGGCGGAATCCACCCCCGAGAAGCCGCGAGGCACCACGCGGAAGCAGCAGACACCGTTCTACATGAAGCACTGTCTAAAGCTGGAATAAAACCCCGAGACCTCGCATTAATCGCGTTTTCTCAAGGTCCAGGTTTAGGCCCCTGCCTTCGCACTGGAGCAACCGTAGCCCGAGCATTAGCAGCGTATCTTAATGTTCCGCTTGTGGGAGTGAACCATTCAATCGCCCACATCGAAATAGGCAAACTCAAAACTGGCGCACAGGACCCGGTGACGCTTTACGTCTCCGGCGGCAACACTTTAGTCTCAGCGTTCGATTCTGGGCGCTACAGGGTTTTCGGCGAAACCTTGGATATCGCACTCGGCAACTGCTTGGACGTTTTCGCGAGAGAAGCCGGTCTCAAGCACAAGCAGGGCTTGCCGTTGGGCGCTGCGTTGGAACAGTTAGCCGCAGACGGCGAGAAGCTGATTTCGCTGCCGTACGTTGTGAAGGGCATGGACATGTCTCTGAGCGGCTTGCTCACTGCCGCAACCGCTTTGCTCCGTAAAGGCGAATGCCAACTGGAGGACCTGTGCTACAGTCTTCAGGAGCACGCGTTTTCCATGGTTACGGAAGTAACGGAAAGAGCGTTGGCGCACACTGAGAAAAAAGAGGTTCTGCTGACAGGCGGCGTCGCAGCCAACAAGCGATTGCAGGCGATGCTTAGCTCCATTGCGGAGGAGCATGACGCAAAGTTTACTGTGGTTCCACTCCAGTTTGCAACGGACAACGGCGCCATGATCGCTTGGACTGGAGTGTTAGCCTACACGCACGGCGCAGTTACGCCTGTAGAAGAAAGTTATGTCAAGTTAAGGTGGCGCTTAGACAAGGTTGATGTTCCATGGATGAAGTAGCTTCGCAGAAACTAATCAAGAAGGGAGCGGAAGCAAGCCTCTACCTTGCAGATTGGCATGAGAAACGGGTGGTTATCAAGGCGCGGTTGCCGAAAAAATACCGCCCCGCAGAGCTGGATGAGAAAATCCGAGGCTACCGAACAGCACATGAACCGCAGCTGATGCATGAAGCTAAACAGGCAGGGGTGCCGACACCCGCGATTTTTCTTGTAGACGTGAAAAACGCTGCGATAACGATGGAGTTTGTGGAGGGCAAACAAGTTAAACAGTTATTGAGCAACGTCCCGAAGAAGAAAAGACAGGAGTTATGCGTTGAAATCGGCGAGTTGATTGGGAAACTGCACAGGCACGGCGTGATTCACGGTGACCTGACAACGTCAAACATGATTGTTAATGGTGAGGGCAAGATTTTTCTGGTTGATTTCGGATTAGGTGAAAAAAACAGTGAACTTGAAGCTAGAGGAGTGGATTTGCATTTGATGAAGCGCGCGTTGCAGAGTACGCATTACCAGTTTGCGGAAGAATGCTTCGAAGCCGTGCTGGAGGGGTACGCTGCAGTTTTGGGTGCGGAAGATGCGGGAAAAGTTTTTGAGAAAATCAGGGAGATAGAACGGAGAGGTCGCTACGTTGATGAGAGGAAACAGGCGTAAAGAGAAGTTCCCGTTAAAAGGCAAAGTTGTGTTTTTCGCCACGGGAAACGTTCACAAGTTCAACGAAGCCCGCGGCATACTGACAGGTGTTGACATAGCGGTGGGCATGCTTAGAGTGAAAGACACTGAACTCCAAAGCGACAGCCTCGTGGAAATCGCGCAGGCAAGCGCCCTAGACGCGTTCAAGCGATGCGGTTTACCCGTTATTGTGGAGGACGCGGGGCTCTTCATAGACGCGCTGAAGGGGTTTCCAGGTCCCTACGCGGCTTACGCGTACAAGACCATAGGCAACAAAGGCTTGCTGAAGCTTATGGAAAGCGTGGACACAAGGAAAGCCGTGTTCCAGTCAGCCATAGCTTACTGCGACAGCGACGCCGAATCACCCTTGGTTTTTGAGGGTGAAGCCGCTGGAAAAATAACAAACGAAGAACGTGTAGGAAACGGTAAATCAGGTTTCGGGTTTGACCCCATCTTCCAGCCCTCAGGAAGCGCTAAGACGTTTGCGGAAATGACCCTTGAAGAGAAGAACGGTTTTTCGCATCGAGCAATGGTAGTCCGCAAATTCGCTAAATGGTACAAAAGGCTTCAATGACTCTGAGACTGGTGTGTAAGAATAGTTTTTCTAAATAGTTAGAGAAGAAAAAAAGCAAAACCGAAAAAGTTAGGTCAGGAAGGCTTGTCTTTTTTGTTTCTTAGTATGTCGCGTATTTCACGTAGAGTTATCAGTATCTCGTCGTCGAGGCCTTCCATTCTCGGTACGGGCTCTTCAGTTGGATGAACTACCTCGGTTCCAGTCACGTACGGTTCCTTGAATTTTCTCAACTCTTTCAGGATGAAATCTCGGACTTCTTCATAGAACACGATGCCGTTCAGGGTTTCTTCTGGACCTTTTTGGCTGGCTCCTGAGTATCCAGCAGTTTCAATGTGAACTGAGCCGATTTTGAACAATCTGTCGAGTGGACCTGCTTTGCTGGAGATGTTGGTTATGGTTCTGAAGGGGACATGTCGGCGGGTTATGGTGAAGATTCCTCGTTTTGAGTAGATTTCTGGCATAGTATCGCCGCTTTCAGCTTTTACGGAGTACTCAATGCTTTTGACGTAGGGCGGTGCAAGTACTACTGCGGGTACAAACCAGAACAAGTTTATTATTACTGTCCAGAGGTTAACTGGCACCCAATAATCGATGATTATCTGCATTGCACTTGGGCTGGCGGGGTCAAGCGCGACCATATATGCGGTGCATATGAGGGAGGCAACAACACTTAGCCAAGTCAGTATTAAAGTCACGACGCTTTGGGCGAGCATTTTGTAAAGGTACGCTTGTGAAGGCTTGAATGTTTTTCCACTCGTGATTTGCTTAACTGGAGGTCTAATGACTTTTTCTTCATTCTTTCCCAAAGACTAATCACCTCCCTGTCTCTTGTATCGCGGCGTTTCCTTCGCAGCGAGTTTGTTAAAAATCGCGATAGACTGGTCTGTCATAAACAGCTGTTTCTCATCATCCCTCAACTGGATTTCATGCTCTTGGATTACGGTGTCTAATGTTTCTCTGCACTCCTCTTCTTTGGGGCAATCTGGGCAGAGCTTCCCACCGTAAGAGTCATGCTTGTACCAGACAATTGTTCCAAGCTTCTCAGTGAAAATTATGTACACTTGGGCGCTTGTCTGGTAATCGAAACCGATTAGGAGACCTTTGTAGTCTAGGAGGGCTTCAACGTCGAGGCGGTGGCTGTTTGCGTGTTCCTTGAGAGCTTTCGCAATTTTTTTGCGAGCCCTGTTGAGCACTCTCGACACGTACGCGGGACTCCAACCGTCTGCAGTGTGGTCCTCTGCAATCTCGCTTGTGGTTTTGCCTCTCTGGAACTCCTGCCAAACAAGCGATTCGTCTCTTGAGAGTAAATCCATGCCCAAGTTGTCCTCATCTTTAGTATACGTATACGCCATTTTTACTTTGCTTTCCATCG
>CAZUHG010000048.1:0-11590 GCA_964620515.1 uncultured Candidatus Bathyarchaeia archaeon
TCTCTCCCGGGCTACCACATCGCTGATGTATTGAGGTGAAAGTATGGCGGATTTGAAAGGTTGCCCGTATGGTCAAGATATAAAAGACGACTGCAAAACATGTGATTATGGTAAAACGTATCATTTTGATGGCGCTACTGGGCAATGTGTTAAGCGTTAATTTTTTGCTGTATAGCACACGCATGTTTCGTATATTGAGCTAGACGATTAGGTGAAGTATGTGGTAAAGTGTGTAAGAGATTACTGCTGTTAATGGTGCCGATAGTATCCACGCCCAGATCATATTTCGTATTGTTCCCCATTTTACCGATTTAGAGCCCCTAATCAAGCCCGCTCCAATCAGGGTTCCATTGGCAGCGTGTGTTGAGCTTACGGGCATTCCCCATAACGCTGCAACTCCGAGTATCATTGAGCTTGATAAGTCACGCGAAAACCCTTGATATGGTTGCATCCGAGTTACTTTTGTAGCCATCGTTTTTACTATTCGCCAACCTCCGAAAACTACTCCCGTTGTCAATGCGATGTAGGAGGCTATTATAACCCAGAAGGGAACAGTAAATTCAGAGATGAAACCATAGTAGAGCAGGAGCATAGTTATGATTCCCATGATTTTCTGTGCATCATTGGTTGCATCTGTAATTGAGAACAGAAAAGTCGAAACTATCTGTAGGCGCTTGAATTTTCTATTCATTTTATCTGCGGGCTGATTTCTGAAAATCTTGATTATTAAAATAGTGATCAGATAAGCGACTATAATTGCGATGAAGGGGGAGGTGAGCAGTGGAATTATGACTTTGTTGATTATTCCGCCCACCTCAATGATTCCGAAACCTCCAGCTGCCACTCCTGCGCCTATCAAGCCGCCAATAAGAATGTGGGTTTCGGATACTGGCAACGCGTAGATCCACGATGATATGAAGTCAAAAATCAAAGACCCCAGCAATGCCGCTATAATTACTTCTCCTGAGGCAAAGCCTTCTGTGATTATTCCAGTTCCTATGGTTACTGCTACTGCAGAGCCAAAAAACACCATTCCTATGAAAGAGCCGATTGCAGATAAGACTATGGCTTGGTTGGTTTTCACGGCTTTTGTTGCTATGATGCCTGCAGTGGCGTAGGCTGCGTCTGTAAAACCTGTCCAAAACCCGAATATGAGCGCTAATACCAAAGCAAAAGGCAAAATTAAATCAATCATGATATCAAGCGTTCTTTATCACTATATCTTGAATAACTAGGCAAACGTCTTCGCATTTGTCGGTTATTTGCTCCAAGAATTCGTATATGTCCTTCATTATCATGATTTGGATGGGGTCTTTTTCCTTGAAAAGGTCTACAATTGAAAAATCGTATAAGTCGTCCGCTTCGTTCTCCAAAGTGTGGATGGCCTTGAACCTCTTTTCTATTTCCACTTGATTAATTTTTCTTATATGTTTTGTAGCGGCATTCACTTCCTCAACTTGGTGGACTATTATGCCAACGAATTCTTTCATTATGTCATTTGGTTCTATTTTGAAAAGAAAAATCCTGTTGGTTGCTGCATCAATTAAGTCAACAATGTCATCATACAAAGAAGCAAGTTTGGAAATGTCCTCTTGATCTATCGGCGTAATAAACGACTTGTTCAGCTTTTGATAAATCTTGTGGACGAGTTCATCTCCCTCATGCTCCATGACTCTCATTCTCTTGACTAAGACGCCAAAGCTGTCGTATTCCCTGAGCATAGTCTGGAATAACTCGGCTACTTTCACAGCTAGCTCGGCTTGTTCCTCAAGAAGATTGAAAAAAAGCTTATCCTGAGGAAGAATCCATTCTTTGAAACCCATAGCCCTTTCTAAAGGACACTTCTAATATTAGCTTTGCCATATTTAGGCATTGAAAAACGTAATATAGACTATTTATTTCTTCCAATTGGAACTGGTAGTGTAGCGGTTAAGTATAGAAGGTTCTTTGAAACCGTAGGTTCTCTTAGAGTATCGCAAAAAACGAGAGCAAAATCAGAACTTACGAGCTTTTTAGCAAGTGACCTTCGCGGTCTATCTCGCCTTCGCGAATTCTTGTGGTTGAGATTGGTTTACAGTTTTCTGCAGGCACCATTTTTATTGTGACTATTTTAAGCGGCGGCAGTTGCGTTTCCCTTCTTTTTTTGTTAATTTTGATGGCGATTTTTTCAGTTTCTTCGCTCACAACCAACGCCTCTATGCACTTGTCTGTTAGAGTGTTGCCGTAAGGGTTGTTTAGAGGAATAATCTCCGCCTTATCGATTAGGCTTAACTTCTTCAGAAACGCCTGTAACTCTTTCAGTCTCAACGCATAAGAGGCTGTCACGTGCGGCTTGCCCATTTTCTCCACGAACTCGTCACTGCACAACCCAATTAAGACGCGCTCGCCGACCTCAAAGGCTTTAATGAGAAGAATCTTATGCCCTTTGTGCAACTCGTCGAAAGTTCCACCAACAGCCACTTTTCTAAACTTTTTCATCTCTTACCAGCCTAGCGCCTTGAAAGTCAATTCTAGCCACGAGGATTTTCTCGTTGGGTAGAACCTGCTTAAAAGCTTCTGCCACAGAAAGGGCGTTTTCTTCAAGCACAACGGCGTGTACGGCTTCGCCAATCATGTTTTGTGTTGCACCAACTGCCCCCGCATCTTTGGCTAACCTGACCAATTGGCGAACGTTGTCGGTGGCAAAACCAGCATTCTGCGCAAAGTCCCAACAAGAAGCCAAAAAGTTCTCTAAACTGGGCTCGGCAAGAATTGCTTCCAGTGTTTTTTTGCCGTAACGGTTAATCTGCAGTTTCCGCTCTGGCGATGACAGAACGGTTTTTGGGATTTTTGAATTATAAAAGCCTGCTACAACAAAGTAGTCTGGGCTTATTGGGATGCGGTCAATCTGGCAAATGCCTGGTGCGCCTGGTTCAGTAACGAGTATAAGACCGCCGCCAACCGTTAAGGAACTCACCGTGCCCAAGCCTGTTTGGCATTGAATCTCTGAAACGTGCGCGATTTTGCCGATTTGATTGTAAGTTAAGGGTAAGTTTAAGGCTTCTTTTAGTGCTAAGCCTGCAGTTAAGGCTCCGCCGGCGCTGGTGCCAAATCCCATGCCAATCGGCACTTCGATCCGGTGTTCTACGGTGACCGCGTATTTTTTGCTGATTTGGTTCAAAATCGTTTGGATGACTCTTTGTGTTGTTTTTGCTTCCTTGGCATGCTGGGAGT
This sequence comes from uncultured Candidatus Bathyarchaeia archaeon, assembly GCA_964620515.1. Lineage (GTDB taxonomy): Archaea > Thermoproteota > Bathyarchaeia > Bathyarchaeales > Bathycorpusculaceae > CAZUHG01. The sequence goes on from CAZUHG010000048.1 coordinate 3,214, forward strand.
TGATGAAGACTTGGATGCTGTTTGCGTTCGCCTCCTCAACCGTGACTTTAGTGTGGACGCCACTTTGAAGCCCAAAGCCTCCGCCTCTTGCGCCCACCCTTTCCAAATCAGTGATTGGTTTGCCGTCTGGAGTAGCGTTGTGGATTTCAAAAAAGCAGGAAATTGCCCCAGGCGCAAAGGCTTTAGCAGTTAGCTTCACTGAATTTCACTTTGTTTTCGTTTCATTAATGTTGGAAACGCCTTATTAATTGCTCCGATAATTGGTGGTCCAAGAACCAGCAGAAAAGGTATTTCTGTAGCAAAAGTCCATGTGAACAATGCCAGAATACCTGCTGATGTTAATGCCGGCAGGGTTGTTACTTCAGGCGCGAAAAGTACCCCATACACGGGCACCATCACGCCTATTATTAGGCTTCCAATAATTAAGCCTACAACTGAGCCGATTTCATAACTAACCCATTTTGACCTACGCCATACTATTATAGCTAAGTAGACTATGAAACATCCGATGATTACGCCAACATAAATTAGGTCTGTATAAACATACGCTACTAAAGCACAAACAATTGTAAGCAAACCGTAAACAGCTGTGGATTTCTTTAAATCAACTTTTTTGTTAGCGATATAACCGATAAGCCAGAAGCCTAAAAAGTTCGATGTGATGCCTGCCATTAAACTTAGCAGAGGACTACCGCCTAACGACACGTCACTTATGAATATACCTAATGCAGCACCTAATCCACCAACCCAAGGACCAAAAACAGCCGCGAAAACCGCGGGAACAATTACTTGAGGCCAAAATCGTACGCCTCCAAAATATATGGGAAAAACTGAAGATAATAATATACCTAAAACAACATATAATGCCGCGTTTAATGCGAAAGCTGCAATATGTATCGTCTTCAACGTTATCAACTGCGTTTAAGGTACAATTTGACGATTCACGTGGCAATTAAGCATTCCGTATATAACGTTTAAACATGTTTAAACTCTCCATGCTTTTTACTGAATAGGACATCCGTGCTAATCGCTCCATAAGGTAAACGATTAGAACCACCTGATTATGCAAAAAAGGGGATTGCGCGGGTGATGACCATTCTCTGCAGTTTTAGACCGAGGTTCGTTGCTTTTTCAGTCTTTTCCTTAGGGCAAACCCAAACAACGTTGCTGACATTAAGAAGGGTAAGAACAGCCAAGCAGCAAACTCTGGCACCACATCCGTTGAAACGAGTTCTATCACGTGACTGCTATGCACGTAAATGACACTAAACACGTAATGAGTACCGTTATACGATACAGTGTAATCTACGTCCTCAACCAACGCCACATCATCCAAGTAAAGCGAAAAGTCACCCCGCATTAACTCCGCTGGAACAGTTATGTTACAGAAACCTGTTGTTCCAGAAGGTCCGCTGACATTGAAGCTAAGTTGTTTAGACGTTAAATTAAAATTCAAATCTGATACTGTGGAATTGCTGACTGTCGTAATAACGTAATCAGTCTCGCCGACAGTAACATTGAAAGACTCCTCAACAGGAGAGCCAAATCTATTCATAAGTGGATAATAATCAGTGTTATTTCCATCGATTACGTAAGATGAATCACCGATGCCATCACCATTTGTATCTGAACCAGAATAATCGCTCCAGAAGTTCCCGCCTGAAGGGTAATCATCATCCCAAACATTGGGGTAGCTGTCGCCATCTATGAGGATTTGTTGGGTGTTGTTCATGAAGTTGTTGTGCCAAAACCTGTTATCAGAAGCTCTGTAGAGATATACACCATAGTCGGCGTTTTCTACGTTGTTCTCGGTAACATTGTTATAGGACACTCTAGAGAGGTACATGCCATAATACGTGTTTCTTATGTCGTTTCCACTTATGACGTGCCTGTTGCACTGATAGCTAAGATATATACCCCAGCTGGCTAAATCCACAATGTTCCCGCTAACAGTGTTATCGCCGCAAGGACCGTCGATGGTTATGCCGTACTGGTTGTTTATAATGGTGTTTCCGGTAATGGTGTTATTTGAAGACCCATTAGCCAAGCCAATAGCATCCCAAGAACATGTTGTAAAGTTGTTTCCGCTGATAATGTTATAGTGGGAAGCCCCGCTATAGCCCCAAGCAGTGTCAAGCCAGATGCCGTTCCCGTTGGCTGTAAAAACGTTTTCGCTGATAGTATTATAGGAAGACACGTCAACTTCTATGGCAAACCGGTTGTCTACAAAAGTGTTTTCGGTAACGGTGTTATTGCTTGAATACGCTCGGATATAGACGCCAACCTCATAGTTCACGATTCGCGTGTTCCTAATGGTTACGTTTGTTATACCAGTCAAGTTCATTCCTGCGCCGTCGCGGTCGCCTTCCCCTTGAAGCGTATAGCCTGCTCCGTCAATAACTATGCCGTTTCTCTCGACTCGGATAGAGCCGTTAATGTTATCTGTGAAAGTGTAAGTGGCATTATCGCCAGTTACAATTTTGGTTGTGCCTTCAACTGCGCCAGAAGCTCGTATATAGATTATCCCGTTGCCTCTAACCAATGCAATATTCCAAACACTGAATACGGTGAACAGGAGCAGAAACGCTAAAACAAGAACTAAACCAAGCCTTCTCATAGCCAAATTCCATCCAACGGAGTTTATAATCATGAAGAATATTTAAGATTTGGCAAGATTAGCATGCTTACAAACGAGAAGGATATGAACATGTAAACTTGGAATGCTTGTTGCTTGCCCCTATAAGATGAAGGTTTTGAACCTTACAACGCTATTTCTTGTGCCTTCGGATTCTTTCTTGCCGTTGGGCTTTCATGCGCCAGTCTTTTTTTCTCTGAGTTTGCAATGAAAACCTTTCTTGGCGCGGAGAAGGCGACAATTTCCGGTAGTGCGCTATGTTCCTGTAAAACGTTTCACAGTCTATCTTGTTTTCTTTGAGGGCTTCAATGTTCCTGTTTAAATCTGCTTTAGCTTCAGCTTCAGTTGTGGTGTCAAACAAGTCGAAATAAACCATGTAAGCGGCGTGGAACTGAAAATTTGTTGGTTCATCAATAAGGAGTTTCTCTGGAAGGGGTGTTTCACTCTTGTTAGGTTCTTCAGTCATGTTTTTCCCGCTTTGTGCAATGAAGGATTTGTTTTTCCCTCTTTTATAGGTGTCTCTAGCTAAATTGACTTTGGAAAGGTTCTACCATAGATTACCATCAAAAACACGTACAAGCCGCCCTTGCTGAGTGTCTGCTTTTTAGATAAGTCATTCTTGGAAACCAGCTGTTCAGAGGAATTGCCGTATTTTTCGGGCATCATCCTTCAGCGCGCCTGCATCGCGGTTTTCGGGGTAATGTACCCATGCACGGTCTTTGTTCATGGGAATGATGTGAACGTGTAAATGAAATATAACTTGGCCAGCGGATTCGCCGTTATTCTGGACAATTCTGATGCCTTCAGCGCCAACTGCCTTATTTACGGCATGAGTTAGTTTCTTCACGATTTTGTACAGGTACGCTACTTCTTCCTCTGGAATCTCATAGATGTTCTCGTAATGCTTCTTTGGAACAACGAGCGTGTGGCCAACGTTTATGGGCTGGATGCTCAGGAACGCAATTACTCTGTTATCCTCGTAGACTATGTTTGCAGGTGCTTCTTTTTGCGCTATTTTGCAGAATACACAAGACTCAGGCATGGTGGATTCCAGTTTTACTATTCCAACACTGTTGTGGTTTTTTAGTTTTACGGCAAGTTAAAGGCGTAGCTACAGCCTTAAAAGAAAGCGGCAGGTAATATAGCTTCATGGAAACGTTGGTTGACGACATAGGAAGTTTCCCGTTACCAGCAGAAGTTAACAGGGAAACATACAACAAAGCATATCAGCTTGCAAGAAAAGCCATAGTTGACGGAAGGGACATTAGAAAAGACGAGTTTCTGCGTGCAAACTTTTACAATGTAACGATTAACTCATTTAAGCGGAAAATAAGCACAGGACTAGATGTTATTAATTCTCCGTGGCACTACGAGGGCATCCGTCAGGTCAGCGATGCCGTTCACAAAGCTATGGAAAAAGGCACTTTCGTAGTGGATGAGAAAGACGCGTTCCTGCCTGAAGTGCGCGTCATTGAAGCTGAAGCCAAGAGCCTGAGCGAGGAATTCGGAAAGAAAATTTCACTGCGAGCCTGCATGTTCGGTCCCATGGAGCAGTACCTGAAAGAGATAGGCACAAAAGCCTACACGGATGTGCTTGACGGCTTTGCCGAAACCATACGTCGCTTCGCTAAAAACAGCGTAATCAACACCAAATACATCAAAACCGAGGTTGTGTCCATCGATGAGCCAAGCTTTGGGTTCCTGAATATAGCCGCTGGAAGCGATGTGCTACGTGATGTTTTGGAGAAAGCCTTTGACTTTCAAGGTGCAGTGCGGCAGATTCATCTTCATTCAGCGTCTATGTTGCCAGACTTGTTGGAAGTAGACAATATTGATGTGCTGTCTTTTGAGTATGCCGCGTCGCCGAAAAATATCGATGTTGTCTCTCGGAAAATGTTGGAGGACGCGGGCAAGCAGATACGCATCGGCGTTTCAAGGACAGATATAGATTCGATCATGGCGGAACTGCATGATAAAAGCGTGACGAAGCCAACTTCGGAGCACTTGGTTGAAAACGAAGAAGTAATAAGAAAACGTTATGTCTCAGCTAAAGAAAAATTCGGAGAACAAATGACGTTTACAGGTCCTGACTGCGGGCTGGGAAGTTGGCCTTCGCAGGAGGCAGCGCATCTTTTGCTGGAACGAACAGTGAAAGCTGTGAAGAGCGTTAAGTGAAGCGTCTTGGTTGTTTCGTGAATTTGTAATGACTAAGCGGTTAGTTCCAGTTTTCTCGTATGATGAAAGTGTTGGATAGCGGTGCTGCTGCTTCGTTGCGGAAATGTGGAAGCGGCAAGGGGATTGGACGGTACGGTGTGGGTCGCGGAAGCGGCGTCGGCGGTTCTAACTCAAGTGGGAAGGTTGCGGGCGCTTGCTTACTCATCGTTTTCCTCTTCTGCCATGGTGGGTGTGATGGCGAGAGTTACGAGTTTTTCTCCGCGCAGAATTGTTATCTCTGTTTCTTTGCCGACTACATCATCTGCCAGCAACCGTGGCAAATCGTAGAAGTCTAAGACGGGTTTATCGTTGAATTTGACGATGACATCGCCCATGGTTAAACCTGCTTTTTTTGCTGGTGAGCCATATTCAACTTGAAATATCATCACACCAGTATCTTGTTCTATGCCTGCTTCGTCTGCGAGTTCTTGGGGTATCATGACTGTGTTGGTTACTATGCCTAGGTAGCCGCGTTTGACTGCTGTGCCGTGCATGAGTCTGTCTGCGATGGCTTTGATTTTGTTGCTGGGGAGAGCGATGCCGCGTGACCACACGTAAGCCACGTTCATGCCTATCACTCTGCCTGATGCGTCTACTAATGGTCCGCCTGAGAAGCCGGGGTTCAGTAAAGCGTCGGTTGCGATGACGTTTTCCATGGATGTTCCCTGCATGTTTTTAAGCGTAGCGTCGGGGTTGGTGACGATGCCTGTGGTTGCGGTTGGCGTGCGTCTGTTGAATGGGTTGGCAAGTGCGATGATGAATTGTCCAGTGTTTAGTTTGGTTGAGTCGGCGAGTTCGGCTGGTTTGAAGTTGCCGTGTTCAGTTTTGAGCAGTGCGATGTCGTTGTAGGGGTCTGTGCCGACCACTGTGGCGGTGTAGGTTTTTTCTCCTTGTCCTATTTTGACCACGTTGGCTCCTGCGAGGACGTGGTTGCAGGTTACAATGTAGCCTTCTCGATTGAGAACAATGCCTGTGCCATGCGACATGTGCGATTTTACGCTGACGACTGACTGCGCAAGTTTCTGGACGAGCGCGGTTGTGGCGTCAGATATGGATTGTAACACTTCTAACGGGTTAACTAGTTGAGTCATTTTTTATTTTACACCTCTGAAAAACAGTATGGGCATTATGGTATTTGTTGACTGAGGAATATGTAAAGTCAGTCACACAGGGCTAAGCGGACATCAAGCGCAAGCGTGAATCGTCGAAGTAGGCTACGTGCTTTGCCATTGGTGCGCGTGAACAGAGCTTGCCAATGTAAGCCATAAGCTGGTAAGCTGCTTTCAATGCGCGGTTCAGGTTGATGTGATGTAGGAATTTGGCTTCTATGATAAGCTGTGCTTCGGTGATTTTCGCGTCGATTTGGATGTCGCCGTCTTCGGTTACCCATTTTAATGTTATGTTTTCGTTGGTTTCGGACAAACCTAACCATCGAAGTAGTCCGAACCATTTTCCTCGAAGGTTCGAAGTCAACTGCTGGACGGGTATGTCTGAGGGCAAATACGTTTGCAACAGCGACACACGTGATTCAGTGGAGCTACTCGGGTGAAGCTTCAGGTGCTTAACGATTTCACGTATAACCGTGTAACCTTCAACTGTTTTCTTTACGATGCCCTCTTGCTCTAAGCGGTTCAGTATGCGCGATAGCGTTTCAGGATGCAAACCTAATCGTCGTTTGAGCCCTTCAAAAGTGAAGAACGTGAAGTCTTCTTGGCTTAAGAACGCTAAGATATCGCTGTCTCGGTCACCTAAGGAAGACGCTGGAAAACTGTTGTAATCAACGTTAAACAGCGGTATCATGGCTCTAATGCAATGCGCAAAAGCTACTATTGAACATTACTCCCCCAAACAGAACAAAAAATGATGTATGACTCAAAACGTTTCTATTTAAAAGGGAGGGGGTAGTCACCACAGAGCACTAAGTGCAATTGCTCATTTAGTTTTTAGGTGCTGTTTTCTCTACTGCGTTGTTTAGGCTAAGCATTTCCGTGTGTGCCTTTCTGACGATGTCTGCGACGGTTTCTTTTGTGGGTATTGAGGCGCTTAACGAAAGCGCGAAGGCTTTTTGATGGGCAGTTTGCAAGAGTAGGGTTATGTTTTCGGTTGTTGGGTAAGCTATGCTTAAGGTCAGAGCGAAGGCTTCGCCGTTGCTTTGTTCAATGCTTTTGCGTGTTTCTTCAACGTCGATTTTGAGTTGGTCGCCGTTTATCATGAGGCCTTCATCCAAAATTGCCCTCATGGACAAGCCAGCTTCAACTGCTTTGATTCCAAGTTTTGATAAGACACCTGCAAGTCTTTCCGAGATGAGTTCGCCTTTTCTAACTACCAGCGTGTCTTTGCTTATCCAGACGCTTCCAGATTCAAGTCTTGTGGGCAAGCCAACTGCGTTCAGCTGACTTATTATTGGACCTGGTGGTTGCCCGGTGTTTCCAGCGGGGATGACAACGTCCATGGCGGCGATGTCGCCTGATTTGGCTGTTGTTTTGACTTTGCCGCGTTCTAGAAGAAGTGCCAGTTTGAACGGGTTGAGATTGGTAAATAGGAAGAGGTTTGATCCTTCTAAGTATTCTTCGAGTTTTTTCAGGTCGTCTCGTTCCATGTTTTCAATTGCGAGTTTTGTTAGTGTGTTCTTCAGGACTTTCATGTAGACTGTGCCAGCTAGGTTCTTCTTTAAAGCTTGAAGTTGAGTAGCGCGAACCTTTTTCAGGTTGGCGATTCCTATTGATTTGTATTCTTTCAGCAAGTCCTGTATTGCTTCGACTTCGGTGGTTTTTTCTTCTAGTACTTGTTGGGATGGCATCTGGTTCCTCTCTTGTTAAGGTTTAATTTTTACAGGTTCGCCCATGGATGTTTTGATAAAAGCGAATTTGATGTGTTTGAGACCTCGTTTAAGTTTTCCCTCTAACACCCTGAGAACCGCTTGAATGTTGGCAACCAGTTCTTCTTCGGGCATGTTTTCTGTTCCGATTGAACACTGAATTATGGGTTGGTTGCGCAGTCTCACAACAATTGTTTTGCGGTGCTTCGGTATCAAGCTGGCTATGTCTGCGTTAGGTGGAATAGGCACAGGCAGCTTTCCCCGTGGACCCAAAACTGGACCGAAAATTCTGCCGACAAGCGGCATTAACGGAGTTTCAGAAATAAACACGTCATAATCGCTCGCTATTTTTCGCAGTTCTTTTTTCTTGCCAGCTAACTCTTCAAGGCCATCTTTTTCTATAACGCGTTCTACTTTGGCGTTTTTTGCTTTAAGCGCTAATTCTCCAGAGGCGATGACGCAAATCTTATTCGGTTTTCCCGTGGCATGGGGCAACTCGAGAACCTGCTGAATCTTTCCTTCTGGAGCCTTCATGTCAACCTCTTTGAGGTCTATAATCAACTCTATTGTCTGGTTGAATTTCTTCTGCCCAGACTTTGCCTTTGCCTCTTTAACTGCGTCCAACAGCGTTTTATTGTCTAAGGGCATCTTTAAGCCTCATGCCAATGAGGAGTTGGAACCCAATTATAAAAATATTCGCTTATTACTCT
>CAZUHG010000049.1:0-11537 GCA_964620515.1 uncultured Candidatus Bathyarchaeia archaeon
TGCCTAGTTTTTTCATGTTCTAACATCCTTCGCGTTTTTGATGAACTCAAATATTTTTTTGTGATCTTTAATTCCGGGTTGCTGTTCCACGCCGCTGGACACGTCCACCGCGTAAGGCTCAACTGTGCGCACTGCCTCAGCGACGTTTTCAGGGGTCAGTCCTCCAGCCAGAATTAACGGTTTTGGATGAATAAGCTGCTTAACGCGTTCGCTCAATGTCCAGTCGTGAACGATGCCTGTTCCGCCATACCGCCCATTGTCAAAGGAGTCGAGGAGAACGGCGTCGAACAGTTTTGTCGCTCTGGAGACGCCATCAAGGTCGTTAGCGCGCTGCGCGTTGACCGCTCCTATTAACGGCGTGTTTGGAATTTTCAATCGAACGGACGCTGCGTCAGGCAGGTTTTCTCCGTGAATTTGAATGGCGTCTGGATTCAGCTTTTCATACGTTTCAAACTCATTGATGCTTCTCGGAATCGTGACGAGAACGCTTTTCACGAAGGGCGGAACTTGCCTAATGAGCCTTTCAGCATCACTCAGCGACAGGTTTCTCGGCGAAGAGGCTACGCCCACAACGAATCCCACGGCGTCGGCTCCAACCGCGGCGGCAGCGTCCAAATCCTCTTTGCGGGTTATTCCGCAGATTTTCACCTTAACCCCAGTCATAAGGCTGACACAAACTCCTTAACCTTTGCTTCAACGTTGCTGGCTAACATGACAGCTGAGCCGATGAGGAAAGCGTGAGCGCCGCATTTGCGCAGAAAATGCAGGTCAGCAGGCGTGTTGATTCCACTCTCGCTCACGATAATCTTGTCTTCCGCATTATTTCGTTCCAAGATTCTCTTGGTCACGCCCAAATCCACCTTCAATGTCGCCAAATCTCGGTTGTTAATGCCTATCAAATCAGCGTGAGTCTTTACGGCAGAGCGAAACTCAGCTTCAGTATGAGCCTCAAGCAGAACTTCAAGACCTTTCGAGTGCGCAGCCTCTATCATGTCGTTTATGTCACATTCGCAGTATCCTCTGTCAAAAAGAGCCACAATCAGCAACGCAGCGTTAGCGCCTAATTTCGAAGCGGCTTCCAGTTGAGCCGTGTTTAGGATTATGTCTTTCATGAGAATTGGTAGCTTCGCTGTTCGCCGCGCCTCAACGAGCGAGCGCAGAGAACCATTAAAATGCCTCGGCTCAGTTAGAACGGAAATGCCGACGGCTCCGCCTTTCGCCATGCTTTCCGCTATGCCCCGTGCCTCAACATTTTTTCTGATTGTGCCTGCAGATGGCGAAGCTGATTTGATTTCAGTTATGATTGCCGCGTTTTTGGTTTCGAGAATTGCCTTTTTCAAACTGACACTAAAAGAGGCGGTCGCCTTCAACGCTTCATAGTAGCCACTATCAATAGTTTCTTTCACACTCTGCGCTAAAGTATCCAGAAAGTCAGCCATACTTCAGCTCCAACTCCTCAAGTTTCGACAAGGCTCCACCAGACGCTTTGATTAACGCTTTGAGCTTTTTGTAAGCGGCTCCGCTTTCGATTGATTCGCGTGCTACTGCCATGCCGTAACTGAAGTCTTCTGCTTTTCCGCCGACGATGATTCCCGCGGCGCTGTTGACAAGCACTATCTCTGTTTTCGGGTCATCACCAGCGCAGTCGCCGTTCAGAATCTTGAATAGGCTTTCAGCGCTTTCGGCTGGTGCCGTTCCTCTTATATCTGCAATTCGCGCGAGTTTGACACCGAAGTCTTTTGGCGCCGTCTCCATTATTGCAACATCGTCTTCCTTTAACCACGCAATGACTGTTTTGCCTAACGTGGATATTTCATCTAACCCGTCCAATCCGTGAACAACCATAGCTTCTTCGCAGCCAAGCCTATTCAAGGCATAAGCCATTGGCGCCGCCAGTTTTGGGTCGTAAACACCGAGCAACTGCGCGCTGGCAGAGGCTGGGTTCGTCAGTGGACCGAGAATGTTGAATACGGTGCGTATGCCTATCTCGCGTCTCGGCTCAACAGCGTACTTCATTGCAGGGTGGAAGGCAGGCGCAAACATGAAGCCCACTCCAACATGCTCAATGGTGGCTTGCACCAGTTCAGGTTCCATTTTAAGGTTGAGACCCAGTTTCTCCAACACGTCGGCGCTACCGCTACGGCTGGTTACTGACCTGTTCCCGTGCTTCGCTATGGCAACGCTTGCGCCAGCGACCACAAAAGCCGCGGCTGTGCTGATGTTGAAAGTTTTTGTTTTATCACAGCCTGTTCCACAAGTGTCAACGAGACGACCCTCCACACAGGGATGAATTCGACAGCAACATTCCCTCATGACCGCGGCGAAAGCTATTAGCTCCTCAACCGTCTCACCCTTCACCCGCAGCGCTGTCAAAAACGCGGCGATTTGAGCGTTTGTCGCCTTTCCCGACATCACTTCTCTCATGATTTCCTGTGAATCCTCAAAAGTCAGGTTTGCGCCATCAACCAGTTTCTGTATGCCTTCCCTAATCATTCTCTATCATCTGCCGTCCAGAAAGTTTTTCACAACAAGCTTTCCATCCTCGCACAGTATAGATTCAGGGTGAAACTGCACGCCGTCAATTGGGTACTTGGCGTGGCGGACGCCCATGATTTCCCCGTCATCTATTGCCACGGCAGTTACTTGGAGGCACGATGGAATCGAGCATTTGTCGCCTGCCAGCGAGTGATAGCGCGTCGCGGTGAATGGGTTGCGGACGCCGCTGAAAATGCCTTTGCCGTCATGTTTTATTGCGCAGGTTTTTCCATGCATCAGCCTTTTTGCAGAGACGATTTTTCCGCCAAAAGCATTGATTATTCCCTGATGACCAAGGCAGACGCCCAAGGTGGGAACCTTGCGGCTTACGTCTTGCAGAATTGCTGTGCAAACACCGAAATACCGCATGTCTTCAGGAGTGCCTGGACCTGGAGAAATCACTATTCTATCAGGCCCCAGCGTCTTAACCTGCTCCAAGGTTACTGTGTCGTTTCTGTAGACGATGACTTCTGCTCCGAGCTCTCCGATGTACTGGACAAGATTGTAAACGAAAGAATCGTAGTTGTCGATTACCAAAACTTTCAAGCTGTTTCGCCTCCAGCTTTCTTGAGCGCCTTCATTAGCGCCTCAGCTTTGTGGTCAGTTTCAAACCATTCGCGTTCTGGAACGGAATCTGCCACTATGCCCGCGCCCACTTGAATGCATGCTTTGTCTTTGTCTGCAAACAATGTTCGGATGGCGATGGCGAAGTCCGCGTTGCCGTTGTAGGAGAAGTAGCCGACAGCGCCAGCGTAAGGACCTCGCCGCGTAGGCTCAAGTTCCTCGATGATTTCCATGGCGCGGACTTTGGGTGCCCCTGAAACCGTGCCCGCTGGAAAAACCGCTCTCAACGCGTCGTAGCATTCACTGTCGTCTTTTAAGTCGCCGACAACCTGCGAAACGATGTGCTGCACATGGCTGTAGCGGTGAACCTTCATGAATTCTGGAACGCGTACGCTTCCGAACTTGGCGATTCTGCCTATATCGTTCCTCGCCAAATCCACCAGCATCACGTGTTCAGCCCGTTCCTTAGGGTCAGCCAGCAACTCTTTTGCTAGGCGCTTGTTTTCGCCTTGGTTTTCTACGCAGGGTCTGGTGCCAGCTATCGGGAAAGTTTCAACCACTCTGTTGTCGACCCTGACAAGCATCTCTGGGCTGGACCCAACAATTTGCCTGTCGCCAGCTTTAAAGAAGTACATGTACGGCGACGGATTTATCTCTCGCAGCGAGCGGTAAAACGCCATTAAGTCGCCTTTAACGCGGAACTCGTAGCGTTTAGAAAGGACAACTTGGAAAATGTCGCCTGAAACTATGTACTCTTTGGCTTTTTCCACGGCGTTCTCAAAACGTTTTTTCGTAACGTTCACTTTCGGCTGATTATACTCCAAAACCTCTGAGACGCTGGATTGTTTGATCAGCCTCTCAACTTCCGCAAGGCGGTTGCTGCTTGAGTAATAGTAGAACGCGCGTCTTTGCCTGTGGTCAAACACTATGCCGTCGTCGAAAAATCCCAGTTGCGCATCGGGAAAGTTCAGGTCGTCGCTGGCTTTCTGCGGGAGTTTTTCCCAGTAGCGAACTACGTCGTAAGAGACGTAGCCGACGGCGCCTCCAACAAGTCTGAATTCGCTGTTGGGCACAGCTTTGTCTTTGACGAGGCTTTCAATGACATTTAACGGGTTGCTGGTTTTCTCTCTGTCTACTTCGCCGGTTTGCTCGTTGCGGATCTCTACGTCACCGTTCTTTATTTTAATGGTCAACCGAGGGGTGAAGCCTATAAATGAGTACTGTGCCAGCTTCCTTGGACCTTCTATGGATTCAAGGAGATATGTTGTTTCGTAACGCTCATGAAGTTTGGAGAAGATTTCAAGGGGTGATTGGTTAAAAGGGAATTTTTTATAGTTTAGCCTAGGGGTTTCAAGTAGCGCGTGTGATTGTTCGGAGCCAAATACGATACCCCATTGTAGCACCTTCTAAGGTTCTGAACCCTACCACAATGTATTATTTAAGGCTTTTGTGAACAGAAATGTACATTAACTTTTCTTTGACCCAACCAAGCAGCTGTCCAGCCAATCCAAATACGCTCTTGAACCATCAACAATTGGAAACGCAACGATCTCTGGCACTTCATAACTATGCATAGCCTTCACGGTTTCCGCCAGCTTCCCAAACAAGTCCCTGCGCGACTTCATTAAAATCAAGTATTCCTCAGCGCGCTCAGTTTTTCCAGCCCAGTGAAAAAGCGAGGAAACTGGACCAGTTATGTTGGCGCAGGCAATAAGCCGTTCCTTGAGGAGACATTGCGCTATGTTTTCTGCTTCCTGCTTGCTGGCTGTTGTAACCATCACGATAACGTAGGCGTTCTGCAAGTCCTTCACCTGCACTTTAACGCTAACAGCCGCTTTGCTAAAAGCTTTTGCTGAGCCGCTCAGTGGCGCATCAACACATTTAAGGTTCCGTGAGACAATAATAGAGTGTACCCGAGGCGAAATGCGTGATGGAGGAGCAGCTAAAAGTTTTGAAGGTTATGAGCGAGGTCACGGGCCGCACAGACATGAACGTTTTCGCTCAGATGGTCGGCTTAAACCCAAGCCAGACGGTGGAACGCATGCAAGACCTTGTTAACTCGGGCTTAATCAGGAAAGTGGACGGCGGATACGGCATAACGGAAAAAGGCAAAGCCGTCCTCAAAGCCATCACCCCAGTTCCGAAAGAGGAAGCGTTTCACTTTTACACTGGTTGGGGGCAACCTATTGGCTTCTCAGCAGAAAGCCTCAAAGACTTTTACGAAATAGTCAAGCGTGTAGCTGTAGAGTCGTTAGATTTTCATCTTTACCGGGGAGATTTTGAAAACTGGATCAAAAACGCAGTAAAAGACTCAGCACTAGCAGATGAACTTGCCAGCTTGAAAAGCGCAACCGTGAAGGGAGAAGAGCTTAGGCAAGGAATCCTGAAGGCGCTGGCGGCAAAATACGGTTTTTAGCACAGTTGCGCGAGTTGCCTAACGTTTTTGTGTTTTTTCTTTCTCCAGTTTTGTCCACCATTCTGGCACTTTGGCGGTTTCAGCGTTATCCCAAGAGTCAAAGGGTTTTATGTCGAGAACAGGTGTGCCGTCAAACGCGTCTAGACCGCGAACTGTCAAAACGTTGCCTTCAACTTTTATGAGTTCAACGAGTGTTAATCCAATTGGGTTTGGGCGAAGCATGGTTCGCGTGGCAAATACGCCCAGCAACGGCAGGTCGTCTCTGCCTCGCGGGTGAACTTTCAAGGTTTTCCGCTGGCTTTCCGCAGTTTCATGCAGCCAAAACAGCACAAACAGATGCGAGAAGCCATCAATACCAGCTAATGCCTCAGCGAACTCGCTATCAAGAACAATCTGTGAAGTTCTGCTTTTGTCCCTAACTTCATCACCAACGCTGTCGGTTCTAACGAAACCTATCGGCGTCAAAACAATCTTTTCTTGAGAAGACATGCTATTATCCGCCCATGTTTGTGTGAGACCGTAAAACTATATAAGTATTCGATAAGTCAGCAGTTAATCATGCTAAGAATAGGCCACAGAGGCGCCAAAGCCTACGAGCCTGAAAACACACTGCGCAGCTTCAAAAAAGCCATAGAAATCGGAGTGAACGCAGTCGAGCTTGACGTAAGAAAAACAAAAGACAGCCAACTCGTTGTCATCCACGACGCCGACATCAAGAGAACAACAAACGGCAACGGCTTAGTAAGCGAGCTCACGCTTAAGGAGATAAAAGAGTTTTCTACAGAAAGAGGCGAGAAAATCCCGACGCTGAAGGAAACACTAGACTTTTTGGACAAGAAAGTAAAAATCATCATCGAGTTGAAGGAGGCAGGAGTTGAAAACCAACTGCTTTCTCTGGTGCATGAAAACGGGCTGCAGAAAAACGTGGTAATAGTGTCTTTCATCGAAGAGGCTCTGCGGAAAGTTAGAGAGCTGGACAAGGAAGTGGAAACAGGGCTTATCTACGTGAAACACAAAAACCCCATAAAAGCCGCGTTAGATCTCAACGCGACGTATCTACTGCCTCTTTACAGATTTACGCACACAGCGAATATTCAGAAAGCTCATGAGAACGGCTTAAAAGTCATAGTTTGGACAGTTAACAAGCCTGAAGAAGTCGCGGAATACACAAAGAAAGGGGTCGACGGCATAGCCAGCGACAAACCAGACATCCTCACGCAGCAGAAGGCACCGTAAGCTCTATATTTCTCAGTGAAGCCCTTCTTCAAAAGAAGCCAGTGGGCCCGTAGCTCAGTCAGGCTAGAGCATCGGACTCTTAATCCGAGGGTCGCGGGTTCAATTCCCGTCGGGCCCGCCAATGGTTCCGAACCCAAATGGGTTCGAGTCCAGCCCAGCTCTCGCTTAAACACATAAGCCAATACTCTTATAAGTGTGTACGCATATAGTATACTATGTGGATAAGCGAGTTAAAGGTGAATGAAAAATGATAACAAAAACAAATGTGAAACTTGGCTTCTGGCGATTCGCTTATTGGAAAAACATCTGACACGTGAGAATCGTGCACAAAAAATGATTAAAGTTGGCGATTTAAAATGGGTCGAATATGCGTGGAACTCTCGGATCAGCTGGAAAAGCAGCTTAGGTTCAAGACAATCGAGAGATTCGGCGGAAAAAAGGGCGACTTAACTCGCGCCGTCGAAGAAGCAGTAAAAACGTGGATTACCAAAGAATAAATCCACACACCTCTCTCATTTCCTGTTAACTTCGTTTTCAGGCAGCCTTGCGCGGAAAGGCGTTACGGGAAAGCCAGCTAACCATCAACACTTCCAGAATGAAGTTGTATGAGATGTTCAAAGCTGAGGTCCCCCGCTTCAGAATGTGATGTGAGAGTTGCAGTGTCCTCTCATGAAGAGCAAAAACAGTTTATGCGCGAAACTACGATATAGTGAATAATAGATTTTTTGAGTGGAGGTGGAACAGTGACTAATAAGAAGTTGGAGCTTGTATTCATCGATAAAGACGGGAAATGGTATCCAATAGATGAGGTCAGCAGTGAGGAGTTAGCTGAAGGTCTTGAAAAGATTTCTAAAGAAACTGCCAAGAGATTGTTATTGCAGAAAGAACAAAGATAGACCCTATTCTGTCTTAAGGAATCATTAATCAAGCAATAGTATCTTCAAAAATGAAAGGTATAGTTTCCCAAAACAAATATGAGGTAATGGGTGTTTTCTAGAGTCTCTTTGTTCCTTCTAAAAATCCTGTTGCATCATTCTCAATTGGTCGAAGTCCGTAGCTCATACTTCTAAAGAAAACAATTGCTTCATCATTGCAAGGGTCAATGCCACTAGTAATTATTGTGGTAGCGCCATGTGCCTTAGCATTTTTCTCTATGTAGGCCAGCAGTTTTCTGCCATACCCTTTATGCTTTTCCCGATGTGCAGTATGTATTTCTTTCAAAAAACTGTACAGTAAGGTCTTAGCCCAAGACACAATTTCTCCATTAGCAAAAAGCCTTAAGGTGATTTCGTCGTCTTGTTCGCTTTCTTCTTGGGTTTCAACTATTTGCTCTACTGCAGCATTTTCTGGATGTTTCTCATTCATTTAGAATCGCTCGGTGCCACGTTAATTAGTTCTTTTGGTTTGCTATTATGTTTTTGTAAACTCAAGCAGAACGCAAGTTATATTTAGCCACTCATTCAGATTAGCAGTTTGTAATCAGGTGACTTTCATGCCCAGAAAGTATTATGAACGTGATGAAGATTGGATGGTTACCTGTCCCGAATGTCAGGGTAGAGGCACGATAGGTACGGGGAATTCCAGAAAACGATGCTCAAAATGCGGTGGCGCAGGAAGACTGAAATGATAGCGTATGCTTGGCAAGTATAACATGAAATCTACTGATTAAGGTTCCGCGCTAGTGTTTTTTACTTCCATAGAAATGTGACAATGAACGGGGTATTTCGTTAGAATTCCGTCAATCGTTCAAGAGAAAGCCTATATAGCGTATGCGGGCTAATCAACATGTGAAGTATAATGTTCCAAAAAATTGCGCTGTTGGTGGGAGTAATTTTGATAGTGATATCTGTGGTTCTGTTGATAGGAAAATTTGGTGACAGTACTTTGCCAGTATTCTTAGGATTGATAGGAATATTTATCATAGGTGTTTTTTCCCTAAGCAAGAAGAAAAAATGGCTAGTATCGGAAAAGCAATAGAAACTACAGTACAAGCTGTTTTTGTTAGATGCAAACAGTGAACCTTCAAGATTTTGGATTAAACCCATTTTGGTCCAAGTCTGGTCCGGCGCACTCTGGACACTGGAGTTCTTGCTTGCATGCATGCATTTCGCACGCTTTTTAATTGCTGGCAGGGCGGCGTATTATTTCGCTGCTGAATCGCCATTTTAAACTGTTACGATTACTGTTTTGAGAATTTTGACTCCTTTTTTTGTGGAAAGTTCGTCGCTTAGTTCTCGGATTTCAGAGGCTTTTCCTTTTACCGCTATGGCTTCAAGGCAGTCACGTTCGCTAATGTGAATGTGCAACGTTGAGGATATTAGCTTGGAATGTTGATGCTGTGAGTCTGTCAGGTTGGTTTCTAAGCCTTTGGCATCATGATCGTAAACCATTAATATGATGCCTGTTTGATTGGCGTTTTCCTCTTCTCGGAGCCATTTTTTTTCTGAAACAAAAAGTCTGACGGAGTCTTGGATGGCTTTGGAGCGGCTTTCATATCCCATTTTGCTAATTACTTCGTCGAATTCTTTAAGGAGGTCTGGGGGAAATGTTACGCCTACTCGTGTTATTTTAGTCATTGGAATCCAGATTAAAGTGTATGGTTGATTTGCCTAAAAACTTTTACATTGCTGTTGTGAACGGTTGCACTCATAGTCGTGTTATGCGCCAAAGACTGTTTTGCTGCTGGTGTTGAAGGTGAAAATTTGAACCGCAAAGACTTTTTAGAAAGCTCATTCTTTCTTTTCCACGCGTGGTTATTATGTCTGAACAAAGCCAAAAAGCAAACTACGGTTTATCGGATTTGCTTAAGGCTTCATGGATGCGTTCTTCAATAAAACTGGCAATCATAGTAACTGTCGTGGGAGTAATCGTGATTTGGCTTCTGAAAATCTTTAACATCGCTGGAACACAACTGTTCTCCGACATAGGAGCCTTTTTCGCAACTTATGGGCTTGCAGGCATTTTCCTCGTAACCCTTGCAGCTGGAACAATTGTGCCTTTGGGAAGCCCTGCTATAGTCGTAGCTGCATCTCCCTTCGTCAACCCCATACTGCTCATACTGGTCGCTTCAGTAGGCTTCACTGTAGGCATGACTATCAACTATGGCTTGGCATATCGTTTTGGAAGACCTTTCATTCAAAAAAGAATGTCCGCTGAACACCTTGAAGAAGTGACGCGGGTATGGGTTAAATGGGGCTGGGTGATTTACGTTATATTTGGGTTAATTCCAGTTTTGCCTGTGGAGTTGCTTGCTTTCGTTTGCGGTTTTCTCAAGGCGCGGATAGGCTTTTTCTTGTTGTTGAGCTTCGTGCCTAGGCTTATCATTTTTGCGATTCTAGTTTACTTTGGACAATACATGGGAGGTTGGCTGGGGGTAGTTTAGATTTTCTCGTTTTCATCAAGTTGTGTAACCAAAAAAAGGCGCACATATTTTAATTACTGGTCACGGTTACATACACAGCCGTATAGCATTATGGAGAAATGACGCTGTGGTTTCATTAAGAGCTTTAACTCCTTCGTTAACGCGGATTACGGTTGCTGGGGCAGTGGGTGCTGCGTTGCATATTGGTCAAGGAAATTGTGACTTGGTGGATGCGAAGGCTGTGGAGTTTTCAAGAGCTGTTTTGGCTCAAACGGACCTTGCTGGTAAGGTTATTTGCTGTGAGGGTCAGAAAGATCATGCGCCAGCGTTCATCACTAGAGAGAGAGTGGGTACGGGTCGTGGACCTTGTGTGGAGTTTGTTGTTGATCCAGTGGATGGTACTACTGCGGCTTCTAAGGGCAGGAAGGATGCTATTTCTGCGTTGGCTTGTGCTCCTGTGGGGTGTTTTCAGGTTCTTCCTGATGATGGTTATTATTTGAAGGTTGCTACTGACTGTAATTCTGTTGGGAAGCTTTCTATGGATATGTCTGTTGAGGAGATTGTTCGCACGGTGGCGAGGGAGAAGAATATGCCTCTTGCGAATTTTACTGTAATTATGTTGGAGCGTGAGAGGCATTTGGATATGTTGCGTGTGCTTAGGCGGCTTGGGGTGCGGATTATTTTGATTCCTGACGGTGACATTGCGGGTGCGGTTGTTTCGTGTATTCCTGAGTCAGGTGTTGATTTGCTTTTGGGTGCTGGTGCAGGTCCTGAGGCGACTATTGCGGCTACGGCTGTGAAGTGTTTGGGTGGGACGATGCTTGTGAAGGTTTGGCGGGATAAGAAGGATGATGCTCAGCGGATGGAGCGGTTGGGGTTGGCTGGTGTTGATGTAGAGAAGACTTATTGTGAGGATGAGTTGGCGAAGGGTGAGGAGCTGGTTTTTGCTGCTTCGGGGGTTACGAAGGGTGAGTTGTTGGATGGTGTGCGTTTGATTTCGAATGGTGCAGTGGTGTATTCGATTTGCATGCGGTTGCCAAGCGGAACGGTGGAGCGGTCTGAGACAACCTTGCAGTTTAAGGGGCATCCAGTTTACAATCAGTTCTTAACTCCTGAAAACCACATAATTAAGCAAGAATAGGCAGCAGGTTGAGCGATGCGATTGAGCTTGTGGACTGATATGCTCGGAACAGTCTATAGCCCCTTATTTAAAGGAAACAACATGTTTTTGGTTGTGGAAAGCGCCATTAGTGACCTACCCTCTATAGGTTTTCTGCAGTCTGTTGCCATTAGGCGCAAAATAGGCTGTTTGCAAAATCGCTATTTTTATTAAACAAAAGTTTCTTACGGTAGGCAACGTCCAATGTTCGCGCTCCGGTAGTATAGTCCGGTCAAGTATAGTGGCCTCTCGAGTCACGGACCCGG
>CAZUHG010000050.1:0-11442 GCA_964620515.1 uncultured Candidatus Bathyarchaeia archaeon
ATTCATAACTCAATAAGCATAGATGGCTCTTTAACTAATTTTCAACCAAACATGGAGTTACATTACCAAATCGCAGGAAACTACAAGCCAGATATCCACCTGATTGGTTCAAACACGGCTAAGGTTGGTGTAGAACTGTATGAAGAAGGAGTTCCAGCAGAAGAAGAAAAAGACTTCGAAAAACCTGAAAGAAACAAGAGCCTTCCATACTGGGTAATCCCTGACACAAAAGGAAAACTGAAAGGGTTACTCCACACCTGCAGAAGATTTGAATACTGCAGAGATGTCATCGTGCTGATATCAGAAACAACACCAAAAGAATACATAAAATACCTCAAAGAAAGAAACTACACGCACCACATAGTCGGAAAGAACCACGTAGATTTAGAAAAAGCACTTAGACTCCTCTCTTCAGAATACAAAGTCAAAAAAGTGCTAACGGACACTGGAAAAATACTTGGAAATTTACTCATGGAACAAGGCTTCGCGTCTGAACTCAGCTTACTAGTCCATCCAGTCATTGTCGGAAAACAAACCTACAACATCTTCGGCAACATCAACAAAGCACTCAATCTTAAACTGTGCAAACAGAAAATTTACCCTCATGGATATGTTTGGCTGGTTTACAGGATAGAAAAACACAAGAAATAGGTGCTGAATTCAAAAAGCTTTAAACCTTCTGCCATAACTTTATGACTACACAACTAAAATAGTGGTTGATTTGTCTTCACCATACCATTACATGCAGCTTCCACGAGAGGTCATCGTTGGAAAAGGAACCTTAACGCGCATCAAGGAAGTCACACAAAGGCTAAACTTAAGCGGGTCAGCCTTGATAGTTGCAGGACAAAAAAGCTGCGAGATTGCAGGAAAACAGGTTCGCGACCTCCTCTCACAAACAGGCATGACCGTGGACACGCTTCTCGTTGAAACAGCAACAATCAAGGACGTTCTAATGGTTGAAGAGAGAATAAAGGCTTGGAAACCACGCGTGCTCATCGGAGTTGGCGGCGGAACCAAAATAGACGCTGCAAAACTGAGTTCATTCCGTCAGGATATCCCGTTCATCAGTGTGCCCACCACGCTTTCCCACGACGGCGTCGCAAGCCCACTAGCATCAGTCAAGGGCGCTGACAAACCCTATTCAATCATGGCGCAGGCGCCTTTGGCAATAATCGCGGACACCGACATAATTGCGCAGGCTCCATGGCGCTCAGTTATAAGTGGCTGCGGCGACGTGATCGCAAAGTTCACAGCAGTCAAAGACTGGAGGCTGGCGCACGCTGAAAAGAATGAATACTACGGTGAATACGCGGCTAGTCTTGCCTTAATGAGCGCTAGATTAGTAATAAAGAACGCCGAGCTAATACAGCCGGGAAACGATGAAGGACTGCGAGTTCTCCTTGAAGCGTTGATAAGCTGCGGGGTTGCCATGAGCATCGCGGGAACTAGCCGCCCATGCAGCGGTTCAGAACACCTGTTCAGCCACGCTCTTGACATGGTTAAATGTCCGCATGGCATGCACGGTGAACAGTGCGGTGTGGGTTCCATATTAACTGCGTATCTTCACAAGTCCAATTGGCAGCGAATCAGAGACACGTTAAAGCGGATAGGTGCGCCTACAACAGCGCGTGAACTAGGCGTGAAGGATGAAGATGTGGTTAAGGCTTTGGAGATGGCTGCGACTGTAAGACCTGAACGCTACACTATTCTTCACAAGCTGAATCTTGATCGTGAAGCATACGAAAAAGTAGCAAAAACAACCGGAGTAATCAGTTGAGCTGACAAAGCGTTTACATTTGCTGTGGCTGCAACAGGGCAATTTGGTTTCCCTCGGGGTCCTCGGCTACCGCAATCCATCCGACGTTGGGCACTTCCTGCTTCGGCGAAGCTATTTTCCCACCAAGCCTCTTGACTTTCTCTATTGACTCGTCTATCGAGTCGACTGAA
The DNA here is from genome assembly GCA_964620515.1 of uncultured Candidatus Bathyarchaeia archaeon. Classification (GTDB taxonomy): domain Archaea; phylum Thermoproteota; class Bathyarchaeia; order Bathyarchaeales; family Bathycorpusculaceae; genus CAZUHG01. The sequence continues at coordinate 1,951 of CAZUHG010000050.1, forward strand.
ATGTAGTTCACAGGCTTCTGCTCTGGACTTTCTTTCCTGACCATGCCGCCATTTACTCCTGGTCTAAGCAGCATTCCTTTTTCGTCAACTGGAACTGTCTGTATATCCCAGTAGTCCATTAGTCCAGGGTAGCCTTCGATTTTCCACCCGAAGAGCGCAGCGTAAAAATGCTTCATTTTTTCAACATCGGCAGCTGGGATTATGAAGTGAATTATAGTGTGGTCCATTCTGTTCGTTCACCTCCACTCTTAGTATTCACTTATTCAATGAAGAACAATGTGGATAGTGTTAAAGAAACTGCTGGATTTATTCTTAATGGAAACCTAGAAAACTGTGAATTCGCAGGGAAAATAGAGGACGGAGCTAAGCTTTTTTGCTTTTAGCTTGGCTTTTTGTTTTTTGTTTCGGCGTTGGTTTTGCTTCTGGTTTTGGCTTGGGCTTGGGCTTTGGTTCAGGCTTTGGCGTCGGTTCTGTTTTAGGCTCTTGTGCAACCTCAGGCTTAGGCGCGCTTCTGAAAGATTCAACAAACTTTATTTCCGCCAGTTCAGGCAGAAACTTTTGCACATCCATAGCTATGCCTCTTTTTGCGATTTGAACTCCTTCGACGTAGAAGGTGTCTTCAGGCATTTCTATTGTCAAAGTTTTTTCTTGAATGGCAAATTTGAATTTTTCAACTTCCACAACGGGAATTCTGCGGTGGATTAACGCAGCTACTTTTTCTTCGCTGGTCTCAAGCTTTTTGTTCACTGTAACATCATAGATTAGGGTTCGTCCAGCTAGCGGCGGGTTAAAATCTAGGAGCACCCGCCCAGCGCCGATCGCGCGTATGGTAGCCATTTTCCCGTTATAATCAATGCGCATTCCAATGGAGGGGTTATGAACGTCTTTCGCTAAGAGCTGCTTCAGCGGAACACGTCTTATTTTTTCAGGGTCTCTTGGACCGAAGGCTTTTTCAGGCGAAATCTCAACAGACTGCGCCTTGTTCAACGTCATCGCTGGCAAGTTCTCGTCTAACGTTTTCAGCACCCAACCTTCGCCTATGACGACGAGCTTCGCCTCGTAAATCTCGCCTTCCTTGTGCAAATGCTCCTTCTTAGCGGTCTCTTCGATTGTTGTATCAAAAACTTCGTTAGTCTCTTTAACTTTAGCTGTATAATTGATTAGTATGAAATCTCCTTTTTGCAAAGTCATCGTAAACCATCCTGTCCTAACGGTTCGAAGTTAAGTTTCACACGCTAATAAAAACTTTCCTTAAGCCGTAACTACTACGCTCTCGAAGGGCTACCCCCCTCCCTTTTATATATGTTGAAACCTTAATTCACTTGATGGGTGAGGGGGATGCCAGAGAAAAAAATGAAGTACAAGAAGCTAACCAGAGAAGAGGAAAGCGTCATAATCCACAAGGGCACGGAAACGCCCTTTACTGGCAAGTACAACAAGTTTTGGGAACGCGGCACATACGTCTGCAAACGTTGTGGTGCTCCGCTTTACCGTTCTGAAAGCAAGTTTGATGCGGGTTGCGGATGGCCAAGTTTCGACGATGATATTTCAGGCGCAGTGAAGAGGACTCCTGACGCCGATGGAGTTCGCACAGAGATTACTTGTGCCAACTGCGGCGCACATTTGGGTCATGTTTTCGTTGGAGAAGCCTTCACAAAAAAGAGCGTTCGGCATTGCGTGAACTCGATTTCAATTGAGTTCATTCCAGACAAAAAAGAAAAGTAGCGGTTATAGTTTGTGCATCAGGCGAGTTTAAGCGCTGGGACATGGAAAGAAAAAGCACAATAGGCAGATTTGCTTAGAACTGAGATGATAAATATGGTTAAAAACAAAGACGCAGAAAAAACTAAGACGCTTATGGCACAAGCTGTGAACTTAACAGACCTAATTGAGTACCAAGCGGGTTCAGTTGTAAGCCGCACAATAATCGACAAGAAAGCAGGAACTGTAACGTTGTTCGCTTTCGACGAGGATCAAGGATTAAGCGAGCACACGGCGCCCTACGACGCGCTCGTTTACATACTTGACGGTGAAGCTGACGTGATTATATCTGGCAAACCCGTACGCGTAAAGCAGGGCGAAATTACTATTATGCCCGCTAACGCACCGCATGCCTTAAAGGCTGTGACCAGATTCAAAATGCTTCTGCTAATGGTGCGTTCTTAGGTTTTTGTTTTGCTGCATGGCAGTTATCTGAGGGCTGTTTTCTTTCCAGTAGCTATGTAAACTATCGCTTCGCCAACGTACGTGGTGTGATCAGCTATCCGCTCTAGGAAACGCGCTACCAAAAGATTGCACAGGGCACATTTTGTTTGTGCAGGTGACTCCGCCAACTGGTCTATGTACTTAAAGAATATTTCATCCACTTCTTTTTCAGTTTCAGCCAAACTTTCAGCCACTTCGGCATCGTGGTTTTTCAGCGCCCTTATGCTTTTGTTGACCATCTGGGTGACTTTTTCCGCCAGCTGCTCCATTGAGCCCCAAGAGAGTGCACAGTTTTCCAAGCTGCTGAGCTTCTTGTGAGTAAGAGATATGTCCCATGCGTACCTGCCGTATCGTTCAAAGTCGTACGCGATTTTCATGTAGGAGTTTATTATTCTCAAGTCGGATGCGACTGGCTGGTATTTGACTATTAATTCGAAGGCTTTTTCTTCAATTTCCACGGTCAAGGTAACTAAAACTTCAGAAAGCCCATGGACATCTCTGGTTACGTCTTTTCCAGCCATGAAGCCGCTGACGGATATGTTTACCGTTTTTTCTGCTATCTCACCCATTTTGTAGACCATCACAGTTAGCTGCTCTAAACCCACATCTAAGAGTCTGCTCATATTTTTTTCACCTTAACCGAATTTTCCTGTTATGTATTTTTCTGTTAACTCGCTTTTTGGATTCTCAAACACGTCTGTCGTTTTGCCGTATTCTACAAGCTGTCCCACGTACATAAAGGCTGTGAAATCAGAAACACGTGCAGCTTGCTGCAAATTATGCGTCACTATTATAACAGTGTATTTTTCGCTAAGCTCTCGGATGAGTGTTTCAATTCGCGCTGTCGCCGCTGGGTCCAGAGCGCTGCACGGTTCGTCCATGAGTAGGATTTCAGGCGCCACAGCCAAAGCGCGAGCTATGCAAAGCCTCTGCTGCTGGCCGCCTGAAAGGCTAAAAGCGTTATCGTGCAATCGATCTTTAACTTCATCCCATAAAACGCCCCCTCTCAGACTTTTCTCCACAATTTCGTTGAGTTTTTGTCCGCTTGCAATTTTGTGAATCTTGGGGCCGAAGGCAATGTTTTCGAAAATGGATTTGGGGAAGGGGTTAGGTTTTTGAAAGACCATACCCACTTTCCGTCTTAGATCATACACATTAGTGCTATCGTCATAGATATTTTCTCCGTCAATGTATACTTCGCCAGAGGTGCGGCTTCCACTTATAATGTCGTTCATTCTGTTCATTGTTCGAATCAGAGTTGATTTTCCGCAGCCTGAGGGGCCCATTATTGCGGTAACTGCCTTTTCGTTTATGGTGAGGTTTATGTCTTTAAGGACATGGTTGTCTTTGAACCACAAATTTAGATTTTTTGTTTCTACCTTAGCCATGGTTGTCTTCTCCTGTAGTACGTTCTGATGATAATAGCAATGACTGCAAAGAATACAACGATTAGAAACAGCACCAGTGCTACTCCAAAAACCGAGCTGGGTGAGTCGCCAACAGCTACAATGCGTACAAATAAGTTGTAGGCTAAAGCCATTACTGGCTCAAAAGGTGATTTTGGCAATCCTCTGGTTATGAGGACGCAGCTTGTGAAGAGAATCGCGGCTGTTTCTCCTGCAACTCGGGCTATGCCTAGGATGACGCTTGTAACTATACCTGGCGCAGCGGACGGAACGCTTGTTGAGATAATAGCGCGCCACTTGGTCGTTCCCAATGCCAACGATGCCTCCTGAAAGGCGGGGGGAACCATTTTTAAGGCTTCCTCAGTGCCGCGTATGACTATGGGAAGCATCATCAGAGATAAAGTTAGCCACCCAGCGGCTAATGAGCGACCGAAACCGAGTTGAGTAGTGAAAAACGCGAATCCGAATAAACCTATAACTATTGAAGGTACGCCTGCCAGGTTATTGATAGCTTGATCAAATGTACGCGTTAGTTTGCCACTTGGAGCATATTCAACCAAGTATATCGCTGCAAGAACTCCTATTGGACCAGCGATGCCTGCAGCGCCTAACAAGAGGTAAATAGTACCCACTATCATTTCAAAAATTCCCCCTTCAAGTGCGCTCGTCGTAAACATAGCTAAATTTAGGGTTCCAGCACCAGAAGAGAGAATGGCAACTATCCAGAAGAACGCTATCAGACACACAACGAGGGGTATGCCGAGCGCAAAGAAGAAAATTCGCTCTTTGATTTTTTCAGTCACTTTTTGCGCCCTCCTATTTTTGTTTCTCTTCTAACAATCATGTCCGCTGCAGTGTTAACGATGAAGGTGAATATGAAAAGTATAAGCCCGAGTCCGAAAAGCGCGCTGTACTCTGCGCTATACATTGAGGCTTCGCCCATTTGCATGGCTATCACCGAAGTTATCGGATACACTGGATTCAAGAAGTTCCAAAAAGGCGTTGGAATCTGAGCTCTGTTGCCTGCAACCATGAGTACAGCAACAGTTTCGCCTACAGCACGTCCAAAACCGAGCATAACACTCGCTAGGATTCCTGATTTTGCGATGGGCAATATTACATGGTGCAATGTCTGCAGTTTAGTTGCGCCCAGCGCAAGCGAGGCTTCTTTGTAGTCTTTAGGCACAGCAGAAAGTGTTTCCCCTGAAAGACCAACTATAGTAGGAACTGCCATGATAGCTAACAGTAATGAAGCCACTAACGCTGTGTAGCCTGAAGAAATCCCGAAGACCGAGGCGATAGCAGGTACCAAGAAGATAATGCCAATGAAACCGTAAATCACAGAAGGTATCGAAGCCAGAAGTTCTATTAGAGACTTAATGGGGTCTCTTATGGCAAAAGGCAGCACTTCCGTGACGAATATTGATGTGCCAAGTCCTAGAGGAATAGCAATTGCAAGTGCGCCTGCTGAAACCATCAAGGAACTATATAGTAAGGGAAAGGTGCCGTACAAGTTGGCGTTTGTATCCCAAACTTGGCCGATAATGAAGTCTATACCGAAAGTTGAAAAAGCCAAAACGCCTTCTCTGGCTACAAAAATAAGCATTAAAAACAAGAGTATAACTGAGAACGAGGCACAAAGGAACAAGACAAGTTCTATAGGTTGTTGTCTAATATGGGAAAAAATATGGATGATAGTTTTCTGGATGTTTCTCTTTGGCACTTTTGTTGCTCCTAGACCTTAGGGATATTCAGGAAGTTGTAGGAAGCCGTGTTGTTCTACGATTTCTTGGCCAGCTTCGCTGAACATATAGTCAAGGAATCGGTCTGTTAGTGATCCGCTTGCGGGTCTTTCGTTGGTTACCATATACAGGTATCTCGACATTGGGTAAGTTTGGTCAGCGATGCTTGCTGCTGTTGGAAGTATGTTCTCGCCCTGGATCTCCGAGTATACGGAAACTACGTGCATGTCTTGATTTAGGAAGCCAAAGCCGACATAGCCAATCGAGTATTCTGTTCCACTTACTGTTGTGACTACTTCAGGATTGCTTTGCCGTGCATTTGCAGCTGTGGTAACCTCATAATCCCAGGGATCCATCGTGAATTCTTCGAATGTTCCTCTAGTTCCTGAGCCGGGCTCTCTTACGACAACGAAGATTTCTTCATCGGGTAAACTGGAATCTACTTGGTTCCAGCGAGTGTATTCACCTGAGAAGATTTTTCCGATTTGTTGAAGTGTAAGGCTAAGTGGAGTACTGTCGTCAGCAACGCTGGGGTTAACAACAACGCAAACGGCGTCCAAAGCAATTGGGTAAAGATACATAGCCCGTCCTTTGCTCTCTGCACTATCTATTTCGCTTTGTTTCGGTTCTCTAGAAGCCATTCCAATGTTGACTACGTCGTCGATTATGTTGCTGTAGCCTACGCCTGAGCCTCCGCCTGAAACCGTGACCGTGGCCCCCGTGTACTGGTTCATGAAGGCTACGGCAGAAGTGCTAGCTATGGGTAGAACGGTTGTTGAGCCTGAAATGGTTATGCTTTGTGTCCTCCATGCGCTGTCCGCGGAATCGCCTGATGATGCAGGAGACATGTTTAGGTAGTAGCCTGCAGCGAAACCGACAATGAGCAGAACAATCATTCCGATTACAGCTATTGTTGTTGAAATACCGCTTTCTGTTCTATTCATTCTTTATATTTCTCCATATGTTTTTCAGCAGTGAAAAAGCCGAATTTTGTTATATTGTTTCTCGCAATAGTATCGGTAGGCTATTGTCTCTTCTATAAACTATATAGATAACATATTTATTAATAGTCAAACTCTCTAATGTATAGAGGTCATTTAGAGTGCAGTCAAGGCAAATTGAAGAAACAAGAAAAGTCCAGTTCACAGGCGGATCCACGTACATAATATCTTTACCTAAAAAATGGATAGACCAAAACCACATCGAAAAAGGAAGCGAGATAAAACTGCGCGAAGAAGGCGGCACATTGTTGATCATGCCACCCGACAAGGCAATGGAGCAAACAACAGAAGAAGCCTTAATTAAAATTTCGCCTAAAGATAATTCTGACTCAGTGATCAGAAAAGTCATCTCTGCCTACCTCATAGGCTACAGCTTCATTAACATAAAAGCCGAAAAACAGCAGCAATTGGCGACACAGCAAAGAGATGACATTAAAAACTTTGCACGCCACCTGCTTGTTGGAACCGAAATCGTCACCGACACGCCTTCAGAATTAACCTTACAGGTTTTGTTGAGTTATCCAGAACTTTCCATTCAAAGTGCCCTAAGAAGAATGAGCATAATCACGGCGTCAATGCATAAAGACGCCATAACCGCGCTGAATACACTTGATTACCCCTTAGCCAAAAGCGTCACAACCACAGACAACGAAGTTGACAGGTTCACCCTTTACATAATCCGCCAACTGAAAACAGCAGTGCAAAATCCGCGGATAATCAAGGAAATAGGCTTAACCAACGCTAGAGACTGCTTAGGTTACCGCTTAGTGGTGAAAGCCGTGGAAAGAACAGCAGACCACGCAGCCAGCATCGCAGAAAACATTTTACCCCTAAAACGGCGGTTAAGCACCGAAGTTACCGAAAAAATCGAAAAAATGAGCGAAATAGCCATTTCCATGTTTGAAACAGCCATAGAAGCGCTTCTGCAACAGGATTTCAACCTTGCCGAGAGCATAATCAAGAAAACAACCAATGTTGCCCTGCTGGAAAAAGAAGCGGTAAACGCTTCTCAAAAAATAGACATTGAGGAAGTGGCAAATCTGCGGTTAATAATCGAAAGCGTAAGGCGTACAGCAGAATACGCAAGTGACATTGCAGAGATTGTGCTTAACCTCACTGTAGAGTCAATCATAAGCAAAGAGCATCCATTCAAACAAGTGTAGTCTATAGACTTTCTGTAAGCTCCCCACCCCAGCGACCCCAATGAACACAACTGCGCAACGGTTTTCTAGGAGGTACCTTAGGCTTTTCCGCTGGGTAACCCAATGCTATTAACGCTTGAGGCTCAACATCATTTGGAATCATCAGAACCTTTCTCACTGCTTCTTTGCAGAATAGCGGCGCACAGAACCAGCAAGCGCCCAAACCATTAACATGCGCCACCAAAAGCATGTTCTGCACCGCTGCCCCCAAGCTCTGCATCGCCAAATCGCGCTCGGTTTTTTGTCTCGATTCATCTGGATGCTTGCGCATGTCTCTCATAGTCAGACCCGCGACAATCAGCACTGGTGCATGAGTGAACCGTTCCACTGATGCTTTACGTTGGCTCTTGCAAGTTTCAGGGGAAACGCCGTCTTTAATCATGTATGCTATCTTCGCATCAGCCATGGCTTCCGACAGTTCACTTTTCAAAGATGCGTCAGTTAAAACGATGAATCTCCACGGTTGCGCGTTGTGCGCGGAGGGTGCCCAGCGGGCTGCTTCCAAAACTTGACGAATAACATCAGCTGAAATTTTTTGAGAGGAGTATTTTCTGATGCTCCGCCGTTTCTTAATTGAACCCATAATATTGTTCATGAGCATCAGTTATTCCAGTGCTTTATTGACTCATTTTAGTCTTTGCCAACGTCACGTAAGAGTTTAAGCGCTTCTTAATTCACATCAAGTCAAATAAGGAAACGGAATGCCTTGTAAGCGATTGGGAGTTTAAAGTGAATTAGTAATTCATAAAGGCTAATAGAATAAAACTTCGAAGGGGACGGTTATGTGCAATTTACCAAATATACCAGCGAAACATCTTGAAGAACTTTCGAAACCCAGAAAAAAACAAGCGAAAAAACCCGAAGTTGAAACGGTGAAAATGATTATAGCTGACCGCCAACCAATTGAAAACACTGTTTAGTTATCGATGTCCTTTTTCAAAGACCGCACTGGTGTGCAAATGACTGGTACTGGTGGACCGAGCGGGATTTGAACCCGCGGCTTCCGCGTTGCGAACGCGGCGATCATACCAGACTGATCTACCGGCCCGTTCCCCTGTTACTTCTGGAATAGAACCGCAACTCGGGAAATAAAGCGTTTTTGGTTAAAGAGGCGTCTAGTGGATGTTTATGAAGATTTTTTTACCATCCAATTCCGACTCATGCCACTCCGCTTCAACTTCGCCGCGGCTGCCATGCACATACACTTTTTTTGTGCGAACCAGCTCAGCCATCTCCTTCAAGTAAGACTCCAGAAGTCCCATGCTGTCCTCGTCAAGCTCGGCTATGTGCACAGCGTCCAAAACGTCTGTGGGCACGTAACCAAGCTCCTTTCTTAAGGCTTGAACACGACGGGCTAAATCCCGCATGATGCCTTCGCCTAGGAGCTTTTCGTCGCGTTGCCCGCTTAGGAACACGGAAATTTCGCCTTCTGTGGCGGAAACCCAGTTTTCGCCTCCAACGTAATCTGGAACTTGCCTTGCGTATTCGGCTTCTTTAACGTTAGTCAACTCCAAGAAGAGCTGTTCATGTTTTTTCAGGGCTTTAGACGTTTTTTCTGGCGTGACCGCAATCACCTTGCGAAGGGGCCATCTCCGCTTAAGCTTCGCCTGCTGCCTTGCGGCGTAAGCCAAGGAAACGCACTTGAACAAGACTTCAAACTCTTCTTCTAGGGTTTTGTCGCGCATTTTCTCGTTTGGTTCAGGCCAGCATTCTAAGTTTATTGATTCGGGCAGTTTCGCGTCAAATTTCCTGTAGACGTTCTGATAAAGCGCTTCACTGAGATACGGCGTTACAGGATTGAAAAGCAGCGTCACCGTCTTCAGCGTGTAATGCAATATGGCGTATATTGTCTGCCGCCTTTCAGAGGTTTCAGGGTCATCCGTCCAGAGTTCTTTCCGTATCATGGGCACGTAGAGCCTGCTTAGCGTTTCGATGA
>CAZUHG010000051.1:0-11361 GCA_964620515.1 uncultured Candidatus Bathyarchaeia archaeon
ACCATTTTTTAAGCTCGCGGTTGGTTAACGCCCAGAGACCATGCAGTTTGCTTTTAGAAACGTTGTTCATTTCACTCAATGTCTTCGCCCCGCCATCATCATTCTTTTTGCATGAAGTGAATCTCCTGATTCCTCTGCGTCACGCATTGACCTGCCCGTGTACTGCAAATAAACCTCGTTCAATGTTGGCTTAGTAAGCGAAAGCCGCGTGACAACATGGCCTTCTTTGCGCAGTGCTTCAATTATTAACGGCGCGGTTATTTCGCCATTTGCAGACTTTATCATGTATGAGTCATTCTCCTTTTTAACTTCCTTCACATGTTCAATTTTCTCAACAAGTCCTGTTATTTCAACGTCCTTTTGTATGCTGACGGTGATTATGTCGCCGCCTAAACTGTCTTTCAATTCCGTAGGGGTTCCAACAACAATTATTTTTCCATGGTCGATTATGGCGATGCGGTCGCATAGAGCATCAGCCTCTTCCAGATAATGGGTCGTCATGAAAAGGGTCATGCCAAACTCTTTCTTTAACGTTTTAATGTAGTTCCAAGTGGCAGCTCTGGTTTGAACGTCCAAGCCTAAAGTCGGCTCATCTAAAAAGAGCACTTTTGGCCTATTAATCAAGCCGCATGCGAGTTCTAGCCTTCGGCGCATACCACCCGAGTAAGTTTGAACCTTCTTGTCTTTGAACTCCGTCAACTCTACAAGTTTAAAAAGCTCCAATGCCCGTTTTTTGGAAACCTCGCGAGAAATCCCGTATAAGTCGGCGCATAAAAGTATGTTTTCGTAGCCTGTTAAATCTTCGTCAGCCGTGTATTCCTGTGGCACAACACCTATTGAATATCTGACAGCATTGTTTTGTTTGGCGATGTCGTAACCTAGTATTGAGGCTTTGCCCTCTGTTGGTTTTAAGACAGTAATCAACATGTTTATGGTTGTGGTTTTCCCAGCGCCGTTAGGTCCTAGAAACCCGAAAATTTCGCCGTGTTTGACGCCGAAATTGATGTGGTCAACCGCCACGAGATTGTGGTTGAAGACTTTGGTTAAGCCTTCAGCTTTAATTGCGTCTTCACTCATTTTTGTCACCTTTTAATTTTTTGTTTAACGCCTCAATTTTCTCTATCGTCTCGTCAAGAACTTTCAATGCTTCATTTAAGGCTTGCTCGGACATTTTCTCTTGCAGAGTGTTGCCCACTTGGAAGAAGGCTATGGCAAGTTTTCGCATGGAGTTGCGGAGTTCCTCGCATTTTTCTGGAGGCATTTTCATGAAGAACGTGTCAAAAGGCGCGGGAAGAAATCCTACTTCTTCTCTGACCTTTGTCCTTATTTTTTTCTGTTCTTCAAGCAGTGCCTTTCCATTCTGTGTCAACTCATAGCGTTTCAGCCCGTTTTCCGTGGGCAACTCTTTGATGTGTCCGTTGTCTTGCAGCCAAGCCAACAGCGGATATATTGAGCCTGGACTGGGTTTCCACGAGCCGCCTGTGTGCTTTTCGATTTCTTCCATCAGCTCTGACCCTGACATGGGTTTCTCGTTTAAGGCTTCGAGAACGTGATAGCGTATGAAGCCTTTTGGCACCATTGCGGTGTGGCGCATCCACCTTTTCATTTCTCGGTGGCGCATCCGATTTTTTATGTCGTCCTCGTGGGTAAACATATTTATCACTATTAACCTCACATGTGATATCAACTGTGATATTTAAACTTGTTGCACACAAAATACAGAACAATACTTAATTTATCACTGTGCCAACGCTTTCGCCATTCACAGCTGCCACGATGTTCTCCGGTTTGAACCCGTTCACAACAATCAGCTTCATGCGCTCGCGTTTCAGAACCTTAACTGCTTCAGGGTCAATAATCTGATGCATCCCAGCCTTATGCTTGTTCTCAGAAAAAACTTTGCCTAAATCGTCAAATGACAGGTGATCCAGCTTAACGGCGTCAGCATGCTTCCGCGGGTCTTTGTTGTAAACGCCATCCTGATCTGTGCCCTTAACCAGCAAGTCCGCCTTTATGTGTTCAGCAACTAACGCCGCTACTGCGTCCGTGGTGATTCCCGGCTTCAAACCGCCCATCACAATAATCTTGCCTTCGCGGAGGCATTCGGCCGCGTCATCAAGTGTCAAAGCAACCTTCCTGCAGCCCCTTTCGCCTAGTTTCTTGAGGAAAAGCTGAGCGAAAAGCCGAGAAACAGAAATAGCAACTTCGTCCTGAGCCTGCTCGTCAAGCCCCAGTTTCTTTGCGATTGCAATAAACTCTCTGGCTAATGCGCCGCCGCCAACAACCACCGCAACTTCGTGCCCTTGCCCTTTAATGGTCTGGACAATTTCGGCGTATTTGCCCATCAACTCGGTGTTGACTGGTGACGCCACAACTGAACCGCCTATCCGCAACACAATGCGCATGACCGAATCATCCTTCGCGTATTATTACGCCAAGTTCAAGTTATAAATCCTTTAGGAAAACTAGTACGATACAAGTGCGCGTTGAGGCGCATTTGAAAGAGACTGAGAAACGTTTTTAGCGACTACAGCACTTAAAGGATGAAACACAATGATCTACACCGAAAAAGTAACCGTTGCTGCTTTGTCCCCGTTCCGTTTCGACTTAAGCTCAGAAATATTCGCTAACGGCGACAGGCAAATCTGCACCTACGAGCAAGGACGATTTTGGCAAGTAATACGCGTTAATGGCAAGCTCATTCTCGTTACTGTCGAAGCGGCTGGCACTGTTGGCAAGCCAGCGGTGTCTGTTGAACTCAAATCGGATAGGGCGATAACTGCGGAAGACACGAAAAAAGCAGAAGTCGCAGTCAACGCCCTTTTCAGCTTGGATTTAGACTTGAACCCTTTCTACGAAACCGTGAAAGATGACCGAATACTGGCAGACGTAACTCGTAAGCTTCGGGGATTGAAAAGTTCGACTACACCTACTGTTTTTGAAGCGCTGGTAGATTCAATTGTTGAGCAGCAGATTTCGCTGAAAGTAGCCGCCAGCATAGAAAGCAAGATAATCAAAAAGTTCGGCGACGTTTTACACTTGGAAAGCGACGTTTACTATGCGTATCCGACGCCGCAGCGCTTAGCTGCCGCCAGCACAGACGACCTGCGCCAGTGCGGCTTGAGCTTTCGAAAAGGCGAGTACATCAAAAACGTTTCCACGCTCATAACCGAGGGAAAATTGGATCTTGAGAAACTCAGAAACTACGAGCGGTCGGAACAAATCATCAGGGAACTTGACGAAATAAGAGGCATCGGAGTCTGGACCGCCGAGTTCACAATGCTGAGGGGAATGCAGCGGCTGGAAGCGTTGCCTGCTGACGATTTAGGTTTAAGACGAGATATTTCACGTTACTACCGAGACGGAAAAGTGATTCCAAGTGCAGAGGCGCAGCGAATCGCGGAAGGCTGGGGAAGATGGAAAGGGCTAGCCGCTTACTACCTCGTTGTTGCTTCAATGCTTGGCATAAATGTTTAGCTCTTGTTATTTAGAGCAAACTTTTTAGGTTAAAACTGCGACCAAAGCAACACGGATGCATAGCTAATGTTGGGCGGTCTATTCGGAGTAGCCTCTAAAGAAAATTGCACAAGAGACCTGTTTTTCGGAACAGATTACAATACGCATTTGGGAACTGAAGTTGGCGGCTTGGCGCTTCTTGACGGCGACCTAACAATATTCTCCCATGACATCAGCAACAGCCAATTCAAGTCGAAATTCGGCAAGCACTATGGAAAACTGAAAGGCACATTGGGCATAGGCGTAATCAGCGACGTAAAAGAGGAGCAACCAATCAAGTTTGAGACGAAAATTGGAAATTTTGCTCTCTGCACAATTGGTTTAATAAAAAATTCAAAAGAGCTTTACGCTGAGCTGATTGAAAGAGGAGCAACCTTCAAAAGGTCAAGCCAAAAGGCACGAACCAACATTCTTAACCAGACGGAGATTGTTGGCGAGTTAATATGCACTGGAAGCAGCATCGCTGACGGCATAGAGAAAATGTACTCAAAGATTGAAGGGTCAATATCTCTGCTTTTGCTTTCTGAAAATGACCACGCAATCTATGCAGCTGGAGACACGTTTCCTTTAGTAGTGGGTTCAAAGAACCAAAGCTGGGCAGTTGCTTCTGAGACTACATGCTTCCCGAACTTGGGATACGAAGTTGCCAAGTTTCTCGATTATCGCGAAATTGTCTCATTCAAAGAAAATGGTTTAAAGACGCGGGTGCCTACCCGCGGAAAAAAGAAGTTCTGTCCTTTTCTTCATGTTTACTCAGGTTTCCCAGCTTCAGACTTTTACGGCATAAACTCCGAAATCGTTAGGGAACGATGCGGCGGTTTTCTGGCTGAGAACGACGAGGTAAAAGCTGATTTGGTTTTAGGCATCGCTGACTCGGGTCTTCCCCACTCAGTTGGATACGTTAAGAGAAAAATAGAGCTGGCTAAGGAAAAAGTCCAAAGCCACGTTTCAGAGTTTAATCAAGGCAAAATTGACTCAGAAGAACTCGGAAAAAGGATAAGTTCAGTTATGGATTTGATTGCGCCTCTTAGGCGTCCGCTCATTAAGTACACGCCAGGGTGGGGCAGAAGTTACATTCCGCCTGTTCAACGTAAACGAGAGCTTATCGCAAAATACAAGCAAGTACCTAATCCCCAGCTCATACGGGGCAAGAGCATAATCTTGGTAGACGACTCAATTAGAAGGGGAACGCAACTGCAAAATCTGTTGAGAGACAAAATTTGGCCTTTCAAACCAAAAGAGATACATGGTAGAATAGCGTCTCCGCCGCAGTTGCACCCGTGCGTTTTTGACCTGTCAACCAAGAATAGCGATTTGGCTACTCATAAAAGTCTTGAAGACACTGAGCAAGACAGGGATTTGGCACAGTATATTGACGCGTCAACTCCAGGCTACAAGCTTATGGAAGAAGAGATAAGAAAGCGCATAGGTTTCACGACTCTGCGTTTTCTTACTTTAGAAGAAATGATCAGGGCAGTAATCGAGGCACCAAACAACACGAACTTGAAAAGAGACGATCTTTGCACGTACTGTTGGACAGGAAGCTTCTGATTGGCACTCTTTTGCTTTGCATGTTAAGCTAAGAATGTTTAAATCGCCATTTGCCACATTGATTGGATGAACACGAGTTGGAAAACGAAACCAAAAAATTTCACTTCATGGAAATGGACTGGCTGGTTTACTTTCCGAAATGCGAAAACAAGGGAAAATATTGCGATTACCTTGTAATTTTTATAGACAGAAAAAGAGGAGCCGCCCAAACTGAAAAAATCGTGAAATTAAAAGTCGTCTTGGAAAACTCGGAATTTGAAAATCGTTATCCTCACACAGTAGGTTACTACAAAAAGTCTTCAGGAGAAGGCGCGGGATTCAAACCAGAATACTTGGAAATAAGAAAAATAAATAACGTTGAAGAGTTCTGGCTGTTTTCAAACGCCGTTGACATATAAACTGTTCATTTTTTGTTTTGTCTCTTTCTTGCTATTTTGTTCTTTTACGAACAAACGTTAGCACGAGAACTAACTT
Organism: uncultured Candidatus Bathyarchaeia archaeon; assembly: GCA_964620515.1. GTDB lineage: Archaea > Thermoproteota > Bathyarchaeia > Bathyarchaeales > Bathycorpusculaceae > CAZUHG01. The sequence continues at coordinate 5,542 of CAZUHG010000051.1, forward strand.
CACAGCGATTAACGCCGCCACTATTATGTAGCCGACTTCTATGGGTATGGATGGACTTTCTGTGGGTGTGGCTACGTCGTCTGTGGCTTCTGGTTTTGGCGTGGACTGATCTGACGGCGCAGGCGATGTAGCAGGTGGTTGAGAAGGAGCTGGTGAAGGCGAAGTTTCAGGTGGAGGAGTTGGAGACGGAGAAGGAATCTCAGTTGTGGGCGGTGATAGTGCCTCTGCAGGATCTTGTCCGCTCATGGGTATCGTTGCTTCGTCAGAGTATCCCCTGCTTTCCCAAAAACCTAGAAAGTTATAATCAACAAGTTCGATGCGGGTTAGTTGGCTTATCCATTTGTAGCCCCACTTGCCAGGAACCACTAACCGTAAATCGTTGAGTGGGCTGCCGTCCTTTTCGTAGGCTAAAATTACGTCGTCACGCATGGCTGCGTCAACGGGCAAGTCTGTTGAATAGCCGTCAGCAGCGTAAAAGGCAACTTTGATTGCGCCTGCTGCAGGCATTGCTTCTTCCAGTAAAGTTCGAAGTTTGATTCCAACCCAGTTGCCTTGCGTAACTATGTGGTTGGGGAAGTCTACACATATGATTGCAGCGTTAACGGTGCTTTTAGGCATGGCAGCTATTTGGGTCCAATTTAGGCTTAAAGGGTTTTCAACAAGTCCAGTCACGATTAATTGCCATTCTGCTTCACTATTGGCGGTTGCGCTGTTTGTGGGAGAACTTGCAATATACGCAAGGCTGATTATAACCACTATTATTGTTATGGTGGTTACGATGCCTGTAAAAGTTTTTTTCACTTTACTGCCCACCGTGTCAGCTTATAAATATAAATATGACACGCGTCATATTTAAAAATACCGCAGTGAAAAGACACTTATGCAACCTCAGTCTCCGCTCAACACGCACAGACCACTAAAAAAACGAAAAGGCTCAATTTACTTTTCGCCTTGTACAAGCGTCATGGGCTGGCCGCAGCAAACAAGTCTTCCAGCGCCAGCTGCAACAACCTCAACCGTGTTCCCGCATATTTTGCAGACGTAAATCTCTCCAACATTAGTCATTCGTTCACCTCCACCTAAATTGCAGGTGGCTTGTTTTAGCAACTTGACACTATGGTTGAGCTTTTCCAGAGATATATTGGCAGTAACCGAAGCTTATCGGACCTTTCGCCGTGTTTTCACATGGAAAATCAGCGCATTCAAAACATAATCTCACGCCTCTAGTGAAGGCGCAAGTGGCTATCTGGCACATTTTATTCTGTCTCGGCACGCATCCAACGTCGCCGTTGGGGCACAGGCCCTTCTGCATTCGAGGACATTTTTCGCAGGCTATCCCGCAGACACCTATTCGCATATGACTCACATCGCTTCGCAACACAAGTGCTATGGCGTATCAGGTTTCATTTTTTTACCGCATTTGTAACAGAAAACCGCATCGCTTGGGTTTTTCTCTCCACAGCTAGGACAAGCTGCAGGCTCTTTTTGAACCGATTTCTTAATGTTTTCACTTGCGGTTTGAAACGCAGCAGTTATTTCTTTAGAAGCCACAGCGAAAGCTTTCTCCAGCTCTACGCTCATCTTATTAAATGTCTCTTTCAAGTCATCTGAAATGGTTGGAGCAGCTGTTTCCGCGTCTTTAATTGCTTTAGTGCCACATTTTGGACAAAAGAGAGCGTCTTTGGGCAGTTTTTCACCACAGCTTGAGCAATATGCCATAAACACTCCACGTATTAAGCAGATAAAAACAGGAGATTTAAACGTTATCCAAAGTCTCTTCTCATAGTGCAAGCTCATTCAAGATGAAGCGGAAATAGCGACCTATAGCTGTGAGGAGAAGGAAAGGTTATAATGAGACGAAAGAAGATATGGATAGCTTTGAATTGGTGGTTGAGAGATGCCAGAAGAGAAAAAAACGTCAGCTTCAGAAAACTTTGACCAGTTAATGAAGAAAAGTCGAGATGAGTTAGTGGATTTGAGGCTGCAATTGCAAAATGTAATGGTCAAATGTGGTTTACGCGCATTAAAAACGTATCAAGCAGCTAGACCTGAGCCCTTGAGACCAATTGAAGTGGCATCACTAGTAAAATATGAATTAGACAATGTAATAGCCGATCTCTCAGAGCCAAACAGTAAAGATTCAATAATTAAGCAAACTAGACTAGAATGGGAAAAACTGCAAGAGACAAAACAGAAGAAATCGCAGTAACCCGCATCCTAACGGCGCAAATCGAGAGGCTTGAATATTTCTTCTCGCCATTTTCGTTCCCAACTTGCCCAGCCCGTCTTTACGAGGCTTTCTCTCAAGTGAGGTCTCTCCGCGACCCATTCCAGCATGGTCCAGAAACGCCTCTTATCTTTCAATACTTCTTCTGGCACTCCAACTTCAACGCACCATCGCATGTAACCCCGTTCAACCATATCGTGGAGTTCGCCTGTGACTTCAGATTTCTCAACTCTGAACCCTCGATTTTGCAGGTGCCTGCGCACGCTGGAGAGAACGTACCCTGAACAAACTCTGAAGTGGGTTTTATCATCAGGACGCATAACATCAATGATTTCGTCGGCAATCTTCACAGCGTCTTCTAGGTATTTCTTGTTTTTGAAGTTCGGGGGCTGAAAAGAGACTGTGGGAATTCGGCGTTCCATATACCTTCGGTCTGGAGGTTTGAGCGCTCCAATCACTACGCCTAGGAGGAGGTCGCTCCATCCTGACTCGTCTATTAAAATCTCTTTTGGAAGTAAGAAATGATCCAGCGTCAACCCCGTTCACCAGAGTGCCCGATCTACAATTTATAATAACATTACGAAAGCGTATAAATAGAATCTGGTGGCGAACTGAAAGAGTTTGAAAAAGTTGCAAGTGTTAAACTAAAATGTAAGCTGAAGAGTAACTCATTTCAACTCTAACCATGGCGATTTTGGGCTCCGCCAGTCACAATTAAAGAAAAACTTAAAAACAAGATGAATCTACATGTTTCTGTTCATTAGCCAACTCTTTGAGGTATGAAATTTGCAAGGAAAAGCTATTTGGATATTAAGCTTCTTTTCTTTTCTCGCAGCAGCAAACACAATTAACGCGATAAGCTTGTGGACCACTCTGGGACCAGAGGGTCTAATTCAATCCTACTTACTTGGTAGCCTAATTGGAGGAATTCCAGTATACGTTTATCTATTAATTTCTGTGGTTGCCACTTTGCTTTTACTTGGGGCAACCGTCCACAAAGTAATAGAGGAGTTATCAAACAAAGCCATACTTGCCGCGATTAATGCAAAAGTGGATACTATCGAGAGTGAACTAAAACTCCAACAAAACGTTCTAGAAAGCTTGCAGGCAAGAGTCTTCCTGGTAGACGAAAGCCTAAACGGCATGAGAAAGGAAGTCGCAAAAGCGTTTGGAAAACAGGGAGAGGAGATAAAGCAGGCTCAAGCGGACCTAGTTAAGAAGTTTGACGGTGAATTGGCTGACGTTAGAAGTGTCATGACACGGCAGTTCATTGGGCAAAGTGACGAGATGAAGAAGGTCAACACGAACCTAACCAAAAACTTGGCTGATGCCAAAGCCGAACTGGCAGCGCAGCTTACAAGAATGGGCGATGCTATGGATAGACATGAACAAAGAAACGCAAAGAGCGAAAAAGCCATTGTGAAACAGCAAGGTGAAATCGCGGAAGTCAAATCAAAATTGGAACGGTTAGAAAATGAGTTTGTCAAGCCGAAACCGCAACTGACCAGTCAGAGCAAAGTAGAAGATGTTAGAGGCATAGGAGAAACTACTGGGAAAGATCTTAGAGCAATGGGAGTAACAAACGTAGGTGAACTACTTTCGACAGAGCCTGCAGTAATCGCAGTGAGAACCGGCATGTCTGAAAAACTGATTGAGAAGCTGCAGGGCAGAGCCCAACTCGCAATGGTTCCCGGCATAAAAGAGAAGGACCTGATTTTGCTGGAAGAAGCCGGAGTCACGAACAGGAAAGAACTGGCTAGTCAAGACCCATTTGAGCTCGGCATGAAACTAAACGGCGTCTTCAAGGTTTATGTTGCAGAGGGAAAGATGTCAGAAGCTGAAAAGCCAACAATTGAAGAGATAGATTCCTGGGTAAGATTCGCAAAAACCTAACTTAGCTGGAAAGGACAAGTTTTTTTCCTACTTTCCATTTTTTAGTAGTTCTGACCAGCTATGCTGCTTTACTAAATGTTTCAATATATTGTAGACTTCGGAATAACCTGTTATTAGCTCTCTTGATTCCTCTACGCTCCAGAAGAAAGGAGATAGCATTAACTTGAAATGTCCTGTTTGCAGTGGAAAATTAGATATCGATCTGAGACTAAAGGCGGCTCAATGTCACGGTTGCGGCTGGAACAAGATTCTCTATAAAAAATAGTATACTCTTAAGAATTCATCTCGAGCTTTCCCTTTCTAGAGATGTGTGCGTTGATTTTTAATCATTAAACTGACGACCAAAACAAGGAATAGAAAAACTTAAGCCTTCTATGGACTTATGTTAGCATAGGCGAGAGTTAATTAAAAATGGACAATAAAGGCAACAGTGCCCTTGTCTTAGTTATCGCACTAATTTTCATATTGGCAGGTATTTTTGTAGCTATTTTAACCATGAGCGGAACCTTTGCAAAAACTGGTTTCGAATTTCTTTCAGCATTCGACATGTACATTTTCGGAGTAATAATAGCTGGCGTCTTAGTAATTATTGGTTTCCTGCTTCTATATTTTGGAATGCATGGTAACTGACGTAACAAGAAGAAAAGAAGGCTAAGCGGTGAACGAAAAAAAGGAATTGTTAAATATGCTTAGAGAAATGTGGCAAAAAGGAGACTCACCGCTACACCGAATATATTCTTCATGGGAAGAGTTAGAGCAACACGTGGATATTAAAACAGAAAAAACAGCAAAAAAAGAAAAATACGCGATGCATCCGTGCCCTAATTGTGGCGTAAAACAGAAAATAACGAAGCCATTAGAAGAATTTTTTCCATACCAGAACTGTAAATCATGTGAACAGGCTTTTCGTGTTAACACGGATTTAACAGTGAGGAAACTAACGGAAGAAGAGAAGGAAGTCATGCCTGCCGCGTGGGTTCAAATTGTAGAAGATTTGAGCAAGAAGAAGCTGGCAATAGTTTTCAAATTAGAATAAAAAGCAAAGAAAAACTTGCCAGAATTCCATGTAGAAAAAGGCAGCTACAGTCTCTTGTCAGCACAACAGCCACATACAGCAATGTTTATTTCGTTGGAAAAGAAATGTTTATATCGGCTGAAATCGCATCTGCTATAATTCAGCTACAGTTAGCTAGCCCCGCAGTTTTCACATGGCGGCGGCTCAACCCCAACCGAAACGGCGCTTTGCCTTACAGGGATGCGGGTGTTGGCCTCCAATTGCGGGGACATACATGTGGACTTGACGCTGTTAAGTCTGAAATGGGCTTTGACGTTAAAGTGGAATGTTTCTCCCTCCAAATCCAATTTGGCAATTGCGGAAGTACAAACAAAAATTAAACATCCTGCACGGTCAGCACGGAGTGCACAACTCCGGTTGATCCTGCCGGACCCCACTGCTATCGGGATAGGACTAAGACATGCTAGTCGAGTGCTTCAGCCAACACGAAGCACGGCGCACAGCTCAGTAGCACGTGGCTAACCTGCCCTCGGGACGAGAACAACCCCGGGAAACTGGGGCTAATTCTCGATAGGTGAAGAACTCTGGAATGAGTCTTCGCTTAAAAAGCTTCACGTTATGCTCGTGGAGTCGCCCAAGGATGAGGCCGCGACCGATCAGGTTGTTGGCGAGGTAATGGCTCACC
>CAZUHG010000052.1:0-11151 GCA_964620515.1 uncultured Candidatus Bathyarchaeia archaeon
TTTTCTTGGCTATGTGAAAGAAAGAGTTCAAGCGGTCAACATCTGAATAGGCAAACTCGGCAAGCACTATACCATCCGTGCCTGTAACAATGTGGTCCAGTTTGCTTTCAACCTCAGTTTCGGAGGAAACCGTTGCGCCCGTCATGTTCGTTGCTTCAGTGACTATTGCTGTGGGCTCTGCTTTTTTGGCGTTTTCGACAAAATCGCGGGTCATCTCAGGCTTGGCGCCGTGGTCTCGGAAATCACCAGTGTAGACAACTGCGCCGTTCGAAGTATGAATGACAAAACCGTAAGCACCTGGAACCGAATGATCAACGTGGAACGGTTCAATCTCCACGTTGTCAACAGTGATTTTTTTGCCTGTGCGGAACGGCTTGAACTGGATATCTGAGACGCTGAACTCCAGGTCTGCACGGCGAACTTCGCTCAGTGCCTGCAAGATTATTTGCGTTGTTTCACCGCAGTAGACTGGGATTTCACGTTTGATGAACGACAGGTAAGCCGAATGGTCCAAGTGCCCGTGAGACAGGAAAACCGCGTCAACCTCAGGCGGGCTTCGGTCAAACTTGTAGACTCCACTGATTTTCGGTAGAATCCCCAGCTCTTGCAGGCTTTTTTCGCTTTTAGGCGAAAGAAACGGCGGCGAATAAAACTGCTTCTTCATGGCGAAGGACATGCCAAAATCAAAAAACACACGCGTGCCCCTATCTTGGAGTAAGATTTTGTTTCCGCCGATTTCGTCTACGCCGCCGTAGAAAGTTAATGTGGTTGTGTCTTTAACCATGTGTCTTTTTACCTCCGTGCTTCGGTTTTTCTGCAAACGTTTGACATGGCTAACATTATGGATGGCATGGTGAAAACGCTGAAAATCCGCCTGTACTTTGCGTTGCCTGCCTTTTTTATGGTGTTAACTTCGCCGCCGCCCTTCAAGTAGCCGCTTACAAATGCTTTGGCGATGGCTTCGGCTTTTCCGTTGCTGTACATCGGCTGAAGATAATGACCCGAGTAATACAGGAATACGGCTACGTCCCATGCTTTGTCGCCATCGTGAGAAGCCTGCTCGAAATCTAACAGGTAAACCTTGTCATCTAAATCAAATATTACGTTCTCTGGTTTCGTGTCGCCTAATGTAACATTAAGTGAATGCACCCGCGCAAGCACCTCGCCTACTCTCTCTATCTTTGCAAGGTCTTTTTCTGCTTTCTCTCTGCTTTTTGCTGCGGCTATACGTTTGATGGCGCTGCTTAGGTTTTCACCTTCTATGTAATCCATGAAAACTAAGCGTTCGTTGTGGCTCACATGCAAAATCTTTGGAACGTTAAATCCTTCGCAACGTAAAAACTCGCTTATCGCGCATTCTTTTTCAAGCCTATATCGCCCTAAGACAGCGAAGGTTCGAGTTCCAAACGACCACAAGGATAGTGGAAACCACTTGAAACTTGACCAGTCCTTAAATCTTTTAACAAGAACCTTTTTTTCCACACCATTAGGATACGCTCTAATCAAGTACACATCATTTAAGACGCCGCCGACCGGTTCAACGTCGATTTTGGCTTTCGCGCCGTTCAAAAGCATCTTTCGGGCAAAAGCTTCGATGCTCAGTCTATCCGCCAAAGAAACTAGACCTTCCGCGGTGGGAACAAAAACGTATTTTTGAGGATCCACAAAGCGTCGCGTTAAATCCGCTTCTCTTTTCACAGTGAACTTTTGAAATTTCAGGAGGGCTTCAGTATTCTGCGAAAAAAAGTTCAAGAGTTGCGGAAAAGCCGCGAACACTGATGTGAACAAGGTTCTAGGCGCATTTTTTGAAATGTTTGTTAAGCGAACTTTGGGGTTTTTGCTTTTAGCCACAAATTTTTTGGGAATCATTACGTAGCCCTGTGAAATGATGATTTTTTTCTCTTTTTCAAGCTGCTTTAAGGCTTCCATGTAGCCGCGGAAGACCGATTCAATTTCTTTTTTTGGGGCAACACTGTTCATGAAGTTTGATATGCCATAAGTCAGTGGAGGAAAAATTCGGACGCGGTTCAGCATAACCTCGTACATGAAATATTTGGGCTTTATGTGGAGGCTGTGTGAGAGTTCTGGGAAACTGAGAACCAGATTTTCCAGCAATTCAAGGATTAGCCGTTTCTTCAACAGTATTTCTTGTGTGCGCAAATACTCTTTGCCGACTAGGGGTGTGTGAGGGAAAATTAGAGTGCCTGCTAAGGCTTCACCTAAAAAGCCTCGGTCAACGTCTCTTTCGAAAACCCACTGGTCGACAGCAAAGAAGATTATGCTTCTTCCGCCAAGGATTTTAACGTAGCTCATTAGTCTGGGTTGAAAATCGCGGATCACCAACACTGTTTCTGATGCTGCTTTTATGCTTGATGCTCCTGTGGAGTAGTTGTCGAGTAAGCTTACGGCGGTGATTTGGGCTGAACCAGCGACGTGTCTACAAAATTCGAGAATTTGCGGTAGTTCATCGCTTGTTCCGCTTGGATCTTGATTCAAGCCTTCACCTTGCAAGACGCATTAAATAGAATGAGGAGGAGAAATATATTTTTTCAATGCGCTTGTCCTTTTCGCAAGGTGAAAAACGTAATGAGAGTCAACCTAGACGACTTGCAGCAGGTATTCTTACGCGGCGGCTTATCTTGAAGAAGTGCTGGACTACTGTTATGTGAAAGGGGTGTTAAATGAGTGGTGGATGTGTTCTGATTTTTTTCAGCATTGGATTTATGGTTCGGGTAGATGGCTCAACTGTAATGTCTGCAGTTGCTGGCGCACTTATTTTTCTGCATATGAAGTTTAGTGAGTTTTCTGTGAAGTTTAGTATGTTTTGTCCGTCGTTTGTGAGTTTGTAGATTTTTCTGGGGCGTTCGTTTTTCATGTTCCATTCGCTGTTGACGAAGCCTTTCTTTTCCAGCGTGGCGAGCAGCGGGTAGATGGTGCTGGGGCCGAAGTAGACGCCGAAGGTTTTGCGTATTTTCGTTATGACTTGGTAGCCGTGCATGGGCTGGGCGCTTAGAAACTGGAGAATAATCAAATCTAAGAGACCTTTCATCAATTTGACTTGGACATCTTTTTGGGGATTTTGCATTTTTTGTTCCTTCTGTATTTGTGTTTAACAGTTCTTTTGTTTGACGTGTGTACAATATGTCCACTATGGGACATATCGCGTGTCTCTATAAGGACTAAACAAGAATATAAAGGTTCAGGCTTACCACAAGCATAAGAAGGCATAATATAGCAATACTAACATCTGCATTTTAACATAAATTAAATAAACCAAAAACATAGACAAGTCCAAGACAGAACTCGCAAGGGGAAAAACATGGCGGAAACCTACAGAAAAGAACTTGTTCAACGCATGATCAAGAACATGCTAAACATCCAACTATTACGGATGGTTCAAGCCCAACCCTTATGGGGCTACATGATAAAAAAGAAAGTAGAAAAAAACTTCCAAATAAAACTCAGACACGGCGCCCTCTACCCCATGCTCAACCGCTTAGAACGGAAAGGTTTTCTCACAAGCAAAAAACAAACCCAAAAAGGAAGAGCGCGAAAAGTATACACAATAACAACAAACGGCAAAGAGTACCTTCAAAACTACTACGACATACTCAAGGAGCAGTTGGAAGGCAAAGACCTCAAATAGTTACCTGCTCTACCCAACTTGCAAATTCACATGCAAATCAGGTGCCAACGGCGTTTCTGTACACAACGTACATAAAAGCATCAACAATTAAAGCCATAATCAGCGACGTTTAATCGCCTAGCCACCTAATGGCGAACTAAGTGATGCTGACGTTCTGAATATCAAAATATCTCTTTGCTAAAAAGCGCAGGCGTTCCGCGTTTTTACCGTTTTTGCCTATGGCGACACCCTTATCCTTCGGATTAACAGTCACTACTGCCATCTTTTTTCCATCCATCCTCTCGGTTACGCGCACTTCTCTGACCGCTGCCGGCTTCAAAGCATTCTTGATAAACTGCACTGCATCTTCTGAATACTCAATTATCTCGTGCTTTTTCCCAGTCATTCTTTCGAGGGTGTGGATGTTTCTGCCGCCTCTTCCTATGGCAACGCCCACTTGCCCTTGGTTGACGATGAATATTGCGCGCCCTTGCTCTTCATCGATTATGCAGTCCTTGACGCCGGCGCCGCTTATGCTTTCAAACAAAGCGATATAACGCATTTCGTCGCATGTAATTTTAATGCCGCTTGTCATTCAGTTCCTCCAGCAGATTCTTGTTCACCGTTCTCGGTAACTTTGAGAATTTCTGAGTCACCTGTTTCTCTTATACTTAATGCTGAAATAATGAAGGGTTTGTTGCAGACCGTTGCCAAATCCATTGCAGCGCCTTTATATGTCATAACGGGGACCTTGGAGATTTTACCATAGTATTCAACTTGCTCTTTTATGTCTTTTGGACAGTTAGCGGCTAAAATTATCATCTTAGCCTTGCCAGTCTTTGCGTTTTGCAAAGCCGCGTTGGCTCCGAAAGACACTTTACCAGTTTTCACGGCTGCGGCAATTGCCTTATCTATGTCTATCATGTTTCTGTTTTTCCTCCATGCTTTTCTTGTTTTTCAAACGTGGACATGTACAGTTCCACTAATCCCGTGCCGATTGGAATCGACTGCCCGACAATTACGTTTTCGGTTACACCCTCTAACGGGTCGCTCTCTCCTTTCACGGCTGCCTCAACGATGTTCGGAACTGTTATTTCAAACGCTGCCCTAGCCAGAACGCTGGCTTTCTTGCCACTGATGCCGTGCCTGCCTATCTGCTGAACTTCGCCTGTCGAAGCCATCATATCTGCGACGAGCATAACATGCCGCACATCCACGTCCAAACCCTGTTCTTCCAAGACACCTGAAGCCTCGCGGATCAAAGCGTTTCTTGCAGACTCTATTCCGAGAGTTTTAGCTATCTCGTGAACGTTGTTGGTTGTTGCTCGTGAAGTGTCTACACCAGTAACCTCTAAAACTTTTGACAAGTTTGAGCCGTCTGTTCGTATAACCCATTCTCCACGCTCTTCGGTGACTAGCACACGCTTTATGTCGGGCACGCCTTTAACGTGTAATCCCGGAATCTTGGCGAGCATTTTCTTAAGGTTTTCAACTTTCTTAGGTTTAATCTGTACGGTATTGTCCTTCACTTTTACGGTAGCATTTTGCAGCTGAAGTCTCTCCTCAAGTTCCTCTATGGTTATTGCTCTATCTTCCATCATGGATTTGTTTAGTTCAACCACTATTTCCTCGCGCACAGCATCCGCGTAGATAGCTGAAGCAATATTTTCCAAGTTTGTGTAGATTATGTTACGTGCGATCTCCACCGCGCCTTCCTTGCTTTTCCTGTACTCTGGTGTCAGGTATATTGTCATAATCGGCGTTGACGGGATTCTTCTTGCGTCAACTATTTCAATCAGTCTTGGCAAGCCTAAGGTTACGTTTTGCTCCTTGACTCCCGCGTAGTGGAATGTTCTAAGCGTCATCTGCGTGCCTGGTTCACCTATTGACTGAGCGGCAACGATACCCACAGCTTCACCTGGCTCCATCAGCGCCTTTTTGTACTGCTCGGCTGTAACCGCAACGGCTTTGTCAACACCGCTCTTGCTGAGCTTAGTTTTAGCCAAATTCTGTTTAAGCTGATCTATAAGTATCGGCGTAAGTTGCTCCTCAACCTCTTTCAACTTATTTTTGATGTAATCTGCAGATGCTGCTGGACCTTTTTCTTCTCCGATTTTAATTTGATCGATAAGGCGACTCACGTTTACCGCTTTACCATGGTCGCTCTTGGCGGGATCTACGCCGTCTTCGCCGTATCTGAATTGGATTATGTCTCCAGCTGAGTCTCTGACGGTGCCGTCATACTCCAAGCGGATGTGCTCCAACGCATTGATAAGTCTTCTTTGCATGTAACCGCTCTGTTGTGTTCTGACCGCGGTGTCCACCAAGCCTTCTCTGCCACCCATAGCGTGGAAGAAGAATTCAATTGCGTCCAATCCAGACTGATAAGACGAGTAAACGAAACCTCGCGCTCTTGGGCTGGGGTCGCCGTCAACGAAGTGCGGCAGTGCGCGTCCAGCGTAACCTCTCATTATACGTTTGCCTCGAACTGACTGCTGCCCGACGCAAGCGGCCATTTGACCAATGTTGAGACTTGATCCTCTCGCGCCCGTTCGAGTCATGACGATACCAGCATTTTCCAGCGTAAAGTCATTGTCAGCTATTTTCCCTGATTCGTCTCTGGCTGTTGCAAGTTCGTGCATAACGTAGATTTCAAAAGACTCGTCAAGGGTTTGACCAGGAAGACGCGGTAATGTCCCTTTGTTTTTGCTTTCAATCAGTTCATCTATTTTCTTCTGGATCCGTTCCATAGTTTTATTCATTCTTGCGGTAGCTTTCGGCGACAAAACCAGTTGGTCATACGTGTAACTAAAACCTCGCATGGTTATGAAAAGTTTTAGCATCCGTGTTATTTTATTGAGGAACTCTCGTCCAGCTTGAGTACCATAATCTTTTATTATTCTGTGAAGCAGGCTTTCAGATTGCTCAGCACCTATAGAGCGTCTATCTATAATTCCTGAAATGAGCTCGCCATTCTTTATCACAACGTAAGCATCATGCTTACATGCTTCTTCCTCACATTTGGTACAGCCTTGGCAAATATTTGCCTTCAAAACATAATTCAACGTCTTCGGCAGAAAGAGGCTAAAAATCTGTTTTCCTGTCCATAATGGTTGAGGCTCCTTTATCTTCGGCTGGGGTAGCTCCCCTTCATACCCCGTAGCCATCACAAGTCGATTGACTTCTGCCATTGTTAGAGTCGTTCCAGTTTTTGTGAAGTAGTATGCGCCTGTGATGAAGTCGCGTATTGCGCCGATTATGGGTCCGCCGAACCTTGGCGAAAGTATCTGGTCTTGAACCTGCATTAGCAGTAGGGCTTCTGTTCGCGCTTCTTCGCTCTGAGGCACATGGAGGTTCATTTCGTCTCCGTCAAAGTCTGCGTTGTAAGGCGGACAAACGCAGAGGTGTAGACGGAAAGTCTTGTAGGGCAAGACGCGCACGTAATGCGCCATAATAGACATGCGGTGAAGTGACGGTTGACGGTTGAATATGGCGATGTCACCGTTTTTAAGGTGTCTCTCCACAATAAATCCGAGCTCTACGGCTTCAGCAATTTTTTCTCTGTCCACCACGAATTCAAGTCTTATGCGTTTTCCGTCGGGCCTGATAATGTAGAGGGCGCCTGGATACTGTTCAGGACCGTTTACGACTAGTTTCTTTAGTTCATCAATGTTCCACGCGGTTACTTTTTCTGGAACAGATAAACGCATGGCTACATCTTTTGGAACACCTACTTCGTTTATGTCAAGGTTTGGATCGGGGGAAATAACCGTTCGTGCTGAGAAGTCAACTCTTTTACCTGAAAGGTTGCTTCTGAAACGCCCTTCTTTACCTTTCAACCGTTGCGAGAGGGTTTTTAATGCTCTTCCTGAACGGTGTCTTGCTGGCGGTATTCCAGAGGCTTCGTTGTTGAAGTAGGTTGTAACGTGGTATTGCAGAAGTTCGGATAAGTCTTGAATAATGAGCGTTGGAGCGCCTGCCTCCATGTTTTCCTTAAGCCTTTGGTTAATGCGAATAATGTCAACAAGCTTGTGAGTTAAGTCATCTTCCGAGCGGATTCCCGACTCCAGCGTAATAGAGGGACGAACGTAAACTGGAGGCACAGGCAAAACCTGCAGAACCATCCATTCGGGTCTCGCCACTCGAGGATTGAATCCTAAAATTTCCAAGTCTTCATCTGAAATGCGTTCTAGTCTTTCCCTGATCATGCTGGGTGTTAGCGGTTCAGAACCTGCCTCGGTTTGCTCTATAAACTTTGTAGGTTTCTCAAAAGTTATTTTGTACTGGGCGGCTGCGCAATGTGGACATTGTTTAGCTTTAATTTCCTGTACAATAGTCTTGTACACTACGTCGGGTATTGTGCCCAAAAGCGTGTTGTATCTTTCAATTCGGTTACGAACTTTCTTCGCTGTTTCCTCTGATAGCAGTATGCGTCCGCAACTGCGGCAGGTTGTTTTCAAAAGTTCATGAATTATTTTTGTGAATTCTATGTGCACTATAGGCACTGCCAGTTCGATGTGTCCGAAGTGTCCTGGGCAACGGATTGCCGTGTTGCCGCAGGTTTTGCACCTCTGCCGGGGCTCCAGAGTGCCTAATCTGCCATCCATTAATCCCGCGGTGATAGGCGCGCCGTCTTCATCGTAAGTGTCTGGTGTTTGAATTTCCACAACTGACTGTTTGCGCAGGTCTTGGGGTGAAATTAGACCGAAAGAGATTTCGTCAACAACTTTGTGAATTAGTTCTTCTGAAGCCATGTTATGCCTTCTCCTTTAGTGCTAATTTTGGCGTGATACACAAGCTCTGAAGCTCTTGCAACAAGAGTTTGAAAGCGTAAGATACGATGACGGGGGAAATCTTGGCTTTTTCATCGCAGATTTTACACACGTATTTCCGCTGTTTCATGTCGTAGTAGGCTATTTGACCGCAGTTTTCACATATGTAAAGTGTGTATTTGTCAGATTCTTCCAGCAACCTATCCCTGAGCAGCATGGCTGCGCCGTGACCTATGAGGCAGTCGCGCTCCATTTCGCCGAACCTTAAGCCTCCGCCTCGAGCTCTGCCTTCAGTGGGTTGCCGCGTCAGCATTTGCACTTGACCACGAGCTCTGGCGTGTATTTTGTCAGCTACCATGTGATGCAGTTTCTGGTAGTAAACAATGCCGACGAAAATGTCAGCAACGAATTTTTCGCCTGTCGTGCCATTGTAAAATACTTCGCTTCCCGTGTGGCTGAACCCAAGTTTTACGAGGTTTTTTCTGATTTCGTCGGGTCCTTCGTTGGCGAATGGTGTGCCATCTGCTGGTTTTCCCCTTGCAGCTGCTGCTTTTCCCGCGAGGGATTCAATGAATTGACCGATGGTCATTCTTGAGGGTATAGCATGAGGATTAATCACTATGTCTGGAACTATGCCTTCGTCTGTGAAGGGCATGTCTTCCTGTGGAACTATTAAGCCTATGACGCCTTTTTGTCCGTGGCGAGAGGCAAATTTATCTCCTAACTCGGGAACACGTTGATCGCGGACTCTGACCTTTACGAGTTTGCTTCCTTCTCCAGACTGGGTTACGAAAATTCCATCAACGACTCCTGTTTCTGAAGGACGCATGTCCGTGGATGTGTCTCGCATGGATGGACCCTTAACTTCAAACTCCTTGTATTCTTCAAGGAACCTTGGAGGGCTTATTCTTCCGATTAAAACGTCGCCGCCTACAACTGAAGATTCCAAACCTATTATTCCGTCAGGTTCGAGAAGCCTATAATATTGTTCTCCGCGGTATCCGCGAGTTCCTGGCTCGGGCACGGTGAACTTGTCTTTCAATCCGCCCAAGTACTGGCGGCACTCGGCTTCGTATATCCTGTAGAAGCTGGAGCGGGCTAATCCTCTTTCAATCGATGCCTTGTTGAAGATTAAGGCGTCTTCCATGTTATAGCCTTCAAAGCTGAGCACGGCGACAACACAGTTTTGTCCTGTAGGGCGTTGCTTGTAGCCTATGACTTCCATCAGTTCAGTTTCAACCAAGGGCACTTGTGGATAATGCAGTATGTGCGACCTTGAATCCACGCGATGATGGAAGTTTGTACCATAAACTCCTAGGGCTTGTTTGGCCATAGCAGCTTGGTATGAGTTGCGCGGTGACTGATTGTGTTCTGGATAGGGTATGGTTGACGCGCAGATTCCCAAAATTGTGTACGTTGCGATCTCAGCATGCGTGTGTTGAGGAGTGACATCTTCAAGATGTATGGCGATGTGCGCGTTTTCTTCTTCTGACGCGTCCAAATATTCAATCAAACCGTTTTTGATAAGATCTTCCCAAGTCCAGTCGCCAAGACCTATTTTTTCAAAGTGCTCAGGCTGAAGTTTTGAAACTCCGTTTTCAACAATTATTAGGGGACGCCTAACTCGTCCCTCGTCGCAGTTTACGTGCAACTCTTCCGTTTCGCTTTGAAGCTTCGAGAAGTAGGTTATGTTCACTTCAGTTGAAATTTCGCCTCTTCTTCTTTTTTCTCTGAAAATTTTGGCTAGTTCTGGCGCTGAATTGCAGTATCCGATTATGTTTCCGTCAACGAAAACTTTGGCTCCAGAAAGCCTTAAAGCCTCATTAGCTTCGTAAGCTGGAACCACATCCATCTCAAAAAGCAGCTGTTTAATCTTCTCGGCATTCATACCAACAGAGATTAACGCGGATAAGGCTAGGTTCTTGACCAGACCACAGTTAGACCCCTCAGGCGTCTCGTTAGGGCACAAGCGCCCCCAGTGGGTCGGGTGCAAGTCTCGAGCTTCAAAGTTCGGTTGACTTCTACTTAAGGGTGACTGAAGCCTGCGTAAGTGGCTGAGCGTGGATATGTAGTTTGTTCTGTCCAAAAGTTGGGTTATGCCGACTCTGCCTCTGCCCCAGTTTCCAGTCGCCAACGCATGTTGGAATCTTTCGGTTATTATTCCTGGACGGACTGCCGCAGACACGGTTATTATTGGACCTTTCAAGCCTATGCGTTCAAGCTGGTACTTTATGTCGCGAGTTAAGTTTCTGAAGGAAACACGGAAAAGATCTGCAAGAAGGGGTCCTGCGAGCCGCAGTCGTTTGTTCTTGAAGTGGTCTTTGTCGTCTGGTTGTCTCCTGCCAAGCTTAAGCTGGATAACGCGGTAAGCCATTTCGCCGAGGAATATGGCTTTGTCTTTCCTGTTCTTGTCGCTTCTGCCCAAGTGTGGCAAAAAGTTTTTGTCTAGTGCGGTTTCAGCCTTCTGCAGGCGGTATTCTTCCACTTGCCCGTGGGCTACGCGGTTTCCAATGAATAGTATCGCGTCGCTCTGCGTGTCTACGCCTATGGCTTTCTCGAATGACGCGGCTAGTTCACTTTGGAGAGTCTTATCAAGGGAAACTGCTTCAGCGATGTCTTTGTCTTTTTCTAAACCTAACGCGCGCATTATTGCTACGAAGGGAATTTCGGTGGGCACTCCGGGCATTGTAACGTAGACGGCGTCGTCTGACTTCAGTTTCAGCTCTATTCTTGCCCTGAAGCCTACGGTTGTTG
>CAZUHG010000053.1:0-11139 GCA_964620515.1 uncultured Candidatus Bathyarchaeia archaeon
TTGTGCCCATGGATTCCTCCGCCAGCTTGGATGACAAAGTCTTCTCCGAAAGTCTCCATCAACGCAGGCACAAGCCTAGGATGCAAACCGCCCGAAGCAACAGGCATCACACGCTTCAAACCGCCCATCTCAATTTTTAACGCGTCAATGTTCTCCAGAACCTCCTCTCGCGTTTCAGACATTTTACCCACAACCGTGCCCACATGAAGCTGGTCAACGCCAATAACTCTCGAAACCTTCGCAACAGCCCGCATAGCCACTCCATGCTTCGGATTCTTCGTGAACGCTGCATGTCCAGCCCTGTGCGCGTGAATAACCAGCTTAAAATCTTGGTCGCGCAACGTCTGCAACGCCGAAAAACCACACGTCAAAACATCCACCATCACGTATTCTCCGCCATGCGCAAGCACGCACTCCGCCCTTTTCAGCATAGTCTCAGTTTCAGCGGTGATGTTCACCATGTAAACCTTACGCTCTCCAGTTTCCTCTTCCGCCCTGTCCCTGCTCTCAAGCGTCTTCACGATGCGCTCCTCAAAAGGATTAAACCGCTGACTACTCAAGTTCTCATCATCCTTAACTATGTCGCAGCCGCCAGCCCACGCTTCATAAGCCACACGCGCATGATCCACCGTTTTCAAACCCAACTTAGGCTTGATAATGGTTCCCACAAAAGGACGCTCACGCACCTTAAGCAGCTTGCGAATCCCCTCTATCCCAAACCGTGGACCCTTGAAGCTTTTCACAAGCTCAGCAGGCAACTCAACATCGTTAAGCCGCAGATTCCTCAACGCCTTCAACCCGAAAACGTTTCCTGCAACACTGCTCAGAATGTTAGGCATGTTTCCCCGCTCAAAAAGCCCTATCGGATAAGCTATCTTCACAACATTGCCTTCCATACTGAAAACGCATGCCGCAAGCCTCTCCACATACGGTTCTGCAGTGGTAAGTTCAGTCCACGTGCCAACGGAGCTTTCCGCAGCAACGCCACCTGCCGCTTCCTTCAGGCTAATGCCTTCTGGCTCCACGTAAAACGTGCAGATCAAATCTGTTTCCGCTGGCTTATACTTTAAATCAACAAAGTCTACGTACTTCAAAACAGGCTTCCTCCAGTAAATGTGACTACCAGTTCCTTAAAATCTTTAACTATCCTCACGCCTAATCTAACAATGTGAACCTTCATGGAACTCATAGCTGAAGTTTTAAACATCACAGCAGGCGGAAGACAAATCGCCATTTTAGGCGAAGACACCGCAAGACTGCTAGGCGTACACTCCTCAGACAGGATACGCATCACGTACTGCGACCAACAGATAATCGCCATAGCCAACATAGCCACACATTTCCCAAAGAACCGCATAGGACTTTACGAGGAAATCTCCGAGACCCTTGGGTTAAAAACCGACGAAACAGTTGACGTGCATCTTGCTCAGCTTCCTGAATCACTCAAGCATGTGAGGGCAAAAGTGCACGGCGAAAGACTGCGAGAACACGACATAAATACCATCGTCAAAGACGTGGTGGAACGCCACCTGAGCGAAGTTGAAATCGCCGCTTTCCTAACCGCCCTCAACATTCACGGATTAAGCATGGGCGAAAACGAAGCCCTATCCCGCGCCATGGTGGAAACTGGCAAAACACTTGACTTCGGCGAAGCACCCATACTGGACAAGCACAGCATAGGCGGCATACCAGGCGATAAAACCTCGCTGCTTGTGGTGCCGATAGTGGCAGCTGCAGGATTCACAATTCCTAAAACGTCTTCGCGAGCAGTCACATCACCAGCGGGAACCGCTGACCGCGTAGAAACCCTGTGCCCAGTGAACCTCTCCATAAACGAGATAAAAGCGGTAGTGGAAAAGACAAACGGTTGCCTCGTTTGGGGTGGAGCATTAGATTTGGCGCCCGCCGACGATCTGTTCATCCAAATCGAGTACCCGCTTGGAATTGACCCGTTGCTTTTGCCGTCGATCATGAGCAAGAAGAAAGCCATAGGCGCCACCCACATCGTGATTGACATCCCAACAGGCAACGGCGCCAAAATCAAAAGCATGACTGAAGCGTACACGTTGGCATCTGACTTTGTAGACTTAGGTCAACGCTTAAGCATGAAAATTCAGTGCGCGTTAACTTTCGGAGAACAGCCATTAGGCTACGCGGTTGGACCTGCACTTGAAGCAAAAGAAGCGTTAACCACCATCATGGGTGACGGCCCAGTGGATCTTAAAGAAAAGGCAATTAGCCTCGCGGGCATGCTTTTCGAAATGGTCGGAGTTGAAGGCGGACGACAGAAAGCCGAAAACGTGTTGAAGTCTGGAAGAGCAGAAGAGAAACTGCGGGAAATAATCGAGGCGCAAGGTGGAAACCCGCGGATAAAGCCCGATGAGATACCTGTAGGCAATGAAAAAGCGGAAGTGACCGCGAACCAAGCGGGCAGAGTTTTGTGGATCAGCACTGAAGGCATCGTTAACATTGCAAAGGCGGCGGGTGCACCCCGAGAAAAAGGCGCGGGTGTGGTGCTTAAGGCGAAGCTCGGCGAAGCCGTGAAGAAAGATGCTGTGCTGTTTGAGATTTACGCTGAACGAAGCGGCAGGTTGGAGTCGGCGTTGGAGCTTGCGCAGAGTCTTCAGCCTGTTGTGTTGAGCAAGAAACCCGCGGAGCAGATGCTGTTGGATCGGGTTCCTGAGAAAATTGCAGGTGACAAGCCGTTCATGCTGGAAAGGTAGTCGCATTTCCCTTTTCGATTCAACAAATTTTGGTTAGTTAAATATTCATTTACCTTTCTTATGAGAAATTCAAAATAAAAAAGCAAAAAATTAGGGAGTTTAGCGTGCTCTAGACCGTACTCTCGGCTCAAGCAGAACCCACAGCCACTCTACGAATTCCCTGAGGTTTTTGGTTTGTATGTGTACTTCTCCTGGACCCGTGATCTGTGTTACTAAGCCTTCTCCGCCCAGCAATGTTTCTTTTAGCCCTCCGAACTTTGTGACTTTGTAGCTGCATGAGGCGCTGAAGCCGACTAAGTGAAAGTTGTCAACTATCAATGTTTGCCCCGCTTCTAGCTTGTGCGTGTCTATGGCGCCGAAAGTGTTGATGAATAACTGCCCGTTTCCCGTTGCCTTAAGCATGAATAATCCTTGACCGAAAAGTCCTTTGGTGAAGCCTTCCCATTTCACGTCCAAGTCTATGCCTTGCGTTGACGCGATGTACGCTGATTTCTGTATTATGAAGCCTTTGTCTGGCGTGATTTCCAGTTTTTCTATGTCGCCAACGGGAGCGGCGACTAATCCCACCTCTCCTGCGCCGTTTGTTGCGGTGTAATCGTTAACCCAGAAGGATTGTCCGCCTATGATGCTTAAGCCTAAGCTGCCCAGCAGGCTTTTTTCTCTCTTGCGTGTGTGCGCTTCTATCGTCGGATCCATGTAGGTCATGGCGCCTGATTCAGCCGTTATGGTTTCACCTTGATCCAATTTTACAACGAGCAATGCGTAAGACGGTTTATACTTGATCTCGTACTTCATTGTGGTTCATCTCTCTGGGACATTATAGCGCTTGGTGGCAAATAAGCTTAATTTGGGAAACTACTGAAAAAGTTCAAGGATACTTTTGGAGATCTGTTCAGGGTAAATCGGCTAAGAAGTGTGATATTCCAACTAGTATGTATTGTATCGCGATGGCGGCTATCAGCAGCGCCATCACTCGTGCTATGATTATGGCTCCCGTTTTGCCGAGGAACTTGTATATCGAGCTTGCATATCTCAGAGTAATCCATGTGATGAAAAGCACAACTAAGACGGACAGGATCGTTACGAGTATGCCGAAGGCTTGAAGGTTAAGTATGGTTGTGGTTATTGCTCCTGGACCGACGAGAAGAGGCATGGCGATTGGAACTGCACCTATGCTTTCGGGCGACTCAACGTTCTCATGCATTGAACCCGTAATCAAAATTCTTATCGATATGATCAGAAGCAGTATGCCTCCTGCAACCTCGAAACTGTATATTGAAATTCCAAAAATCTGAAAGATTTCTTGGCCAGCAAAGGCGAAGACTAGGAGGAGAATGATTCCGATGAGGGTAGCGGTGTTAAACACTTTTCTCCTCTGAATTTCAGATAGCTTCTCAGTTAAGCCCATGAAAATGGGAACGTTGCCGAAGGGGTCTACGATAATGAAGAGGATTATTACTGCTTTAGCTAGATTCGTTGCAGTCTCCACAACCGCTTCAGACATTAAACCATCTTGAATCCTATTTGGCGCAGACTGCATAAAAGCCTAATCATGCCCTGCTGAGCCCAACGCACTGTCAGATCTGGACACACCCTCAGATTACATAAGCATATTTGCAGTCTAATAGCCAATCATTGCAGAAACCTATAGAGGGGAGGCAACTATTGGTTGTTTCCGCAACCATTAGCATGTTGAAAAGGTTTAGCCTATTTAAAAGGGAGGGGGGTACAGTTCCGAGCGTAACAGTCATCAAAAAAATGGCTGATCAGTTACGAAAACTCTTAAATGAGAGCGAGAATTAACTGAATCCAGATTTAACGCGTATTAACCAGAGAAGGATGAAAACAAAATGGCTGCAACAACCGAAAAAAAGCTTGAAATTCTAAGCTACGACGACAAAACACAAATTTTCACTGTGAAATCGCCGCAAACAGGTCATGTCTGCACAATTGTTGACACCTTCGCGGAAATGTTCCCCCTGTGGGCTGGAAGAATCCTAATCACGGCAGAAAACGAAAAATGGGCGTTAACAGCCGCAAACGTGGCAACAGGTTTCGCCACCAGCGTCATCATGGCGCCAGCAGAAGCCGCCATCGAAAGACCAGTCTCAGCAGACCAAACACCAGACAAACGCCCAGGAATGCTCATCCAAATCTACAACCGCGATCGCTTCGAGCTTAAGCATCAACTTATGGAGCGTATAGGTCAATGTATAATGACTTGTCCCACAACCTCGGCGTTTAACGGTTTTGAGGCAGCTAAAAGAAAACTTAACGTTGGCAGTAGTTTACGCTATTTCGGTGATGGCTTCCAAAATAAAACCATGGCTGGCGGAAGAAAATGCTGGAAAATCCCAGTTATGGAAGGCAACTTCATTGTAGAAGACGGTTTCGGTGCGCAGGAAGCTGTAGCAGGAGGCAACTTTATGATATTCGCAGAAAACCAGGGTTCAGGGCTTAAAGCGGCGGAAGCAGCAGCTGACGCCATACGTGCAAACGCTCCTGACGTGATTATGCCGTTTCCAGGCGGTGTGTGCCGTGCAGGCAGCAAAGCGGGTTCGCTTAAGTACAAGATGAAAGCTTCAACGAATCATCCTTACTGTCCAACATTGCGCACTGTTGTGCCTGACTCGGTTGTTCCAGAAAACGTAAACAGCGTCTACGAAATCGTCATTAACGGGTTGACTCTGGACGCCGTGAAAAACGCCATGAAACAAGGTGTGACAGCCGCTGCAAGCGCACATGGGGTCGTGAAGATTTCGGCAGGCAACTATGGTGGAAAGCTTGGGCCGTACAAGGCTTTCCTGAAAGAAGCGATAGAAGCGCCATAACTACTCCTTTTTTGAAGTAGCAACTTTTATCTTAACCGCTACAACGTACTTATGGCAAAAAGCTTCATTAGTGAAAATCTTGAGCGCCACTAAAAAAACCTCTTTGGAACTGTTCAGACTGCGAAAAACGCTGAATACGCTAGCCAGCAAAGAAGGCAGTCACACAGAGTTGATTACGCTTTATGTTCCGCCTGGAAAGCAGATCAGTGATGCCATCAACATGTTGCGTGACGAGTATGGCACAGCGTCGAACATCAAGTCAACTACCACGCGCAAAAACGTTCAAGAAGCCATCGTGAAAGTGCAGCAGCGACTCAAGCTCTTTAAGGATCCTGGAGAGAAAGGTCTTGTGATTTTCTGCGGTGCCATTCCTCAAGAGGGTGGTGGACCAGGCAGCGAAAGAATGGAAACTTATGTTATCATACCACCTGAGCCGATTAGAATTTACTTGTATCGTTGTGACTCGCGTTTTCACACTGAGCATTTGCAGGAGATGCTTAGGGAAAAAGAGACTTATGGTATTCTTCTTATTGATGCGTCAGGCGCAACGATTGCTACTTTGCAGGGTAAGAGGTTGGAGATAGTTAGGGAGATGCATTCGGGTGTTGCGGGGAAAACGCGTGCTGGTGGGCAGTCAGCTCGAAGATATGAACGCTTGAGAGATATGCAGCTTAACGAGTATTTCACACGCGTGGGTCAGCATGCAAACGACATATTCTTGCCTATTGAAACGTTGAAAGGCTTAATACTTGCAGGTCCTGGACCGACAAAGTACGATTTTGAGAAGGGTGAATACCTGAATTACATGTTGAAGAACAAGATAATTGACACGATTGACACGGCTTATGTGGAGGAGCAAGGCGTGAAGGAAGTGGTGGAGAAAGCTCCTGAAATAATGCGGAAAGTCAGGTACATCGAAGAGAAGCAGATTATGCAGCAGTTCCTGTACGAGGTTGGTCACGACACTGGAATGATAACTTATGGTGAAGCTGAAGTGCGAAGGGCTTTGGAGTCAGGTGCTGTTCGAACGCTTTTGATTTCGGAAAAAGCTGATCTTTTGCGCGTCACGGTTAAGTGCAGCGCATGCAGCTACACGGAAAAACACACAGTTAAAAACCAGAAGCTGACGGAGTTTGAGCAGAGCTTAGCGGGGAAACCGTGTCCACGGTGTCAAGCGCCATCTTTAGCCATAGCGGATAAACAGGACGTGATTGATGACTTGGCGGAGCAGGCAGAGCAGGCAAACACGGATGTGGAAATTATTTCGGCTGAAACTGAAGAAGGACAGATGCTGAAAAACGCTTTCGGCGGAATAGCAGCAATTCTACGATTCAAAATGTAAGGTAAGCTGAAAACTAAAAAAGCAAATTGATAATTTTTAGTTACTGCTGAATGAGCTTGTTGTTGCGGACTGAACTGTCGCGCGATTTTTTGTCTATACCCCCTCTATAAATAGCTTGAACTGGTGGTTGACTGGCTTCTGCGTTGATTGGCTATTAGGCGGCAAATGGGCTTAGTCAAGAAAGTTTGACTAAGGCTTAGTCAATAAACCTTGACAAAAACGCTTAAACCCTAGAAACACCCTTAATAATAACTGTGAGGGTTGCACGTGAATAAACAAGCACTCGCAACAGCTCTACTCACGGTGCTCCTATCCGCAGCGTTAGCTGAAACATCATTAATTAACACAGTAACGGCAAACCCCATTAGCTGGGGTACAAAAGTTGTGTTGCTATCGCCTGAAAACAAGACCTACACCCAAAACACCATTTCCATTACATTCCAATACGACCAGCAAATGAAATGCAACCCTTATTACAAATACATTTTGGATGGAAATGAAAGCGCCCTCTTACTTGCAGAATTTGATGGCACTGAAAACCATGCAAAAATAACAGATTTATCCGATGGTGTGCACACTCTGATAATACATGTGATGGCTAATGCTGGAAGCCCCCCACCTGGAACATGGAGCCTTGATTGGTATTCAGGATATTCTAGTGCAGTAACCTTCAGCATTGACGCTACTCCACCAAGTATAGAACTTCTGTCTCCTGTAGACAATAATCAGTATAATGTTTCTGATGTTCCGTTGATTTTCACGGTAAACAAGCCGATTTCGTCTGCCGCTTACAGCTTAAACTACACTGCACAGGTAACTGTAGACGGCAACACCACCATATCCTTGCCAGACGGGGCATACAGCATGAGAATTTACGCGACGGACGCAACTGGAAAAACGGGTAAGTCCCAAACAGTAACGTTTACAGTAGCTCAAACTCAAACATCGACTTCGACAGGGACATTTATAGTTGCCGCCGCTTCAGTATTGGTGGTTGCTTTTGCTATAAGTTTACTGCTGTTTTTCTCAAGAAGATGCAAGTCCAAGGTATGAACCACGAGTTTGCGTTGATTTTGATATAAGAAAAAAACCAATTTAATTGGCGCCCAGTAGGTTGACGTAACTAGTATCAACTGTGGATAAGCTCGCATGCCTTCAATCTGCGATTGTAAATATAAATCTTATACGTGTTTCTTAATAATTGAACACCTAAGGTGACTATTTACTTGTTGAAATTATATATGTTCCCCCAGCTGCTTGATGCTTAAAATTACCTTTTTTTTGTTGACAAAACTTAAAATTTGAAAACGTGGATTCCACTTTAAGGTGGTTTTTTGAATCAAATGCTGTGTGAAGTTTCGAAACACAACAAAGCCGTATCACTGGAGAAAGGACAGAAAGCAAACAGCGTGAAAATAATGTTAAGTTGCAACTGGAGTGAAAGGAAAAGATGAAAAGTTCTGAGAAAAAAATGTTCATAACTATTCTCGTATCAGCATTTCTGATATCAAGCACATACGCTCTGCTTATTCCCTGTGTGCATGCGGCAGAGCCAACAACCGCTGAGAAATCACTGGAAATACTCGCTTCCGTTGCAGACTTCGACATGACAGAATACACACCAAGGCTAACAGCACAAGATCAAAACTCTCACTTAACGTTGCCACAAGAAGAAACAGACTTCACTCTTACGTCAAGCCAAGGCAAACTCAGAGCAAGATTATCATTTACGAATGGTCATTTGCGCAAGATTTACGTGAGCGATGTCAGTGGTGAGCTTTCGCTTAATCAGCCCACCGCCGACGTAGTTGGAAGCGCTGAGGGCTTTTTGGAACGGTATCAAAGCTACACTGGTGCTTCGCTATACGGAGAACTCAAAGCCATGCTGGGCAGTGTAACCACCGACAAGAACGTCACAAAAACTGACAAAAACGTGCAACTCGAAGTTTCCGTTATCGGCGAAGTACTTGTGGATTTCAAGTGGACTTACGTGGATGCAAACGGTGTTCCAGCTCCAGCAAAAAACGTCATACTAAGCTATCGTGACGGAGTGTTAAAGTGTTTCTTGGACAACTGGCAGCTGTACCAAGTGGCGGGTGTTCCTTCGCTTTCAGACGAAACAGCAGTATCAGAGGCCATGAAATCGCTCGAGGATTACACGTTTGACGTAGTTGACGCTGATGAGGGTAACGTTACGGTTTCAGGTTTCAAAGTCGCGTCGGTGGGCAACTTGTCATTGTGTTACCTCAATTATCAGGATGCGAGTGCTGCTCGTGGCGGTGACCCGTTTACGCTGTATCCTTCGTGGTATGTGCCGTTGGGCTTTGACAAGGCGTATCCTGGTTGTGTTACTGGCGTTTATGTTAGAGTGTGGGCGGACACTGGAGAAGTTAGCAGTGTTAGTCCTATGGTTTATGGTATGGCGGCTTCGGTTGAGGAGTCTGGTTCTGGTGAGGTGCAGGAGCAGGCAATTGTGTTGTCGGTTCCTATTGCAGCCGCAGCTGGTTTCTGTCTTATTGTCTTTTGCTTTGGTACCCGGCGACTTAGATTCGTAAGGTTCAACAGCGTCTCGAAGCGGTCTCGGCTCGGCGCAGCATTGTTATGTGCTTTGCTTTCTTCTGGTTTGTTCTTTGCCGCTATTCCAACAGCCCAAGCAGTTTTTCCAGGTTCAGCAGCATCCGCGATACATGCCTCGACATATCACCAAGTTTATGATGAAAAAGTGGGGGCAAACACTATGTCTCTTGAACTAGAAGATCTTTTTGAAAATGAATATTACGCAACAGGTAGATACTATGATGCTTTCTGTACTGGAAACAATGTATTAAACGTTGCATATGATATGGATCGGAATTACGATAAGGTTGCTGTGTTTTATTTTGGACACAAGGAAGCCAAGAACAGTTATTGGTGTCCTGACAACAACGTTTCTGCTGCAGAAATTGCCGCTGTAACTACTGGCACTACTTTTTTTGCTTGGAGTTGGGTATGTGATAGTGCGTCTGAATGGCCGGAAACCGATGGGTTGCCTGTTGCTTGGACTCAAGCGGCTAACATGAGTAATGATAGCTATGTTGATCCTGATGATGGTGGTCACTGCTACTTTGGCTTCGATGGCGCTTCTCCAATGATAAACAATTATACAGGCTACTGTTTCAAGGGAACCTACGCAGCTGGAATGGATTTCATTTGCGATTTCTATGCTTACACATTAACCTATGAGTACTCGATAAATGATGCCTTAAATGAAGCTTCGCTGGATGAATTCTTCGATACCTATGAAGACAGCCCGCTTCATGATGGCTTTGAGACATGGTGGCCAGGAGGTGAGGGTCCCCCTCCAGGTTGGTATGAAGGTTGGATGCGTACTTATGGCAATGGTGATTTGCATTTGTATACTTCCGCTAGAATGAATGTGGCAGCGTGGTTTAACTTTCCTCAGGGCTGGCTGGAAGGCGATGTCGACGTGTACATAGATGGCCAATACGCCGGTAATACATGCTATTCGGCGCACCTAAAAACAGCTTTAGAGGAGCCAGGGAATCACACGGTTGAAGTTCCTTTTTGGGACAGCGGCTTTCCTTTCAAGTGCTTTTACGGCTATTCAGATGGTGTGAACCCCATAACCGTGTGCGTTGAAGAAGATTCCACAATGTACCTTGAGGCGTGCTACGTGCCTGTGTATTGCTTGTCGATTTCAGCGGGAACAGGCGGCTACACAACGCCTTCAGGCGACCAGTACTACTATTACGGCACTTACGCCGCAGTCACCGCTTACGAGAACAGCAGCTACGACTTTAGCCACTGGCAACTAGACTATCAATACGCCGGCTCTAACCCCACAATAAACGTTTCAATGACCCAAGACCATATCCTGCAGGCAGTCTTCGTTCAGGAACCGTGCGATTTAACAGTGAACGTGCTTAACCAGTACAGTGAAACCGGCTACGTGCCGCTCTACATTGACGACCAGTACGTCGGCACCACGGGCTACACTTACCCTGTAACGGCTGGAAACCACAAGATATACGTGGAAAGCCCCTTTTTCGGCGGCAGCGCCTACCACTTCTTCCAGCACTACTATTACGATAGCACCTACAACTACGACAATCCAATGACGATACCGATCAACCAGGACAAAACAATCACAGCCTACTACTACTCAGCCTACGGATAAACAGCAACCACAAACGCAACAACTTCCTCTCTTTTTCCATATTTAAACTCCAAATATTCTGGTGTT
>CAZUHG010000054.1:0-11003 GCA_964620515.1 uncultured Candidatus Bathyarchaeia archaeon
GCGGCACGTAGCCGGTTTCACTGTACTGGTTAAGCACGTTCACTGTTAAATCGCAGCTTTCCGCAACGAAGATTGCCTGCAGGGTATGGTTGCTGTTCATGTTGACGGTTATGGGGTTTTGCGTGTAGGAACCGCCGTCTAGGAGCCAGTGGTCAAAGTCATAGCCGCTGCCCGCGTTAGCCGTCACAGGAACCTGTGAAAATTCAGTGTACCCGTATACGCCCGGCGTGGGATTCGTGGAGCCGCCTGCACCAGCCGAAATGGTCAAGTACTTCTTATGCGAGTAGCGCGCCGTAACGTATGTTGTGGTGCCTTCCTCAACATACACGGTTATCGGGTTCATACCATCCGGATAGCCGTCAAAGCGCATGAAAGGTATGCCGCCATGCACAGATTCAACTTCAACCGTGTGGTTCCCCGGCTCTAAATCTAAAAGCACTTTTAAATGCTGCGAATAGCCTGTATCACCCGCGTATTGACCATCTATGTTCACGCCGACAGCGCCCTCCAGCCAGCCCTCCTCAAAGTTAAACAAAGATGCCACCTCCAGCCAAGTAGGATTGGGATGATACAGTTTCAGATTGCCGTTACCATAAACAGCCATAGTACAATCTGGCCACCAAGTTTGTCCATCGTTCCAAGTTGCATTGAAACCGGTATGCAGTTTCGTTTCACCAAAATAGATGTTAAATGTCATCAGCGAAGCAGCATTTAACGCAGAATTTATCGATATGTCATTGTGTAATGCAAACCAAAAGAACGCGTAAACCCACATCCCATACAACCGCGAGGGAAGAGCTGGGTCAATGTGCTGGCTCAAGGATGCTGCCCCGCGTGGAAAGCCAATGAAGCAGAAATCACCGTCATCCGCGTTGCCATAGCCGTCAATGCTTATATTAAGCGCGGTGCTGAAACCTGCTCCCTTTGCGGCAACAGTACGGTGGGTAAAGGCAAAAGGCATTCCCACCGCGTGACCAGTAGGGCTCATTCCCTGCGGGGTAGGATAACCAATAAACCCGCCTTGGATGTACCCCGTATCGATTTTTGCAGATAGGCAAGTGTTGATTAACGCGAAAAAGGTTTTGCCTTCAGTCTCATTGTATATCTCGTCATCAAAAATTTGGGTTCCGCTGTTGTCGTAGACAGAGTAATGCCATTCAACTTCATAGTTAGGAGGATACGACTTGTTGGCGCCTATTCCGTGGTCGAAGTAAACCACCGCTGCTTTCGTATAGGTCTCTTCGCTATCGCCAATTTGGGTCAGAAACGTACTTTTCAGCGTGCCATCTCCCTGATAGTTACTGGTATAATAACCCCCAACATTAGACATTAAGGCGATGTTGCCAGCAAGTGCTGTCTGATTACCTTTCTCGTTAATTGTTTTTAAATAATCTCTACATCCCCAAACAGTGGCACGCTTACTGTCAGCAGTAACCATTGAAACTGGAACAAAAAAAACAGCTGAAAGCAGCAGTAAACAAAGCAACCCGACAGTGAACTTTGAAAACCGAGGCTTCGGTAAATCATAATGTAGTGAACTCTTCTTTACCCTCAACCACAATGAAATAGTCGCAAATGCACCCAAGGCTAAACTAGCAAAAATGAGCAGCAACTGTATCGAATTTGATTGTACGGCGCTATCAGATGCTTGACTGCCTGATGTCTCAGCGTCGCTGCTGTTGAATAAGGCTGATCCCGCAAATTCTGGCGGCAATGTTGAGAACGCTTCTTGAACAAGCCTTACTTCACCAGTGTCTGCCCAAACATCCACATATATGCCATACACATTACCAGGATACCAATTGTCCAAGCCAACACCAATACGCCACATAGGATAAAGCGCCAACATCTCGTCACCGCGAATGCTATACGCACTAACAGAATCGCAGAAAACAAGCTGCGTAACCATGGCTCTAGTCACGTTGAGATCCTTAACTGTAACTTCCTCATCGTCTGAACCAACTTTATACGAGAAAGCCCTAGCGCTTTGTATCGCAATAGCAACAGCTTCTTCTTCTGAAAGGTTTATCACGGTGCTACCGATAACGTGGAGGCTCCACGTATCAACAAAATATTTGAGCATGTCGTTCTCGTAGCCTAAAGCGACGCATTTTTCAGCCGCATCAACACCATCGAGGCTGTAAATCCAAGAAAACGTTGTGTATCCATCAGCAGCAGCGTTTACTTGAAGCTTCACGTTGCCAGAAGTAACGGTTGAGTTCTTGCTTGCGTCAACGCCGTTTAGCATAGTGCCTAGTTCAGTGTAAAGTGACTCCTTAGAATAGACAGTATAATTATCTAAGTAATTTTGAGCCATGTCACGTATGCTGGCGGATGTTTTAGTCAGTATGGGCGTTCCTTCAGATTCGAGCACATGTAGTATATGCAGTTTACCTTTTGCAAAAGTGCAAGAGACATCGAGTTTGCTGTCTTGTGATTTCAGCGTATAGCTTACAACGTCTTCTTGTATGGCATTTAGATAGGGATACTTTTGTGGTTGCTGTTTTGAGGTTACAGTGTATTGTGCCAAGTCTATTGCTGCGACGTTACCAAGTACGGCTATGCCTTTTTGTTCAACAGACGATTCAGATGCATGTGCTACAGGAAGAGAGTATGTTACAGAAATGAAAAGCATCAATAGAATTACTGCTAAACAGAGCTTTCGCCTAGAAACATTTATCATTTTTTTCTTTCTCCCATTATTTTTTGGAAACTTAGTTGGTTTCAGTCTAACTTTGTTAGTCTAATTTAAATTTAAATTTTTCCTTAAATTTAATGGTACACAAAAAAGATGTTCCTGTAATACTATGAAAATTTAATTTTAAGGTAAATTTTATAAGACAACGCTCTCTTATATTATTTGAGTAAATGTTTTTCAAAAAAAAAAATAAATGAAAGCTGAACCCCCTCGCGAGCCAGTTGAAAACATTAACCACCTACTTGTTAAAACCACACGCACTCTCAACGGTCAAACGCGTAAGATTACATTTTTCCGTGTCGGCAGCGCTAAAAAGTTAAAAATGCTGATACATTTGAGGGGGTTTTGAAACAAAGTATTTGCTTTGGAGGCGTGTCGCTACATAGTCTCGAATGAGGGAGAACTGCAAAAGGTTTAGCGGAGGGGTTGATTCGGGGCGCTGGGCTTGCTTTTTCCGTTTCTTGAAGTAGGCTAAGGCTCCGGAGAATACGCTGACAGACGTCACTGCTATTGCGGCTACGATTATGAGTGTCGTTGTCGGAGTAGCGGTTGATGGCTGGATGACTGTGAAGGTTACGCGTTCAGAGTTCCCTTGGTTTCCGAAGCTGTCTATGGCGTAAACTTGTATCGTATGTACGCCGGCGGTCAGGTTGGTGAGGGTTGTGCTGCCCGTGAGCGGCATCTGTTCTTGCCCGTCGAGGCTGTAGTTTGCTACGACACTTGGCTTGTTGACGACGTACGCTAAAGAAACGTTGCCTGAAGAGTATACACCATTATGTTCTGGGGAAACTATTTGGACCGTGGTGGGGACGGTGCCGTAGCCGATGGGCGTGTACTTCTCGTTAACTGCAACAGGCGGATCCAGATAGCTGTTGCCTGAGCCTCCGATGGCGTACAAGATGTCGTCCACAACTGCCACGCCTAAACTGGCTCGGGCAGTAGGCATTGACGCGCCCGTGCGCCAAGAATCCGTGGCAGGATCATAAACCACGTTTTCACTGGCAGAAAATATGTCCGCTCCACCTAGCATGTAGATTCTCGCTGGGGCGTAAACGCCTGTTGTTGCCGCTGCCCAAGGACTGCGCAATCCCACGGTTGGTGTTGCGCCCATGCTCCATGAATCGGTGGCAGGGTCATAAATCTGAACAGTATCAGAATTGGCATTAGGACCAATCCCGCCTAAAATGTATATTTTGCCGTTTACTACAGCGGAAGCATAATAATAAACTGCCGTAGGCATGGGCTCTTTTGTTGTCCAAGTGTCAGTTGCTACATCATAGACCTCGTTCAAATCAGTGGCACCTACCAGTTCTCCGCCTATAAGGTATATTTTGCCGTCCACAGCGTTTGCTTGCAAACTGCGCCTTGGCGTAGGTATTGCTGTTAGGTTTGCCCAACTGTTTGTTGCGGGGTCATATGCCTCGTTTGAGGCTACTGGACCACGACCATCTACTAAGGAACCACCTATGCAGTATATCTTGTTGTTGCATGCTGCTATTCCAAAATTGCGTCTAGGCGTTGGCATTGGCTGTTTTGATGACCAAGAATTAGTTGCGGGGTCATACATTTCGTTGCTTCCTGCGAAGTCAACCCCACCGATAGCATATATTTTGCCGCCAACAACAGCAGCGCCCAACTCTTGCCTTGCTTTCCGCATTGGCCTCATTGTTTCCCACGTGTTTTCTGGTGCATAAGCCGAAGCGGTTACTGCTGAATCAACAAAAAAGACGCTGGCTACCGCTGCGATTAGAAGTGCTAAGAGTAGAGTTTTTGTGAGTGCCTGTTTTTTCACTTGCAACTCTCCTAGTTATTGCTAGGGTGTTTCTTGGGTTTAAGGGTTTTTGTCAAGGTTTCTTGACTAAACCTATTTGGATCCTAATAACCAATGATTGCAGAAAACCTATAGAGGGTAGGTCTGTATTGGCGGTTTTTCACGCCAAAACCATGTTGTTTCCTATATATAAGGGGGCTATAGACTTTTCCGAGCGCAACAGTGCAAGCTTTTCTCTATCGTTGCTCAAAACCCATTGTATGAATCTTGAATATGTAAGGTAGCTTCATAAGCATCAAATAACCGTTTTTCGAATACGATAGCTAAAAGTCAGGTGTCCACATGGCAACTATAGATGCCCCAGTTGAAAAAGACGAAATCAAAATGTTGACGTTCTCACTTGACAACGTGTTTTACGGCGTAAATGTAAAGCAAGTGCGCGAAGTCAAGCCTTTTGAAGGCGCCACACCTGTTCCTTATGCTCCACATTACGTCAAAGGAGTAACAAACCTTCGCGGCGAAGTGGTCCCAGTCATAGATTTGCGGAAGCGCATCGGACTCAGCGACAAAAAGGAAAATGACTCCGGCATCATGGTAGTAATCCAAGACAAGCATCCCATAGGAGTAATCGTTGACTCAGTCATAGAAGTCCTCACACTCCAAAAGAAAGACATAGAAAGAGACCCAGAAAGCCTGCTCACTGACCGTTCAGATGGAGTAATAGGCATAGCCAAACACGACAAAGACCTCATAGTTCTACTAGATATAATCAAAGTCCTATCAAATGATGACCTAGGCAACATGAAAGAAAACATAAAAGGCTTCCAAATCCAAGTACAAAAAGCAAAAAAATAGCTGAAAACTCAACCTCAAAAGCTAAACTTTAATTCTTTGAATATCTCGCTTTTAGGTAAAGGAGTGAAGGAGATTGAAAGGGCAAATCAAAATTCTAGTCGTCGATGACTCACTACTCATGCAGAAAATTCTCATTGACTTACTACAATCAGACCCGCAAATCTCCGTCATAGGCACCGCACAAGACGGCGAAGAAGCCCTCTCAAAAATCGCAAGCCTGCAACCAGATGTCGTGACACTTGACATCCAAATGCCAAAAATGAATGGACTAACAGCCATCAGAAAAATCATGGAAACAAACCCCCTACCAGTCATCATGATCAGCGCCTTAGCTCAAAGAGAAGCAAAACTAACATTCAAAGCGTTAGAGCTAGGAGCAGTTGACTACATCCCCAAACCTTCAGGACCAATCTCATTAAACATGAACACCGTGAAAACCGAGATAATAACAAAAGTCAAAACAGCAGCATCTGCAAACATAAAACAAACCAAACCCAGAAAAAAAGAAACAATCACACCATCCACAGGAAAAAACAGCGATAGAGTCATATCAATAGCCGCCTCCACAGGAGGTCCAGCCGCAGTAGCATATGTCCTCAGACAGATCCCAGAAAACGCGCCGCCAATCCTGGTTGTACAACACATGCAAAAAAAACTGACAAAATTCTTCGCTGAAGGACTAAACCAAGAATGCAAAATCAAAGTGAAGGAAGCTGAAGTTGGCGATGTTGTTCAAGAAGGCCTTGCTCTAATTGCACCAGGAGGTTTTCACATGGTGGTTACAAAAAACGGCAAAATCAACCTCACTACAAGCCCACCAGTGAACTACGTTCGTCCCTCAGCAGATGTCATGATGAAATCAGCTGCCAAAACATATACATCTAAGAACATTGGCGTAATTCTGACAGGTATGGGTGTAGATGGCGCTAAAGGAATTGAAGCCATAAAAAAGAAAGGTGGAATGACCATTGCTCAAGACAAAAAAACCTGCGTTGTGTTCGGAATGCCTGATGCTGCCATCAAAACTGGCTGCGTTGATTCTGTAACTTCTCTAGAACACATTCCGAAAGAGATTATGACTGCTTGTGAAGACTAAGAGCTTTCAGTGGTTGAACACTGAAATTATGCCATGAATTGTGCAGTCGACCATTTGGTCAGATTCAAAATCCGACCAGAATTTTGATTTTGAATACACTTTAGTAATAAACATCCATCTTAATTATGCATCCTTCATAATCTAAATATAAATAAAACGCAAAATTGAGAGGGAACGTGAAATAAGAGGAGTCAATGAAATGACTGCGGATTCTCGAGAGAAATATAATTCTGACTCAGAAAAACAATTGAAAATCCTCGAAAAGGAGAATAATCGTCTTCTCAAAGAGAACGCAGAACTGAAAACAGAAATTATTGCGCTTCACAAGGACACCGTCGAGAGCTGTGATACAATATACAACACTATGGACTTTCTCATACAAAGTGCAGCCAAAGCGGCGGATTTTGCCCTCACCGTAGAGAAATCCGCTATCAAAGTTGCTGAACTAACCACGGATGCTGCTGAGACAGTTAACAAAGTATCTGCCACGGCAAAAGACATGGGTAAAGTAGCCAACAAACTAGCAGCCAGCGCAGATGGCGCTACTAAAGCAGTTATGAAAGTTGCCGAAATGGGCAAACACGCAGCAAACGTGTCAAAACAAATGGCCACAGGCATGCAGCAAGTCAGTGCAGCCTCGCAGCAAGTGTCGTCAGGATCGCAAAAACTTGCCGATCTCGCACAACACGCCGCAAGAAACACGGAAGCTCTCAAAAACGTCATGGATGTAGCAGAAATTATTGCGCAAGAAGCGTCAACCGTTACCGACACTGTATTGAAAAAATCAAAAGGCGGTAACGAGAAAGCCCAGAGAGGACTTTCGGCAATTGGAACCATACAAGATAACATAGTAAAAGTGTCAGAAGCTGTATCGTCAATGGTCAACTCGATAGATCAAGTAGGACAAATGGCCAATTCCGTTTCTGAAATAGCCAGTCAAACAAACATGCTTGCCTTAAACGCAGCTATCGAAGCAGCTAGAGCTGGAGAAGCAGGCAGAGGTTTCGCCGTAGTCGCTGATGCGGTCAAGGGCTTGGCCGGGCAATCAAAAGTTGCTGCCAACTCATCTATAAACCTGGTAAAAAGCATAAAAGACGCAGGTACGCAAACCAGCGCAATTGCCCAGCAGTCTCAAACTGGAGCCGAAGAAGGCGCTAACGTAGTTCTAGGCGCAATCAAGGAAGTAGAGGAAATAGCAAGAATACTGGAAGAAATGAGCATTAAAGTCGGCAAACTTACAAGCAGCGTTGAACAAGGGCTTGATGCATTGAATGCTGTAGTACGATCAATTGAAGAAGTTTCTAGCATTGCAGAAGAAAGCTCGTCAGCTTCTGAAGAGACATCTTCAGCTATTGAGGAACAGACATCTGCTTCAGGAGAGATGGTGGAAGTCGCGAAGTCTGTTTCAGACACCGCAGAAAACGTAGCAAAAACAACGCGAACGGTCGTCACCGACGCAGAAGGCGTTGCTGTACTTGCTTCGGGCGTTGTAAAGGATGCGGCAAACGTTGAGATTGCAACAAAAGAAATAACAAAAGAAGCAAATAATGTGGGAACAACAGCCGAATCAGTCGTGACTGAAGCCACAGAGATTGCTGGGATCGCGGAAAGAATGCAAAATGACCTACAAAAACTAATCGAAAAACGCACACAACTGCTAAACGACTTTCTTGAAAAGAAAGGCGGAGCAAATGAGTCGAAGTAGGTACAATCCTTCTCCGTAAACCCCTTTTTGTATTTTGAAGTAGTAATGTTTGCGTTATTGAATTGTTTAATGCTATCTTCACTGAAATGGGCTAGTTATCGCGTTTAGTTTTGAAATATTACTGTTGTCGAAATAAAGTATTATGTATTCATTTTAGAAGTTTTCTTTAGGCTGGCTATGGTGTAGAGATAGGTTTGAAAGATGCAGGTAAACAATGTTGATTGTAGCATCAGTGCGCTTGAGCGAAGGGAGAAGGTTGAAGCGGTGTTGGTTAGACTTCAATCTTTGAAAAGCCAAGTTTCTGAGTTAAGGGTCCAATGTGAAGCCTTGAAGAAGCTGCAATCAGAAAAACCACAAGATTTGACCTGCAATGAGTGCGGCAAGCTAATAGAGGATGGTCAAGAAGTCGTGCTTAAGGATTCTTTTGGAAAAATAAAGAGTTATTACCATAAAGACTGCTTTAAGGCGATTTGGCTGTCTCAGACTTGGACATTTGATTATTCTCATCCGGGGTTCCTTAGAATGTCTGGAAAGTAGTGGCGTTCCATTTTAGCTGCTCTAGTGTGGCTTGTTTTTCTGCTATTTGCCTTTTGTTTCTTAAAACCCACCCTAAATCAGTATTCTTAAATCGTAATATTTAAGTTATACGCCGCATATCAAATAAAAAAGAAACACTGGAGGGAAAAAGTAGCATGCCCGAATATTTAGTACTAATGAAATTGAACCCAGGAAAAATAGTTGACACCCTAGGCGACATAAGAAAACTAGACGAAAAACCTGTTTCTGGTGTAGACCTCTGTTACAGCATGAACATTTTTGGGTCTTGGGACGTAGGTATTTGGATCAACGCTGAAGATAGTGGACAAGTCTTAGACTTTGTTCAAAAAAAGGTAAAGGGCCTCAACGGCGTCACTGAAGTATACACAGTGCCTACATTCCCGCATGGAAACGGCGTCAAAAGTGCAAAAACCTCAGATGAACAGAAACACCCTTAAGGAATCTGAGAAAGCAAAAAACTAAATTACAAACAAGGGTTCAACGGCTGTAGCAAATTTCAATTTCTTTCTGTCATCTTCCGTTTCTTCAAACTTCTAGCAGTTATTGTTCAATGCAAGGGTTTATGGAAGCTGCAATAGATAAGCAGCAACATAGAATTTTGGGAATCTAATGTGGAGCACCGATTCATAAGAGCTATTTAAGTTTCCAAAAAATAGAACAGAACACAAGTGAAATTCATGGCAGAACCCGAGATCTTGCCACAAAAGATAGTTGATACAAAAACTATCATTCTCAAGGCTCGACTTGATTCAAATAGGGCGAGATTACAGGGTGAGAAATTAAAAACAAATTTTTTCGTCAGATTTGGTTTCTTAAAGCCTAGACACAAAGACATAGTACTTATTTCATTTAACAAATATTATGAACCATACATTGTTATCGGCGGAAAATACTCCATTGATTATTGTAAAAAGTATGATTACGCCCTCAAAGTTGAAGATAAAACGCAAGAAATTTTTATTGATGGCAAAAAGTTAAAACCTGAACCTTTAGCTCCAGGAGAAACTGCCAAGGTAGTTAAGCTGGTGGGTGAAGAGCATTCGCATTACGAAAACGAAACATATTTAGTTCTTGATAGAACGATGCGGGAAGTCTCACAAAGAAATTTGCTTTTTGCACCTTTTGAATGCGAACTGGAAAATCAGCCAGAAGTCGGTTATGATTTAAGAATGCCAAATATTTCTCTGGAAGAGGAGATAGCGTTTCTTCGTTCTAGAGTCGCTAAGAGACCGTCAGATGTTGCAGAAATTGTCAGAGAAATATTCGAAATTAACGAGCGCATAATAATTTACAGCCCGATTTATGAACTCACTTATCAGAATATAAAAAATGGAAAACATGTTACTGTACTGATAGACGGCGTCAGTAACGAGGTAGTTTTAGAGAAATTTGAGATGAAAACCCCTAAAAAATTCGCTGGAGATTCTTTAGAAGCTTCCCACGAAAATCGTCCAGCAGTAAAATTGCAATTTTTTCGAGTTGAACCAGAGCAAACACAGTCGCATGACGTCGCATACGCTTCAAATTCAACCATTAAAGAGCAGAGTGAAAATGTTATAGTTGAAAGAGGAACTAGTATTTCATCTAACTCATTTCAGTCAAAAGACGCTGCTAGGTTCAACGTGGAAAACGCGGCACATTTGGCATCTGATTTCATGAAACGTTTGGGTTACGAACAGAGTCAAGTTCCAACAAAAGTTTATCTAGATGGCGAAAACAACGTTGTGGAACTAAACCTTCAAAAAGGAACTGCCAGGGTACAGATTGACCCAAAAACAAGGGAAGTAAAAGAATATGAAGTTCAAGAAGCAGAAACACAGCAGGGTTTCTTCACTGTAAAAAGAAAGGCCCTATTGTTTGTGTCTTCAATTGTAGCAGTTGGTATTGTTCTAAAACTAATGAACGTTTTCTAATACCAGACACAATCGACTTTCACTGTATTTCTGTTGTTTCGCTGAAAAAGGGATAATCTTCATACTTCTTAGAGATGTTTCACTAGCAGCATACGAAAATAAAAGAGAAAAAAGGAAGGATTACCAGAGTTTTATTGGACCTAAACGTTTTTCACGTTTCCGCATGAATGCGCTTTCTACTCCAGTCACAACAGCCATCACTGAGACGCCACTTTTCAATTCCGGGTCAATTCTTGCACCCCAGATAATCTTCGCCTTTGGTGGAAGCGAGCGTTTCATGATTTCAGCAGCATGGTTAACTTCGAACAGCGTCAAATCGTCTCCGCCTGCAACATGGATGAGTAAGCCGCGGGCTTTTGTCACGTCTTCGATGTCGAGAAGACGGTCGTTTAATGCTTTTTCAACGG